>JAUXSA010000145.1 GCA_030681615.1 Bacteroidota bacterium
CAGATTAACAATAATAGAGTTTTTGTAATTAAAACTTTTACCCGAAAAAACGAATAGTGCCAATACACATGCAAATACTGATAAATTACTGTTGCAATAAAATACGGCAAAACCGCACAGATTGGTTACCGAAGCATAATACCACCAGGTCGACCTTTTAATGTTTTCAGGGTTAAAATAAGCTATTAAAGATGTTACTAGTCCGGTAAATAATAAATAATTTATGCCGGTGGCTTGTTTGTAAAACAAAATACTAAAAATAATTGCCGAGGCAATCAGTAACCAATCGTTTCTTTTCATTTTATTTTTTTTTAAGTGATATATACATTGAATAAGCAACAGGAAAAAGCATTAAGAAAAAACCGATAAAAAATAAAGGGTAATTAAATTCCGTTGGTACATATGTATCAACTTCAGAGAATAAATTTTTATCAGATCCAATAGACCAACAATCGCCTTTAATAGAACAAAGGTAATCCCACATAAAAGAAACAATACAAACAACTGCACCCGAAATTAAAAGCCACCAGAACGGGCGACCTACTTTATAATTTGGTTGACCGTCTACCTTGTAAATTATAAATACCGAACCAACGATCATTAATAACGATAAAAGGCAAGGTGCCCACACCGGACCAACCCATGGCACAGGAATTAAAAATAAAATATCCCAGGTGTTTAAGGCTTGCGGCCAGCCCAAACAAACATATAAGAATACATAATAAAAAATATCCCAGATAGCGAAGGCCAATACAAAATAGGCGAAACGCTGCAGTTTAGTTTTGCCCGCCATAATACCGCAACCAACAAGCATAATAATGGTAGCTATCTCGCGGAAGAATTCAACCTTGGCAACAAAAGGCGAGATCTGTTTTAAAGGAAATTCAAAACCACCTTTGTAATATAATTCACGTAAGTAAATTACTACAGCGCTTTCCATAAAGCCCATGGCAATTGCGAATAAGCAAACCCAGGTAATTATTTTTTTTGTTGTATGCATGTTACTTTATTTTATATTTTGACTTTTCTAATTGACCAATTTTTCTGAAAACGAAATACAAAGGGAAAAATCCTATTAAACCAAAAGCACAATCTATTAATTGGTGAAAGAATGGAATTCCTCTTATTGGCCCACAAATAAAAGCTAAAAGAAACACAGCGGCACAGGCTGTCATAGCCACAATTAAATTAGCTTTATACCTGACAGGATCAATATAAACAGGTACAAAAAATAAAGCAATAATAATATGTGCAAAAGCCAGCCAATCGGTACCATATAAAACTACATCTGGTGTTTGTTTCACTGCATTATAAACTGTTTCTATCCATTTCGCCAAAGCATCAGGAAAAGAATTTTTGTGTGCAATTAAAAACTCCATTTCTGTTCTTAATGGAAAAGCTGTTATGCCACTAAGTATAAGTAATACAACAAATACAGTTATAGCAATTCTTATTTTAGTTAGATCCTTCATAATTATTTTCTTTTAAATAAATATTCAGTTCTTGTTTTGGATAATATTGTTTGGCAATTCTATCCTCCGGTCTTTTATCGAATAGATACAACCAGGCTAAGAACAACCACTCTAAAGGTTTCATAAACATGTAAAGTACATTAGCAAATCGCTTATGCTTTGACCACTCATTAACAGGAATATTGCAGGCATCGTATGAACCTCTTATAACTTTGTGCATTTTTGGTATATGTTCTTCTAACCAATTTTCAAAAGCATTGGCAACCAATAATTGCCTGTTTACTACAATACGTTCGTTTGCCCTTACACCAAAACGTGTAGGTTTTACTAATTTTTTATTACCGTTTGCTGCAATAGAACATAAGTAATGACCGCCACCACAAGAACAATCCTGGTACTTTGATAATAAATAGCCACAGCTTTCGGTAAATTGGGTAATAACAGAATCTGGCTGTTGACCAACTAAAAATAAAGCCGCTTGTATAATTAATAATAGTGGCGCTATTAATACAGTTACAAAACCTAAATGATTTTGATAAATAGAATTGTAAAACGCATTTATAATATTAGCAGCATTGGTATCTTGTTTCTCTAAATATTCTTTCAGGTATTTGTTTAAGCGGATGATCTCTTTTAGCAAATAAAAGAAACACAGGAATGGCGAGATATATAATAAATTAAATCCCGGAAAAACTACAACAGCAGCCATTGATGTAAAATGCACACAAATGGTAAAACAAAATAGTAGTCCGAGTACCATCATACTTGCAACTAATGTTATTAATATGGGTGAAAGTTGTTTCTTAAAATAACGTGATGCAGCGTACGCAAGCGCAAATAAGATCCAAAGTGTATAGGCAGTTGTAATACTCTCGGTTTGAAAAGGATGTTCTTCGCATTTATGATCGGTCATTATAATACCAATGCCGGGAAAAACATAAATGAATAAGATCTCTGCAATACGTTTAAATACTGTGCCAGCAGTTATTTTACTACCAACTGTTCTTGGTTTTACAAGATCCAGTACTGCAAAAACTACCAACACCAACGAAAGTATTACGAGTAGAGTTATTCCAATTACACCTAAAGCACTTTGCATTTCAAAGTAATTATTTAAATTTTTTTAATCCAGTTTCTTAATTAATTTTTCAAGGGCATCTAAATGGTCTTCAAACGCTTTTACACCAATTTTTGTGGCGCTGTAAGTAGTTGAAGTTTTCTTACCAATAAATTCTTTTTTAATATGTATAAACCCTTCTTTTTCTAAAGCGGCTGCATGACTTGCTAAATTGCCATCGGTAACCTGTAACAGATCTTTAAGAGAATTAAAATCTACTTTATCATTCACCATCAAAACGCTCATAATACCAAGCCTCACCCTACTCTCGAAGGCTTTGTGAAGTTTATGTATGTTGGGGTTGATCATTTTATTTCAATCGTTAGATTTTAGTCTTAAGTCGTTAGTCCTGTTACTTATTTTCTATCATATTTAAACCACATGATTGTGCCATAAATAATGTGTAGTACCCCAAATCCAAAGGCCCAAAATAATATTAACCAATAGTTAAGAAAAAAGCAGGAAAGGATTCCTAATACAAGCTGCATACAGCCCAGGTAGCGAATTTCGTGTAAGGTGTATTTACTGCCGTTAACTAAAGCCAGTCCGTAAAAGATCAACATTGCGGGTCCTACTAAAACAATAAAACTACCACCGTGAAACAACATAGCAATGCAAAACAAACCTCCGGCAGCCAACGGTATGAACATATTAATTAATAATTTCCATGCTGTGTGATCGAATAACTTGTAGCCCGACCGTTTTGCTTTACGCGCCGAAAGTATGTAAGCAGTAATTAAAGACATACCCAAAACCAGCCCACATATAATAATACACATGATAAGCATCTCGCGGTAACCTTTTTCAGAATAACCATTCACGTTCTCTGTTAAAACATAATGAAGAATAATTTTATGTCCGGCAAAAGCGCCAATTAAAGCATATATACCCGCAAAAATTCCTGAAAGACCGCTTAACGACAAAAAGCGGTTAGATTGTTTCATTAACTGCCTAATATCTTTTAGGGCTTCCAGATGTTCCTTTTGATTTTCCATGTTAAAGCACTTTGAGGTACAAAGTTAAATATAAAATTGATACCTCCAAATAGTTTTTGAAAATTTTAACAATAAGATTGATTTCTACGAAATACGAATTGGTACGAATCTACGAATCGCAACAAATACCTGATTCGTAAATTCGTAAAGATTCGCATTCGTAGTAGTGTCCATGAGTTCCTAATATCCCCTTGTTAATATAAAATAGCCCTTGCCCCCCTTTCCCTTTCAAATGAAACCTATTTTTAAGTAAAATTCATATAAGCATGAGCGATATTGCCCATTTTTTTAGTCCGGTTGATACTAGTAACATTTTAAACAACTATAATTTAAAAGAGACCCAAATGGGTAACCTCTTTACTATTTACCGTGAGCAGGATAATTTTCCGGATCTTGAAGAAATTGATATTGCATTAATTGGTGTTTGCGAAGACAGGAATTCTGAAAATAACGAAGGCAGCAAACTGGCGCCGGATGCCGTACGCGAATTTTTATACAAACTTTACGATACAGGTTTTTCTTCTAAAGTTGCCGATCTTGGAAATATAAATGCAGGGCACACTACCGAAGATACTTTTTTTGCATTAAGAAGCACAGTAGATAATTTGATCCGTAAGAACATTATCCCCGTTATTATTGGTGGCTCACAGGATCTGACTTACGCGCAGTTCCTGGGCTATAAAGACCTCGAGCAAACCATTAATGTTACAGCTATCGACAGTATGTTCGATCTTGGAAATCCAGATGAAGACATTACTAACAATTCTTATTTAGGGAAAATAATTTTACATCAGCCTAATTACCTTTTTAATTACAGCAACATTGGCTATCAAACTTATTTGGTAGATCAGAATAGTTTGCAAATGATGAACCGTTTGTATTTTGATGTTTACCGTTTAGGACAGATCCGCGATAAGATAGAAGATGCCGAACCTATTATTCGTCAGTCGGACATGGTTACATTTGATATTTCGTCAATAAAACATTCTGATGCGCCTGCAAATCCAAATGCTTCGCCAAATGGTTTTTATGCAGAAGAAGCTTGCCAGATAATGCGCTACGCTGGTATGAACGACAAATTATCATCTGTTGGCATTTATGAAATAAATCCAAAGCTGGATGAGAATGGAAAAACTGCGCATCTTGCTGCGCAAATGATCTGGTGTTTCTTTGATGGATTTTATAACCGTAAAAATGATTTTCCTAGTCGCACCAATCCAGATTATATCCGCTTTCACGTAGTGTTGCAGGACGATAAATATGAGATAAATTTTTACAAGAGTAAAAAAAGCGACCGCTGGTGGATGGAAATTCCGTACCCACCTCACAAAGACCTCAAATTTGAGCGTCATACGCTGATCCCTTGTAGTTATAAAGATTACGAACTGGCCATCAGTAATGAAATTCCCGACAGGTGGTGGCAAACCTACCAGAAGTTAAGCTAACATGATTGAACACAGACGACACTAATTTAACAGATCCGTCCATATTTTTTTATTTTATACACTCTTTTATAACCTGGTTATATTATCAGTATAGATTAGTAAAATCCGTGTTCCATCAACTTCATTAATGTTAAATAGATTTGTTTCTATAAAAGATTATTTTATCTTTAATTAAGATTTTAAATTCATGGTTGAAGAACAAGAAATTAATCTTTTAGAAGAGTTAAATAGTTTATCAAAAATTCATTTCTTAAAACCAAATGATATTGATGCTATTATGGAAGACTTTGCAAAACGTATTTTGCATTGTTTAAGAATGGAAAGAATGAATGTGTGGCTTTTTAACCATGATCATTCTGCTTTAGTTTCAATTGGAGAATTTGATACCCGCACAAAAAAATTTTTAAAGAATAGTATATTATTAGAAAAGGATTACCCTACCTATTTTAAAGCACTTGTGGCAAACGAGATCATTATTGCCGAGGATATTCGCACACATTCATACACAAAAGAGTTTAGTAAGGATTATGCTCCGCAACACGATATTTATACTTTACTCGACATTCCTTTAAGAATATCGGGCGAGTTGATTGGTGTAATGTGTTATGAAAAAACCGGTAATCAAAAACAATTTACAAAAGAAGAAGTTAAGTTCTGTTTAAGTGTATCTTTTGTAATGGCATCAAATTTAGAAAGTCGTAAAAGACGTGCCGTACAAGAAAAACTAGAAAAAACGCTTCGCGAAAAAGATCTTTTATTAAAAGAGATCAATCATCGTGTAAAAAATAATTTCTCTATTCTGATCAGTTTAATGCGTTTAAGAAAAGCACGTGTTACAAATGAAGAATCAAAAGCCTTATTGGAAGAATATGAACAACGCATATTCTCGATGCTTAAGATCCACGATATGCTTGAGAAAAGTAACGAGTTCTCTCAAATAAATCTTTCAGAATACATTAAAGCATTGGTTATAGAATTTCGGGTAACTTACCCGCAGATCAATCATAATTTTAAAGTAGATGTGCGTTACATTGCCTTTTTAATTTCTACAAAAAAAGCTATTCACCTTGGGTTGATCATTTCTGAGATCCTTCTTAATTCAATAAAATATGCTTCTGCAGGATCAAAGGATTATGAAGTTTTAATTAGTCTGAAACAAGATAAGGAACATGAAATAGAATTAAAGATAGGTGATAATGGTCCGGGTTTTGATTTTAAAGATCTTGGCTATAAACAAACGCTTGGGCTAGAATTAATAAAAGATCTAGCCAACTCTATAGATATTAAAGCACAATTTCCTTCTAAAAATAACAGTTATTATACTTTCAATTTTAAGATCTGATAAAAATGAAATAAAAAAAGCGGATCAAATTGATCCGCTTTTTTGTTTTAAACTAATTCGTTTAGCTTATAAAAAGTCGACTTCTTTGTCTTTACTCTTTTCTAAATTACTGTTTCGTTTACTATATAGAAAATAAACAATAATTCCTAAAGTACCCCAGATCAAAAATGCCACCCAGGTTTCAGGCCTTACAAACATCATTAAGAATATATTGAACGATACCCCTAAAGTTCCAACTAAATAAAGCGCCGGTGTTTTGTAAGGACGGTCCAGTTCAGGCTTTTTGTAACGTAACATCATAACAGCCACACATACCATTGCAAAGGCTAATAAAGTTCCCATACTACACATTTCAGAGATCTTGCCAATTGGCGTTACAGCAGCTATAATAGAAACAATAGCCCCAACTAAAATAGTACTTCTATATGGTGTTTTAAATTTCGGATGTAATGCACCAAACATACCTTTTGGCAATAATCCGTCTTTTGCCATGCCTAAGAAGATACGCGTTTGTCCTAACATCATTACTAACATTACAGAAGTTAAACCGGCTGTAGCGGCAATAGTAATAAAGAACACCGCCCAGTTTAAACCTATGCCCGAGAAGGCAGATGCAACAGGAGCAGCTTTATCTAACTGATCATATTTTACCATGCCGGTTAAAACCAGTGAAACTAAAATATATAAAACAGTACAAATTACAAGCGAAGCAACAATTGCAAATGGCACATCTTTTTTAGGATTAATAGCCTCACCTGCTTGTGTAGATACAGCGTCAAAACCTATATAAGCAAAAAACACAATGGTAGCAGCTGTTAATACACCGCCAAAACCAAAAGTAAATTTACCGGTTGCTGCACCCGCATCATCAAGCACCGGAACTTTTTCAGGAATAAAAGGCGTCCAGTTCTCCGTCTTAATATAAAATGCACCAACAATTATTACAAACAATACAACAGCAATTTTTATTACTACAATAATGTTATTTGTGCTTGCTGCTTCTTTAATACCTTTAACTAAAACTGCTGTTACCACCCAGGTAATTAAAAATGCGGGTAAATTAAATGCAAAACCCGGTGCTGCCATTCCTAACTCTGCACATTTTTCAGCAGCAGTGGTCATATCATTACATAACCAAATAGGAAAATCAATTCCAAATAAGTGTAATAGTTTTACAAAATAACCGCTCCATGCAACCGCAACGGTTGTGGCACCCATCATATATTCTAAAATTAAATTCCATCCTATGAACCAGGCAAATAATTCACCAACAGTGCCGTAAGCATACGAATAAGCTGAGCCCTCTACAGGAAGAACAGAAGCAAATTCGGCATAACATAAAGAGGCAAATAAACAACCAATACCCGCAATTACAAACGATAGGGCTAAAGCGGGGCCGGCAAAATCATGAGCAGCGATACCGGTTAAAGTAAATATACCGCCGCCAATAATAGCTCCAATTCCTAAGGATGTTAAGCCCCATCTTGTTAAAACACGTTTTAAATCGCTTTTTTTCATCTCAGCCTCAAAAGCTGATATGGGTTTTACTCTCCAAACTGACATATAAATGTATTAAAGGTTAAATTTCTACAATTAGCCAAATTAACTAATTTCTGTTTAAATATACAAAACAAATATAAGACTATCCGTCATTGCGAGGGTTTTTCACCCGAAGCAATCTAAAACACAGAAGAATTAACCTTTGGTTGAGATCGCCTCGCCGTATCCTCCTCGCGATGACGAGTTTTTTTAATCATTTAACAAAAAATGAAAGCCCCAAAGCAGTTCTTTGACATTTTCTTGTTAACTTTGATATATCAACTCCCTTAAAAAATATTTATTCGGCTTAATTGTAACAGCCTATGTTATTTCGGCTGTTGGCATTCCAATTTATTTACATTATTGTGGTGGCGAACTTGAAAAAATAAATTACGTTGTTAAAGGTACCAGTTGCTGTGGCGGAGAGGAAGACCATTCAATACCTGAAGATGACGATTGCTGCAAGGACGAGAATGTGGTACTTAAAAGTAACCCCGACTTTACACTTAAACAATTTAACAATTATGATGTTGTAAAGAATTTTTGCGATATTTTTTATGTAGCCCTTCCTTTTGCGGGCCATACTTACATGGCTCCTACCCGTTCTAATTTTGCTTCTTTAAAATCACCTCCGCCAAAGCTTCAAACTACTTTGGTCATTTCTACTTCTGTACTCAGAATTTAATGGTTAACCGGTATCTACCCGGCAATTTTTTATTACAAAAATTATTAACCATTAAAAAAAATAAAATGAGAACTATTATATTATTTATAGCATTATTTATAACATTAACATCAAACGCACAGGATAAAAGCGTTGTAAAAACCTCTACTATTTCGGTAAAAGGTAATTGCGAAGAATGTAAAAAACGTATTGAGAACGCCGCCGATATTAAAGGCGTGAAACTGGCCGTGTGGGATGAAGTTACACAGGCTCTTACTGTAACTTACAAAACAGATAAAGTTTCAATAGAACAAATTGAAAAAGCTATTGCCGCCAGCGGACATGATGTTGGCGCAGTTAAGGGCAATGATGCGAAGTACAACAATCTTCCTGATTGCTGTAAATACCGTGATAAAAAATGTGAGCTTCCTAAAAAGTAAAACATGAAGATCAGGTATTTACTTGCTTTATTTAGCATAGTAAATATACTATGCGTTAAAGCGCAAGTTAAAGGCAAGGTGGTTGAGATCTCTCAAAAGAAGGATACCACAGTTGTGCCAGGCGTTACATTGGTATGGGATAAAACTTCCATTGCCACCACTACAGATAAGAACGGAAATTTTAAATTAAATACTTCTCCGCAAACCGATCGCCTTATTATTAATGCTATTGGTTACAAGAGCGATACCGTTAGCGTAACCGATACAAGTAAATATCTATTACTTGTATTAAAGAATGGCGTTGATCTGCAGGAAGTACAAGTTGTGTATTACACAAACGGTACCGAAATTTCTTATTTGAATCCTATTAAAACAGAGATATTAAATGAGCGCTCGCTCATGAAAGCGGCCTGTTGTAATTTGTCGGAAAGTTTTGAGACCAACCCAAGTATTGACGTGAATTTTGCAGATGCCGTTAGCGGAACAAAACAAATTCAAATGTTGGGGCTCTCGGGACAATATGCGCAAATTACAAAAGAGAACATGCCTTACATGCGCGGCCTTGCCGGAAATTACGGGCTCACTTTTATACCCGGCACATGGATCCAATCTATACAATTAAGTAAAGGTGCAGGCTCTGTGATAAATGGTTACGAAAGTTTTACCGGACAGATAAATACAGAACTTCAAAACCCCGAGCATTCTGATAAAGTAAATTTTAATGCTTATGGTAACGAGAACGGAAGAAATGAATACAATTTAAATTTAGCGCATCGCGTTAATCAAAAATTTGCAGTAGGGCTTTTAAATCATGTAAGTTACAATCCATTGGTGCAGGATTTTAATGGCGATGGGTTTGCAGATATACCAACCGGTAAGCAATATAATTTTATGAATAAATACGCTTACAATAATGGTAAAAGTTTTGAAGCGCAGTTTGGTGGGTCGTATTTAAAAGATACTCGCAATGGTGGACAATTTAAACAGACGATCAAAAATTATAACGATACGGTGCCGTTATACAAAATTGGTATTGATAATGAAAGATGGGAAGTGTATAGTAAAACAGGTTTTGTATTTAGGAAAAAACCCGCTACCAGTATGGGTTTACAGCTTTCATATTTAAACCACGATCAGGTTAATTTTTATGGCAATAATAATTACACAGGCTTGCAAAAAACATTTTATGCCAACTACATTTTCCAGGGAATAATTAGAACAACCGACAATACTTATAAGATTGGTGCCAGTTTTTTAAATGATGCTGTAAATGAAACATTTGAATTGTATAAATACAAACGCCTTGACCAGGTTGCAGGAACATTTTTAGAATTTGCACACAACCGTGGCGAAAAATTTAATGTCATTGCCGGCATTCGTGCAGATTACCATAATTATTACGGTTTGTTCTTTACCCCGCGTTTACATTTGCGTTATGCATTTACACAAAATTCGGTACTTCGTTTTAGTGGTGGCAGGGCTTTGCGCACTGCTAATATTTTTTCGGACAATTCTTATTTAATGGCCTCATCAAGAGAATGGATCGTACAAAGTTCTGATCTTAGCATGCCTTATGGTTTAAAACCAGAAGTAGGTTATAATTACGGTTTGAACTATACACAAAAGTTTAAAGTCAATTACCGTGATGCTTATATTACTTTGGATGTGTATCGTACTGATTTTAAAGATCAGGTAGTGGTTGATGTGGATAATAACACGCAACAAGTGTTGATCTATAATTTAGATGGCCCCTCCTACTCTAACACCATGCAGTTTGAATTTAATATGGAACCAAAAAAACGTTTCTTTATTAAAACTGCTTACCGTTATGTAGATACAAAAATGGAATTTAAACAGGGTTTAATGCAAAAAGCTATGGTATCAAAACACCGTGCCTTTATTAACTTTAGTTACGAAACAAAGAACAGTCACTGGCAATTTGATGCTACTGGGCAATACAACGGCGCTAAACGTTTACCTTCTACAACAACTAATCCTACAGATCTTCAGCGCGGAGAATACTCTCCTGAATTTTATAATGTATTAGGACAGATAACTTATTTAACCAAAATATCAAAAGCAGATTTTAATATTTATTTAGGAGTAGAAAATGCGTTGAACTATAAACAAACAAATCCAATAGTTTCAAGCGATCTGCCCTTTAATAAATATTTTGATGCTAGTATGGTTTGGGGACCTATTTATGGAAGAATGTTGTATTTGGGATTGAGGTTGAAGATAAAGTAAAGAACAAATTGTCCTCCTTTGGAGGAGGTGTCCGAAGGACGGAGGAGGATAGTAAATGTTTTTAAATTATTTATTTCCTCTCCCACCCTCCGGTCACCCTCTCCAGAGAGGGACATTTTGTGCCTAATTGGTTTTATTATCAATCCGTTTTATGCTGCAAATTTTTATTCACTTCATAAACTTCTTCCTGTTCTAACTTCAATACACGATAAATTAAAATACTGATGGCTGCCGCAAAAAAGCACCATACAGAAATTAAATAGGCTTCAAACATTATTTTTGTTGCTAACAACGAGATAACCAGTAAAAATGCGATTGATTTTATTCCTCTTGCTGATGAAATAAAACTTGGAGCAAGAATAGCTATAACGTACATGATGCTGCTTACTATCATCTGCCCCTGAGTTGATCCAATAACATACGAAATATGGTGATCTTCAATTTGAGAGTAAACCAAATTAAAGATCATTCGGTATGCTAAAATGGATGATCCTATTACACCAGCAACAACTGGGATCCATAAGAGTTTTTGTCGTCGTTTGCTTCGTTCCATTAAAAGTATGGCGGCGGGGATCCAAATTGGCCACAAGAACTGCGCGAAAAAAAGAAAGAAATAGGTTGCAGGTGTTTGCCAGGCTTCGTAACCTGCATAAGATAATGATAGCCATAACAAACCTTCACTTACCTGCTGTATGGCAAATACAAAAGGAATACTTGCATACATTAATTGTGATCGTGTACTAACTTTTCGTAAAGTTAAAATACCCATGCCACCTAAAACCGCTGCTGCGCCAAAACTTGCTCCTGCTGAAAAACACATAATATTAGTTTCTACAAATATACTCTTTCAAATTTGATGCCAATAGACCTCAAATTGGGAAACAGAGAAATTTTAAACACATAGAAACATAGGAAAAAAAATTATAACGGACGTGTATTCAATAGTATCAGGGCAATAGGCGCTGCAAAGATCAGGATATAGAATAATACGATCAAAATACGCTTAAATACATTCAGATCCGACTTTAAATTAACCTGCAACACTGCCGTTGTATGCTGAACCAATAAAGGCTCTGCAATGGTGTACTCGTATTTCCCAGGTTGTATGCTGGCATATTTTTTTGGGAAAGACATGATCAGGCAATCACGGATCAACCAATAATCTTTATCCGGCAAATTCTCATAATCGGTATGGTAATTAATTTTTTCCTGGCGTAAATAATCACGTATTTTTTGATGCTTACTTTCGTTGTAGATCTCTAGTCCTATTAATACGGGAACAACCATCATGATCAAACTATTAGCATAAAGAAAGAGCGCTAACAAACAAACAATAGAAATAATACCAAACACTAATCTAATAACATGATTTTCTTTAAAGAATAATGTCTCTATTAAACGACCACCATCTAAAGGATAAAAAGGTAAACAGTTTAAAAGATTGATGATTAAAAACGTATTTGCCAACAATCTTAAAGTTTCGTTTTGAATATCTATGTTCAGCCAAAATAAAATGCTTCCAATAATAATACCCGGTACCGGGCCAGCTAAAATTATTAAACTTAATTGCGCTTGTGAAACCTGTTGTTTTTTTCCTGTTGTAAAAGCGCCTAATAGCGGAACTATAAATATTTTTACATTACTGTAATTAAATAATTTCATAAAGGCAAAATGCCCCATTTCATGAATGATAATTACTAATAAAATTGCTGCAATGTATGCGAGGTTTTGGCCAAATAAAAAATAGAACATTAACCCGTAAACAAATAAACTTATTAATGAGCGCACCAAAGCATTCTGACTTTTTTGAGCCACAACAGGTTTAGGAGGAAAACCACCTGAACTGCTTTGTTCTGTATTAAAAAAATCGTCCACTAGCTTGTTGCTTTTTTATTAAATAAATGAAAGAGCAAATATATGCAACTTAAAAACAAAAAGAAGGCTCCTGTTTGATGCAAAGCACCCATAACTACCGGAACCTGGTATAATAAAGTTAAAATACCCAAAATAAACTGTATAGTAACGCCATACACCAACAAAGTAATACCTGTATTCTGTTGCCTGGTTAATTGTAATTTGTTTGACCTGTACCAGATAAAACAAATTAATGCCACAATAATAAATGCTGTTGTGCGGTGTACAAATTGTATACCACTGGCATTCTCAAACATGTTCTCAAAAAAAGAATCTTTCATGGTTACTTGGTCGGGCATCCATTCGTCACCCATTTTTGGCCAGGTATTAAAAATATGTCCCGGACGAATATGAGAATCATTTCCTTCAACAAAACCGGCGGTGAAAGCACCAAAAATAATTTGAAAAATAAGTATGCAGAAAAAAACAACAGTTGCTGTTTTTAATTTTTTCCCTTCAGATACCTCAACATTTTCTTTTGGATATATTAACCTCAACGCAAACCAAAATGTAAAGGCAAATAATGTAAAGGCACTCATTAAATGCGTTGCGAGCCTGTAATGACTAACAGCAGGCTTATCACGCAAACCACTGTAAACCATCCACCAGCCAATAACGGCCTGCATGGCTCCCATAATAAACAACAGGATAAGACCAGGCACCATATTCTTTTTTATTTTCTTTTTTATTAAAAAATAAACAAAACCAATGGCAAAAATATACATCATCGTATTGCCAATTGTTCTGTGAATATATTCCCACCAAAAGATGGGTTTAAATTCCTGCAAGGTCATGTTGTAATTTATTTTTTCAAACTCGGGGCTTTGCTGATATTTCGCGAAACGCTCCTGCCACATTTGTTCATTTACCGGTGGTATAGAGCCCATAAAATTCCAGTCTGTAATAGAAAGGCCTGAGTGTGTTAAGCGCGTTAAACAACCCACTACCACCATTATGTAAATTAAAAAACAACCAGTCAATAACCAGTAAATAATTTGTTTGTGTGGTGAAGTTGAAATTGGGTTCATTAATTGCCTGCAAATTTACAGCGAAAAGAGATAGGCTGCAAGCGCTATTTTGGTGACATTAGAATGACAATATATCAATTCTCATATGCCCCAATAGTTACACTGGAAGTATTGCGTGGCATAGCATTCAGGTCAAAAGGAAATTTTAAAACATCAGTAGTGCATTTTGGGTGTGTAAATCCTTTTATTTGCGCTTCGTTAGTTGCCTGGAAATTGTAATTCTTATAATCGTTAAAAGCTAAATTACCGGTACCAATTTTATTATTTATAAAATGTGCGCCATCCGAAACATCTATGGTTGTTTTTAACCAACAATTACTAAAAATATGTTTTGGCTGAAAACCAACATCTGAATAATCAAGATCTAAACTTATTTCGTTTGACAAAAGACCGTCTACTATACAATTGCCGAAGTAAGCAGAGTCTAAAGGCAATACCTGGCTATCAGTATGGTTATTGATATTAATGGTAGGTTTATCACGCGAATTTTCTTTCTCCCAAAAGTTAGCAAAGGTGCAATGTAAAAAGGTGTACTTACCTCCCAGTACTAAATTCACAGAATGTTCCTGGCAATTACTAATTACATTATTGCCTGCATACACATTATAACCCAAACCATAAAAGCCCCACAAGCTCATGTTCTGAATTTTTGTGTTGGTTATTTTTAAACGGCGTGGCTCATTAAAATTATTGCCAAACAATTCTGCCTGCACACCTACGTAACCGTTTTTAATGATGGCATAATTTATCTCATTATTAACGCTTCCTTCGTTTATCCAGATCCTGTCCCACTGCCCCGGTTCATCTGCATATTCCTTTTCGCGTCGCGCGCCTGTAAAAATAACCTCGTTACCTTTTTGTCCTAATACTTTTAATTCACCATACCTGAATACCCAAAGCCCGGCTTTGTAATTCATGTAAATACGCGCGCCTGCCTGTATAATTAATTTTTGAGTTGAGTCAACAACCAAATAACCTGTAATAACGTGCGGCTTATCATTAAAAAACACAACTGTGGCATTATCCGATTCACTCACTCTTGAATAAGGAAAGTAACTGCCGTCGCTAAATTTAATTGCATCTGTAGGTTTATAATAGTAGGCGTCTTGTCCCCAGGCTTCCAGATAAACGTTTTGCTCATTGCCGTTCACATTAAAACGAATAGCATCGTTAATAATTAAAGGCGAGTTGGCATTGTTAGGGTTAACGTTTACCTGTACAAAAACATACATGCTATCGTTTGCTGCAATTTCAATATCTTCAAAAGAAGTGCCTTTGCTGCCGTCGACGTTGATAATAAAGGAAGAAGAACTGCCTCCTAATAATTGTATCGAAGAAATTTTAATTCGTTGGTTATTTTTGTTTCGGATACGAAAGTTTCTTGTTGAAGAACCGATCGTAGTAAAAACGGTATCAAATAAAATGGAATCTTGTGAGAATTGAAGTTTTGCACCTGAATCGGTAATTAATTTATCTTTTTTGCACGACGAAAAGTCGAACATTATAAAAGATAATACTGCAATTATAAAGGTTATTTTAATTAAGGTTTTCACGTCTTGCAAATATAAACGTAATTATTAGCAAAATAGTATGCTAGTAGTCTTTTTTGTTAATTCGGAGGATAGCGTATCCCTGTATCTATCAAGGGTGTATTTGCAACTAATATCAATTCCTGAACCTTTATTCCTGTCGTCACTTTTTGCTTGATGACGGCAATGCAAAGCATTGAGCGAGACTGTGTGTTAGCAACCAAAAAACTTCTTTTACAACGCACATGCTGGCTCAAACAGCCACTGGCAGTTTGCCCTATTCCCACAAGCCGACGTATTTGAATGGCAAAGATTTTTTACGCAAAATCTTATGAGGCCGACTCACTTGGTGTGCTTACGCGTAAAGATTTACGATGTAGCTTTGCGGTTAGGTGTTTGAGTTTTCGATCTTGATCTTTTGCAGAGATAGCTAGCGCGCTAAGCTAGGCGATTGGTTGATTAGGCGCACAGAAAGTGAGCTTAGCGAGGCAGCGGTTTTGCTTTCGCTGTTCTACGTCGCGAAAGCAAAAATCTCCTTCAAAAGATCAAATGCGTTTTGGTTACTTTTGCGCGTCAAAAGTGACAAAAAAAATATCAAGCAAAAAGTGACACAAGACTTATTTTGTAACAACGATCTTTTGGTTAATGCTTTTATCATTAACCTTACCTGTAATAAAATAAATCCCATTAGCTAAATGCGTAACAGAAATACTTCTGTTATTAGAAGGATTTAATGTTATATTTTTTATCATTTGTCCCAATTCATTTACCAACGTTAACTTAAGATCAAAAGCAGAACTTACGGTAAACTCGCCGTTATTTGGATTTGGATAGATCTTCAAAAGATCATCACTTATTGTAGCGCCATCAATTCCTGTGCATGGTGAGACACTTTGTGTAACTGTAAATGTGTCGCTGCAACCATTTGTTGTACCTGTAACAGTATAAAAAGTATTAGTTGTTGGAGAAACAACAATAGATATATTAGTTGATGATGTGTTCCATGAATATGTATTTGCACCAGTTGCAGTTAATGTGGCGTTCTGTCCAACACAAATTAAACTACTACTTGTTGTTGCAATAACTGTTGGAGCTGTTATTATTGTGTAGACTGCGCTTGCAAAAGTACCACCGCACAAACTTGTAGCACCATAATTTAAAGTAAAAGTAGGAAAGGAAAGATCGCCCGCAGATGGTGTATACGAAGCATTTGGCGCTGAGTTTGATGGAAAGAATGCACCCGTGCCGCTGCTACTCCACGTTCCGCTTGTGGCATTTGTTAAGGTTGATGATAAGGCTATAGCGTTGGTATTGTTATTACAAATAGTTGTAGCGGGTGTAATGGTCATTTGGGGCAAAGGCGTTAAAGTAACAATTATAGAATCTTTTGTTGGTCCGCAATCTCCAGTAGAAGTTAAATAAAATTTAATTCCCGAAAGAAGTTGATCAGCCGGTGATAAATTATAACTGGTTGCAATTGTATTTAATGTAGACGTGTATGTACCAAACGTCCCTGTGCCGTTAGCTGTTGTCCAAGTTCCGGTATTGGTAACACCGGAAACAGTACCACTAAGTGAAACAGCAGTTGTGCTTGAACAAACGGAAAAATCGTTTGCTGCAGCAACATTAGTTGGCTTACGAAATACTGTCGTGTAGTGAAAAAAAGTACCACTTGTAGCACCGCCATTACATATACTCAAACCAAAATCGCCTACATTGTTTGCGATCGTATAAGAGCCTATTGGCAAAGCTGCGGGACTCAAGTTTATTTTAGCACCATAATACGGGCCTCCTATTAAAGTAGCTGTGCCCGGAACAAGTGTGAAAGCAGCAGCAGGAACTAAGGTGGGAGAACCATTTAACGTAAAGGTGTTTTGCGAACCGCTCTTACAATAAACATTTAAGTTAAATGACATACCGTTATTACGGGTAATGTGCGTTAACCCGGATCCTGAACAGCCTAAAGGCGGCACCAGATCTTCAGACATTTCGCAGCCCATACCACTCGCATGCATTACATAAACATCTTTTGATGCAATTAAAGATGTAACGTTCTGAATTGACTTATAAAAATATGTATCACCCGTATTTATTACTGTAGTGGTAACAATACCATCATCAAAAGTTAAAGATGTATTGTTGTTTGTTGCAACAACATACACGCCATCAGTTTCTCCTACAAACATATCTCCTTTTATAATAACATATTCTGTTCCAAGGACATTTACCGGCACGATCTGGTCACCCATCAGATCCGAACAACCTCCTGTAGTAGCCTTGGCTGCATCATCGGTAACAGTTATAGAAATTGGTTTATCTGCAGTAACACGGCTGCCTGAAAGATTATTTACCAAAACAGTAGTTGTTTGGGAGGCATTTTCAACAGTGTAAGCGCTTCCCGGATTTGGCAAGAAAATGGTATAAGTAATATTGGCCAAATGTCCTATTATATTACACTTTGGTGTGATAGACACAGTTGTGTTTGCTTTTGTTGCAACAATGTTAATTTGTTGTTTTGGCTGAACAATTCCGGGAGGAGTATTCGCAAGGTTAGTCAAGGTCTGGTTATTTCCCTTCTGTTGGAAAGGACAATAAAAATCCAAACCTGCTCCGATACTTGATCCTTTTAAAGAAAAAGTTTCTGGATTATTACCCGTTGTAACAACATCAAAAACCGCACTAACATCATTTGTAGAAGAAATATACAAACCGTAAGGCAATACAACATCAGATGGCTTTACTTCAAGAGAATCATAACCTCCATTAGTTGTAGATGTTACTGCGTCTCTCCAAAAAGTATAACTAAAGGCAGTATACGGCCCTAAAACAAAAGTAGTATCATACTTATTAGGAGCTATTGCAGCGGGTTGTCTTACCCTTATGGTTGTTGAAGTGGCTCCGTAAGTATAAATATGTAATTTATAAGGATTTCTATTTGCAGCATCCGGAGAAACGAAAGGGGCCGCAAACCAAAAAGATGTATCTACTTGTGCCGTAAAATTTTGAAAAGATAAAAAAGCAAATAAAAACAGGGTGATAATTTTTTTCATTTTATAAAAATTAGAATGCCAAAAATACGTAAAAACAAGGCTTTTATAACCGGAAGCAAAGATTTGTAGGAAATAATAAAAACTATTGAAAATTTACAAATTCGGTTTCCTAAAAAATTATTAATTTCAAAGCCTTAACCTACCAAAATATGTCATTTATAAATAATATTACTGCCCGCCAGATCCTAGATTCACGCGGAAACCCAACCATTGAAGTGGATGTTGTAACCGATAACGGTATTATGGGCCGTGCTGCTGTTCCTTCAGGAGCTTCTACCGGATCGCACGAAGCTGTAGAGTTGCGCGACAACGACAAGAAAATTTACATGGGTAAAAGTGTATACCATGCTGTAAATAACGTAAACACAAGCATTCGCGAGAATTTAAAAGGTATGTACATTTTTGATCAGTCAGAAATTGATGCAAAAATGATAGAATTAGATGCCTCTCCAAATAAAGCCAATCTTGGTGCTAACGCTATTTTAGGTGTTTCTTTAGCCGTTGCAAGAGCAGCAGCAGAAGAAAGCAGAACGCCTTTATACCGTTATGTTGGCGGTGTAAACGCTAACCTATTGCCTATTCCCATGATGAATATTTTAAATGGTGGATCGCATGCCGATAATGGTATCGATTTCCAGGAATTTATGATCATGCCTATTGGTGCCGAATCGTTCAGTGAAGGCCTACGTATGGGTACAGAGATCTTCCATCATTTAAAAGCAGTTTTAAAAAGCCTTAAAATGAGCACCAATGTGGGCGACGAAGGTGGCTTTGCCCCTAACTTTAAAAATAACGAAGATGCTATTAAAGCAGTAATGCAGGCCATTGATAAAGCGGGCTACAAAGCCGGTGAAGATATTTTTATTGCTATGGATGCCGCAGCATCTGAGTTTTACGATGCTAAAGAAAAAGTATATCACTTTAAAAAATCAACCGGCGATAAATTAACCTCGGCCCAAATGGTTACTTATTGGGCCGACTGGTGCAAAAAATATCCTATTATTTCAATAGAAGATGGTTTTGGCGAAGATGATTGGGATGGCTGGAAAGCTGTTACCGATGCCTTAGGTCACAAAATTCAGCTGGTTGGTGATGATCTTTTTGTAACTAATGTAAACCGTTTAGCGGATGGTATTAGCAAAGGGGTTGCCAATTCTATACTTGTAAAAGTAAACCAAATTGGCACGTTGACCGAAACCATCAACGCGGTACAATTAGCTCAAACTAACAGCTATACCTCGGTTATGAGCCATAGAAGCGGCGAAACAGAAGATACTACTATTGCCGATCTATCAGTTGCTTTAAGCTGTGGACAGATAAAAACAGGTTCAGCATCCCGTAGCGATAGGATCGCAAAATACAACCAGTTATTACGTATTGAAGAGCAATTAGGCGGTGCAGCAAGGTATTTAGGAAAATCATTTAAGTTTGTTCCGTAACTATTGGCACTGTCACTTCGAGTAATCCGAAGCGTTAGCGGAGGATATATCGAGAAGAATTTTCGGAAAAATCAGTTCTCGATACGATTTTTTTCAAAAAATCACTCGAACTGACAGAGACGAAAAAATAAATTTAAAATAACGTAAAATAACTTTGTTTATATAAGATCAGATTGTAAATTTATAACCATAAAAGATTATCCCAATGGATCCGTTGAAAGAAAAATTTAAAGTTAAAGCCACTGCTTTAGCTGCCGACATTAAAGACATCGTTAAAAACCATGGTGATGTTAAATTAGGAGAGATCACTGTAGCGCAAGTATACCAAGGTATGCGCGGTATGGTGGGCATGGTTACAGAAACCTCACGTTTAGATCCCGAAGAAGGCATTCGCTTCAGAGGCTACACTATACCTGAGTTACGCGCTAAATTGCCAAAAGCAGTTGGTGGTACAGAACCATTACCTGAAGGAATATTTTACTTAATGTTGGTTGGCGAATTGCCAACTCAGGAAGATGTTACTTTTATTACTACAGAGTGGACAAAACGTAACAACGTTCCAAAACATGTATTTGATGTAATTGAACAACTTCCCCCTGATACGCATCCTATGACCCAATTTGTAATTGGTGTTATGGCTATGCAAACAGAATCTGTTTTTGCAAAAGCTTATGCAAAAGGCATGAGCAAAAAAGATTATTGGGATTATGCATACGAAGACAGCATGAATTTAATTGCGCGTTTACCGCGTATTGCAGCATACATCTATCGTCGTAAATACAAAGGCGGTATTCATATTGAACCGGATCATAAATTAGATTGGGCAGCCAACTTTGCTCACATGTTAGGTTACGAAGCGTTTGACATGAAACGTTTAATGCGTTTATATTTAACCATACACGTTGATCATGAAGGTGGAAACGTTTCTGCACATACAACACATTTAGTTGGTTCTGCATTAAGCGATCCGTATTTAGCATTTGCTGCAGGTATGAATGGTCTTGCCGGGCCCTTACACGGCTTAGCTAACCAGGAAGTATTGAACTGGATAATGGAATTAAAAGAAACTTTAGGCGGTGGTTTACCAACTAAAGAACAAATTGCAGAGTACATTCAAAAAACGTTGACAGAAGGAAAAGTAGTTCCGGGTTACGGACATGCTGTGTTACGTAAAACAGATCCACGCTTTACTGCACAACAGGATTTTTACAAAACATATATTAAGCATGATGATATTTGCGAAATAGTGCAAATGGTTTACGAAGTTGCTCCTCCTATTTTAGAAAGCACTGGGAAAATTAAAAATCCTTGGCCAAATGTAGATGCTCACTCAGGTGCCCTATTAGTGCATTATGGTATGTACGAATTTGATTTTTATACTGTATTGTTTGGTGTAAGCCGCTCTCTTGGTGTATTAGCAAGTTTGATCTGGGATAGAGCTACAAATTCTCCTATTGAAAGACCAGGTTCTTTAACTACAGAAAACATTAAAGCAAAAATTAAAGCTGCACAGGCTGCTCAAAAAGCCGCAGAAACTAAATAAAATTAATTATACTCAATTTTTAAAAGCCGGTTCATTTGACCCGGCTTTTTTGTTGGCTTCCGTTAACGAAATGCTCATTTTATTACAAAAAACTTAAACATAAATTTATTATATTTGGTTAATACCCTTAAATTAATGAAGACTAAAAAAAATTTATTACCAGCTTGTATTCTATTGCTTTTAGTAGTGTTTGTACTCGCCTGCAAAAAACCAAAAAGCGGAAATTATACTTACGAAGAAAGTGGAAAAAAATCAACGCATCTTAAAGAAGGTGGAGGTACTTACACTATAACTACAAAAGATGGATTCAGTAATACCGCCGACGCAAGAATTAAAAACAAATCCAACTCAACTTTATATATAGATAATGTTGCCTGGGATATTAACGGCGATTCGGTAACCAACAGAAATAGTAGCACAACAATTACCAATTCAACTTCGAGTATTAAAAGCTCTTATAGTTACATGGGTTTAATAAGCGGCAAAAAATCTATTGAAGGTACATTTATAAGGGTACAAACGTATTACAGCTTTACCAATATCCGTGTTGATAGTGCTAGCGGAACTTTTAAGTATCAGAAGAAGTAATTCACATCTGAAACTTCGGTTATCTGTTAGTTATGGGTAATTAAGACAGACAATCGAAATAAAAAAAATGACTCTTCGTACAATAACCTCTGACCAATTTTCTCAAAATCCAGACATCTGGGGACGCGAACTCGCAGAAAAAATTGAAATAGAGGCCTTTTTATTCAGCGACCATTACGGCTCTTTGCATGAGCGAGAAATAGATTTGCCGAGCGAAGACTTATTTGCAGGCATTCCTCGTGTCGACAACAGGACTCCAGCGAAAAGAAAAGAAATTATTCTAGACGCATTAATAAACAACGCTTTTCTTTCTATGTTTCGTGACGTCGTTGTGTACATTGACAAGGTACTTTCACTCTATATTTGGTCGAAGCAAACGCAAGACGCGCCAATCGCTTTCGAAGACATTCTAGACATCGAACATTTTCTTGAAAATCAACCTAACGAGGAATATAAAAAATGGACTCGCTCAAAATTGACCTTTCCTGACAAAATACTTTTCCTCAAGACATTGAACAAAAGATCTTCCAGTAGGCTAACTGCGTATAACGATATTAGAGTTTCATTTGAGCACCACGGAGGAATTGCAAAAAAAGATATCACTTTACCATTAAGTAAATTTGAAATTAGTGATGTTGCGCCTGACGGCCTAAATCATGTGAATATTAATATGACAATTAATGACGACCAGCATTTCAAAAAAGACAGTAGGATTAAACTTTATCCGCAGGACATCGCAATTATTAGTCACGACATCCGCGGTTGGATAATTAAGGACATACTGCTTGCAATTGATGAGCTAGACAAAGATGAAAAACCTTAACTACCCATAACAGCAAGCCATAGCGCAATGCGGGCGGACGTGCAAGGCTTTTGCAAATTTAAGGTCGCTTCGCGAATTGACATTTTCATTTTGCAAAAGTCTAAAAAACACATATCTTTAAACAAACGTTTCGGCAGACAGTGTTTCATAAGACGCACTGCGCAAGCTTGCCAAACGTTAGCAGCCATTGTAAGAAAAAACTGAAAATATTAACTGTTGACTATTATTAAAAAACAACCATACTTTAAGACAATAAAATATTCTTGATTTCGTTGACTAGTTAAAAAATGAAAACAATTCAGATTAACTTCTTTATATATCTAGCCTTTCTACTTGTCTCAATTTTCCTGACCGTTTTTTTAGGGTATATCGACGAAGGTAACTCACAAAATTATCATTCGTTTTTTAACTATATACTTACCGACGCTTTTAGTGACATTGTAAATGATCCGGGTTGCCTTGGTTGGACAATATTATTTTTTATTTCAATTAGTTTGACTTTTTTTTTAACTAAATTTATTCCAGTAGTAAAGGATGAGACAATAACGAGAATAGCATTTACTCTACCAGTATTTCCGGTGACATTATGCTTAGTATTTCTTCTAATAGGTGGGGTATTCATGTTCTTTACTAAAATTGGCTAGCGGTGACAAATATTGTGAGGAAAGAAACTACCACTAACAGTAAGCATGCGTAACAAAGTAGGGTAGCGCTAACCCTTCAATTCCTTCTTTAAAAACGGCGCGGTGTAACTGCGCTTTTCTTTTATAAGATCTTCGGGTGTGCCTGTAAATAAGATCTCTCCTCCACCCTTTCCACCTTCGGGACCAAGATCAATAATATGATCGGCAACCTTAATAATATCCATATTATGTTCTATCACTAAAACAGTGTTACCATTATTTACCAAACGGTAAAGCACTTCTAATAAAATACGGATGTCTTCAAAATGCAAACCTGTAGTTGGTTCATCCAAAATATAAAATGTGTTTCCTGTGTCGCGTTTGCTTAATTCGGTTGCCAGCTTTACACGTTGTGCTTCCCCGCCGCTTAAGGTGGTTGCTTGTTGTCCGAGTGTTATATAACCCAAACCAACATCCTGCAACGTTTTTATCTGGCGAAAAATATTCGGTACCATTTCAAAGAATTCACAGGCCTGATCAATGGTCATGTTTAATACATCACTTATTGACTTGCCTTTGAATCTTATCTCTAACGTTTCGCGGTTGTAACGTTTACCGTTGCAAACATCGCAAACAACATAAACATCAGGTAAAAAATTCATTTCAATGGTCTTTACACCTGCTCCACCGCAAGTTTCGCAACGCCCACCTTTTACGTTAAAAGAAAAACGTCCGGGTTTATAACCTCTTATTTTTGCTTCAGGTAATTCTGCAAATAAATTTCTTATGTCTGAGAACACAGCGGTATAGGTTGCCGGGTTACTGCGTGGTGTGCGGCCAATAGGCGATTGATCTATCTCAATTACTTTATCTACATTATCTAAACCAGTAATACTTTTATAAGCCAAAGGTTTTTTTTCTGAATTATAAAAATGCGCTGATAATAACGGATAAAGTGTTTCGTTTATTAAACTGCTTTTGCCGCTGCCACTAACACCTGTTACACAAATAAATTTACCTAAAGGAAAATCGACTGAAACATTTTTTAAATTATGACCAGTACAACCTTTTAAAGATATTTTTTTACCATTGCCTTTACGACGTTCTTTTGGTGTTTCAATTTTTAATTTACCGGTAATGTATTGCGCAGTAACCGTATTGAACTTCAACATGTCTTTCGGATGAGCGGCTGCAATTACTCTGCCACCGTGCACGCCGGCACCGGGACCAATATCTATCACATAATCGCTTTCCATCATCATATCCTTATCGTGTTCAACAACAAGAACAGAATTACCAACATCGCGTAAATTTTTAAGCGCGGTAATTAAACGCACATTATCGCGTTGATGTAAACCAATGCTGGGCTCATCTAAAATATATAACACACCTACTAATTGAGAACCAATTTGAGTAGCTAAACGAATACGTTGTGCCTCGCCACCACTAAGGGTTTTAGAAGAACGATTCAATGTCACATAATCCAAACCAACTTCCATTAAGAACTGGATACGGGAACGGATCTCTTTTAAAACTTCAATAGCGATAGTATTTTGATTCTTGCTTAATTTTTTTTCTACATCCTTAAACCAGGCTTGTAAAATAGAAATATCCATTTCGGATAATTCTGAAATATTTTTATCAGCAATTTTAAAATACAACGATTCTTTTTTTAAGCGTGTACCGTGGCAGGTTGGACAATCTTTTTTATTAGTGAAACCCTGCGCCCAACGTAACATTCCCGGACTCGGATCATCCTCTGCCTGGCGGGTTATAAAAGTAGCAATGCCTTCAAAATTGGTATTATAGGTTCCGCCTTCGGTAGTTACTTTAAATAATTCGTCGCTACCATATAATAAAACATTTACAGCTTCTTCACTTAAATCTTCAAAAGGAGTATCTAAATTAAATTCGTGTACAGCCCCAATTGCTTCTATTTGTTTAAAGATCCATCCTCCGCCACTTTTTTGCGGACCAATGGGTGCTACTGCTCCTTTAGCGATAGAGAGTTTTGGATTAGAAACAATTTTTGAAATATCTATTTCTGAAACTTCGCCAAGGCCGTTGCATTGCGGACAAGCACCGTAAGGAGAATTGAATGAAAATAAATTTGGTGCAGGTTCGTCATAACTAATGCCGCTTGTAGGGCACATTAATGAGCGACTAAAAAATCTTGGTTTGGCAGAATTAGTTGCAGCAGTTTTTTTCTTTGCTTTAGTTTCTTCTTCATGTTCAATTACCATCAATACACCTTTACCATGTTTCATGGCAGTTTGTAAGGATGAGTTTAAACGTGTACGAATATCTTTTGTTATTTCAAGACGATCGATCACAATTTCAATATCATGGATCTTGTAACGATCTACCTGCATTTTTGGTGTGATGTCAAGGATCTGGCCATCAATACGCACTTTATTAAATCCACGTTTGCGGATATCCTCGAACAACTCGCGGTAATGGCCTTTACGCGCGCGAATGATGGGTGCCAGTAAATTTATTTTTTTGCCTTTGTATTCAGCCTCTATCAGGTCCATTATCTGGTCGTCGCTATAACGCACCATTTTTTCGCCGGTAACATACGAGTATGCTTGACCTGCACGGGCAAACAACAAACGCATAAAATCGTAGATCTCTGTAATAGTGCCAACCGTTGAGCGTGGGTTTTTGTTTACAGTTTTTTGTTCGATGGAAATAACAGGACTTAAACCTGAGATCTTGTCTACATCCGGCCTTTCGAGGTTACCGAGAAACTGGCGGGCGTAAGAAGAAAAACTTTCAATATAACGGCGTTGTCCTTCTGCATAAATAGTATCAAATGCTAAAGACGATTTACCACTACCGCTTAAACCGGTAATAACAACTAATTTATTTCGTGGAATAGTAAGCGAAATATCTTTTAAGTTATGAGAGCGTGCGCCAATAACTTCAATTATTTCCTCATCAACAATATCTGCTTTCATAAGTAATTAGAACAATCAATTTAACCAATGGTTTAAAGGAAACAAAAACTTTTAAGAATGTAAAATTAGTTTAACAACAAAATTTACAATTACTATTGCGAGGGTTGAAGCAAAAAAAATGACAATAAATTTTGCTCCATTTGTAAATGAAAAAATTAAATGGCAAATAGCGTAAATAACCGTAAAAAGAAATGGCAATAAACTAGGATTTAAGCTCAAACTCTCCTTTAGATCGCCACGCAATAATGCTATAAAAGCCCTCTGCATGCCACAACCCGGACATTCAACACCTAATAAACTCTTTACAGAACAGGTAAATAAATTTTGTTCTAAAAAATTTATGATCGTTTCCAATTTACCAGTGAAAACCTCCTAAGGCCATACTCCCAGCTAATGCTATGATCAAAATTAACACAAGAATTCCAAGACCAACTAAACAAAGGCTGATGATCGAACAAATTTTTCCGGCTTTTAAATTTTTGTAAGAAGCCAAGGAATATTTCGAAGGGTTATTGCGATACTCTCTTTCGCCGCCCGAGGCTAAAACAAGTGAAATAATAGCCATAATAATAGCAGGGATACCATAACACCAAAAGAAACAAATAGAAAGTATACCTAATACCAAAACGCCTACACTGTTTGGAATATTTTGCGTTCCGTTTGAAAAGTTAGGATCTATATTTGTATTATACGTTTTTGGTTGTTGCGTTTCGAATTTCGGAATTTCGTCATTCGGATCTAAATTATTTATTTCAGGAGGATTCATATTTTTATATCTTAATTCTTAAAATTAAAAATAAAATCCATCATAATTTTTTTTAATGGGTGGATTCAATACGTTTAAAATTAACACACTGAATTACAGTTAATTACAGTTTAATTCGGTTCTTGAAAATGTCAATACAAAAAGCCCATTTTCCCCTCCTGGTAATCGCGCATGGCTTCCATTATCTCGGTTTGAGAGGTCATAACAAAAGGACCGTGCGTTACCAAAGGCTCGTTAATTGGATCGCCTGCCATTAATAATAATTTAGCGTCAGAACTTGCATTCAATTTTATTTCTGCTTCTTCGTGTTCAAATGCAATTAAACTATGTTGTTTGGCGGTAACGTTATCATTCACTTTTAATTCGCCCTCTAAAACATAAAAGGCAACATTGTTTGAAACAGGAAATGAAAATGTTTGTTCACTTCCACTTTTCATGCGTAACATGGCAGTAAATACATCCGACTTTGCAGGACCTTTTTTATCCATATATTTTCCGGAAACCAATCTTAACTCCACACCTTCTTTTTCGATCAGCACAATTTCATCTTTAGTTATTGGTTGATACGTTGGCTCCAGCATTTTTTGTGCTTTGGGTGTATTTATCCAAAGCTGTATGCCTTGTGACCTTCCGCCTCTTTCAATAAATTCCTTATCCGCTTTTTCGCTGTGAATTAAACCGCGACCGGCGTTTATCCATTGCACTTCATTATCACCAATTACTTTTTTATTGCCTAAAGAATCTTCATGCTCAATTGATCCTTCAAACATAAAAGTAATAGGACTAAAACCCCTGTGTGGATGCGGCGGCACATTAAAATTATTTTCGTGCGGTTTATATGTATTATCAAAGTGATGTAATAAAATAAACGGGCTAACCTGTTGCATCCCTTGTAACGGAAACGCCTGGCGTAATTTTATAGGCCCCATCATGGTTTCGGGGGCTATATGAATAGATTGAATTTTTCTAAACGTGCTCATTTTGTATCTCTTTTATTAATTGTAATAATTTATTGTTTAGTTCCTGATTCACAATTTTATCATCTTTAAAATTCTCGTTGAACATAGGTAACGAAAAAATTGCTTTTATATTGGCATCAAATCTTTCGAAATTTTTAACTGCAATCTCTAAAACACTTGCGCCACCTCTTGCTCCAGGTGATGCAGCCATTAACAACATTGGTTTCTTTTGAAATACTTTAGGGTTTATCCGCGAAGCCCAATCCATACAATTTTTAAATGCTGCAGAATAATTTCCGTTATTTTCTGCTAATGAAATAACTAAAAGGTCTGCCCCTCCAATTTTATTTAAAAAATCCTGCGCTAATTTTGGTTGACCCAATACTTTTTCGCGATCTACACTAAACAAGGGCAATTCGAGATCGTTAAGATCCAATACTTCCACTTCAGAATTTTTAAATTGTTTCGCCGCATAGGTAGCTAACTTTTTATTTATAGATGTAGAACTGTTGCTTCCGCCAAAGGCTATTATTTTCATATGTTTAAATTTAAATAAATATTGGGCTTAAATTAATTTTGTGAATCTCATTTTTTGCTCAATCGCAAAAAATCCCCCAACTCCTTCTCCAAGGGGGAATTTTAGATCAGGCTTGTTTTACTAACTGTATCTCTGCATGAAGTTTCAGATCTTCTCCAACCAATAATCCACCAGCTTCTGTTGCTGCGTTCCAGGTCAATCCAAAATCTTTACGATTAATTTTCCCTTCAATAGTAAAGCCTGCTTTAATATTACCGTATGGGTCTTTTGCAATACCACCAAACTCTGCTTTTAATTTCACAGGTTTTGTTACATCGCGAATTGTTAAGTTTCCATCCACCGAAAATTCATCACCTGAAACTTTATTCATTTTCGTGGCTTCAAATTTTATGTGTGGGTATTTTTCTGCATCAAAAAAATCGCCTGACTTTAAATGCCCGTCACGTTGCTCGTTGTTCGTGTTAATAGAATTTACGTCGGCATTAAAAGAAACTTTTGATTGTGCAAAATCATCGCCATTTGTTTCTGCAGTAACATTAAAGGTTTTTAACTGTCCTGTTACATTAGAGATCATCATGTGTTTTATTTTGAAGCTTACTTCGCTGTGTGTTGGGTCTAAAGACCATTTTGTAGTACTCATAATTTTATTTTTTTTAGTATTAGTTTATTTTTAATTAAGCATTCATTGGTACTTCCATAATAAGGAACTCCGCATCTGCTTTAGCATTCAATGTTATTTTATCTACATTCCAGATACCAAAACCATCGCGGGTATTTAATAACTGGCCGTTCACTTCAAGATCGCCGTTTAAATTAAAAATGTAAATACCGTTTCCTTTTGCTTTTAAGGCATATTCTTTAGAAATTCCTTTATCAAATTTCCCTAAATGAAACCAGGCATTTTGATGGATCCAAACTCCTGCATCATCTGCATTAGGTGATAAGATCTGTTGCAATTTATTATGGCGATCTTCTTCTTTAATTGTTATTTGATCATAACGTGGTGTTACATTTTTTTTGTTAGGAAAAACCCAGATCTGTAAAAATTTTACGGTTTTATCTTTATTCTTATTGTATTCGCTGTGTTGAATACCTGTTCCGGCACTCATTACCTGTATATCTCCGTTTTTGATAACTGCTACATTGCCCATACTGTCTTTATGTTCAAGATCACCTTCTAAAGGAATAGAAATGATCTCCATGTTATCGTGTGGATGTGTTCCAAAACCCATTCCACCACTAACGGTATCATCGTTCAACACGCGTAATACACCAAAGTGCATACGTTCCGGATTATAATAATTAGCAAAACTAAACGTGTGTTTGCTGTGTAACCAACCGTGATCAGCATCGCCACGGGTATTGGCTTTGTGTAAAATTGTATTTTCCATAATGTTTGAGTTTGTATTTGGGATATGATTAAACCCTAATATTTCCAGTTCTTTTAATTCGTCAATATCATTCTTAATAATACTACCGAATGAGTTTGCGGCCACAAACATCCCTGTGCCAAGCAAGCCTTTTTTTAAGAAATCTTTTCTGTCCATAGTATTTCGTTTAATTCTATATCAAAGGTACAAACAGAACAAAGAAAAGTTCTTAATCTAGGTTAAGAAATGAAGAAATCTGTGTGGGATGGAACCCAGTTAAAGTGATGGAACGCAGATGATACGGATTTAACGGGTCTTCACGGAACCTAATTCTTTATCTGTGTAAACCAGTATGATCCGTCAGATCCGTGTTCCATCGCCTTAATGAGCCTTAAGATATTTTGCTTTCAGCTTACTCAGAAACTCAGGCGTAACGCCAATATAAGCGGCCACTTGTTTTTGTGGGATAGTATTAATAATAGCAGGATATGTAGTGCAAAATTTAAGATAACGTTCCTGCGCTGTTAAACTTAAGTTATCCATTAACCTTTGCTGATAAGCCACCAAAGACTTTTCAATGATAATGCGAAAAAACCGTTCAAACTTTGGCACCTTTTCATATAATTTTTCCTGATCTGTTTTTAAAAGCATGAGCACTTCTGTATCTACCATAGCCTCTACATTAAGGTTACCGGGTTTCTGACTTAACAAACTATACATATCGCCCACCCACCATTCCTGCGGTGCAAAAGATAAAATATGTTCAACCCCATTTTTATCTACAGTAAAAGCGCGAAGGCAGCCCATAGTAACAAAGCTCGAATACTTACAGATCTCGCCGGAGCGCAATAAAAATTGTTTGGCCTTTATTTTTTTAAATTCTAATAAAGAACTAAAATACTCCTTTTCTGATGCTGTTAACGAAATGTGTTTAGCTACATTCTTTAAAATCAGTGAATGATCCATTATTTACCTGTTTTAACCGGAGCTTGTTTAAAACCATCTAATTCTGTTAACTCAGCTTTTACATTATCGTACCAGCGGGTTATGGCAATTTCGTAAGTGCCATTTTTTGACTCCTTTTTAAATTGCTTTACACGGTCGTTCAACCCAATTTTAGCGCCCATATATTTTTCATTAAAAGATACAGGGTATGGGTCAAGATCAGCTTCTTTAATCGATTTACGAAGTTTCCGACTATACAGCTCTCCCATATCAAATAATACCTGGAAATATTTTAAGAACATCTCTGTATCTGCTTTTGGTTTTACCCACGAATTACGCCAATCAAAAACCGTAACTACATAAGTAGATGTGCCTGCAAAACGTGAACCTTTTTTTTCGCTTGCAAGAATAGCAATAACTGCATCTCCTGAAAGGGCAACAGAATCAACAACATCTCCTTTAAAATCGTTCCAGGTGAGTGGTTTAGCATCAGACCAGTGAAGCGTATCGTTAGAGGTTACCTGTGCAAACGCATGAAAAGCGCCAACAAATAGCGCTAATAGAATGGAGATCTTTTTCATAATGAATTAATTAAACTAAAGATAAGAAAATATTTATTATTTAATGATAATTTTACAAACTAATACTTTTTTTTGGAACGTTACTTTATTATATACAAACCTTACAAAATGATCTCGCAGTTCATTAGTCCTTATAAACAACGGCTGCTTGGCGACCTTGCCTACGATTTCCCCGAAGGAACAAATGCTGTGGGCCGTTTGGATGATGACAGCGAAGGCTTACTGATATTAACCACAGATAAAACATTGACCAAACGTTTATTACATCCCGACAGGAAACACAAACGTAATTATATTGTGCAGGCAGAGAAAAAAATAAACGAAGAAGCCCTGCAAAAATTGAGGGACGGTGTAGAGATAATGGTAAAACGCAAAGGGTTATATACCACACAACCCTGCGAAGTGAATTTAATAGAGAAACCAAAAAATTTACCGTTTAGAGAACATACCTTTAGAGAAGAGCTACCACAATCGTGGCTGGAATTTGTGTTGATGGAAGGCAAGAACCGACAGATACGAAAAATGTGTTCAGCCGTTAGGCACGATTGCAAACGTTTGATACGTACAAAAATTGAGAATCTTTCTCTAGGCGAAATGCAACCGGGAGAAGTAAAAGAAATGGAACAGAAAGAGTTGTTTGAGTTGTTATTGCTTAACGATAATTTTCTTTGATGTAATTCCGTTCATAGAGATCATCTGAATAAAATAAATTCCGTTCAACTTATTACTTAGATCGATCTGATAGCTATCTGATCCGGTTTTTTCTCCGGCAACTTTAGTTTGAAAAACTATTTGCCCTAATACATCTGTAATTATTACATCGCTATTTTGTTCGGCCCCATCAATAATAAATATTCCGGAGCCTGGGTTTGGACTAATAGCAAATTCCTTAACATCCCTGCAATTTACAGCAACTAAATTAAGATGCTCCGTTTGCCCGTTAAAGTCGGTTTGTTTAAGGCGATAATAAGATGTTCTTTCCGAAGGTTCCTCATCAACAAACGCATAATAATTGGTTTTGCTGCTATTTCCTGCACCGGTAATTACTCCTACAGGTTTATAATTAATTCCATCGGTTGTTCGCTCCACTGTAAAGTAATTATTGTTTTTTTGCGAGGCCGTTGCCCAGGTTAAATTTACTTTACCACTATTACAGTTTGCATCAAACGAAAGTAATTCTACCGGCAAAATACAAGGCGGAGCATTGTATGTTACCCTTAAATTAGACGAGGTTCCATTTATAATTTTATAGTTGGTAGAAGGTTCATTGTTAAGCTGGAAAGCTACCTCAAACCAATTGACCGGTAACTGTGATTGTAATAAAGTATTTGCGGTTGCCCCCAAATTGTAATATCCATAAATACCTGTACCATTAATAGTGAAAGAGTTATAAAATCCATTTCCAAAGTCGTTATATGCAGCCGGGTTAATAGCGCCATACGGACCAGCAGCGCCGGTAACATCATTAATAAGAACTAACTCTGGAGTTGCCGCAACAACTGTTGCTACATTAACCTGCACTTCAACACTGGTAATGCATGAAGCATCCGGAATACTTGTAGTGTTAAACAGTATCCATGCTCTGTGCGTTAAGTTTGCACAACACACGCCAAGAAATACAAAGCCCGGATTATCGACAAAATTATTAGGCGATTGCCATCCGCCATTTACACCAGCCAGTGTAACCGTTGGATCGATAGAAACAGGATATTTGGTATTTACATCTTTTAACCACGCTACAGGTACAAGTGTTGTAATAGCCCAACTATCATTTTTATGTTCTATTAAATATTTACCTTCTACAGGGTTTGCACCGTCTGACTGTGAACCATACTTATCAAAAAACATTGGTGCTGGAATAGTAAGAACATGGCGGCCTGTAGAGTCTGATATCAGTAAAGCTGAAGAAGTTAATGCGTTAACGGTTTTATCGAGCGTTGTAATTTTCCATCCTTTTGGAAGTTCTACTATTTCCTGGAAACCAAAATAACCGGAAGATACATTGGTTAATAAAGCCGGTGGCGCGTTTAAAACAACATTATTTTTTATAGCGCCGTTCAATATGGTAAACTCATCAGAAATGCCCTTGTAGATACCGGAATAATTTATGCTGTTATTAATAACATTTGCAATTGAAGTGTTTGAAGAGTCAACTATAACCTTAAGATCACCGCTGGTATTTACTGTTACTAATTTTTTCTCAGAATGAATAAAGAGTTCATCAGTTGAATTTACAACTAATTTTATTTTATCAGAACTGCTAATACTGTTTGGAAAATAGGATCGTATAACATTACTTTCATTTTGATGGATGCCCATGCTTGAAATAATATTTGTATTTATTTCTTCCCACCCATTGTTTTTTTTATAATGAACCGGTGATGATGATAAAATAGCTTCGTGCTCTCCGTTTGCTTTTATAAAAACTTTTGAAAACATTCCCCGCTCGCTCCTAAGCTCAACACTTGCCAAACTGTTTTGAGCAGCTGTGGTAAATGCGCACAAAATAAAAACCATAAAAAAAGAAAAATACTTTTTTATAATCATAACACGATTTTAAAAATTTTAACTAAAGTTCCGGGAGGCGTTTAAAAGATCTTTTATTTTGATTTAATTGACCTTTGTCTTTCAAAAATACATTAATATTTTTCAAAAACCTAACAGCTACTAAGACACTTATTTAATACGATTTAGAAATCAAATTAGCGCGATAAACACACAAGGGATAAAGTGATTTTGAGTCCCGTCCAGTCCGCAATTTAAATATACGATTTTATCTCATTATTTTAGTTTTTTCCGCTTTTTCTGAATGCCAAACTTCGGTGTACCGAAGGGTGATCGAACCCTAATAGAACGCTGATGACACTGATTGTTATGATCAAATATGATCTTTTTATTTAGAATCATAGAACATCATACGGATCTGCGTTATCAGCGTTCTATAAAACGTAGATTAGTTTCCACAGCAAACGTGAAAATCATAAAAGTATCTTGCATAGATAACTGGCATAACAATTGAAATATGTAATGTATGAACCAATTAAAAAATAAAAAAATGAGATCTCTATTATTAATTTTTGCAGTAGCATCAGTAGGACTAACCTCATGCAGAAAAGATTATGTTTGCGAATGCGTTAAAACCAGCCCAAATGGCACAAGCTCAGAAACAAACAATACAGGTAAAATGAAATTAGATGAAGCCCGCGCAAAATGCAATGATGGTGATAAATCTGAAACTGTGCTTGGACAAACGTACACTACGGATTGTAGTTTGAAATAAACAATACATTTTTAACCACATAGACACATAGAAAAGAGGTAAAGCAAAGCGCCGAGTAGGTTCACATAATTTTCTTCGCATGCGAAGAAAATACTATGTTTAACTAAATAGGTTTTTGGAAAATCCTTTTCCATAGACAATGATTCAACTATGTGCCTATGTGGTTAATTTTTTGTTGCAAATCCTCCCCCACCCTTCGGGCACCCCCTCAAGAAGGGGATAATTGGCTTACGCTTTCTATAGTGTTGGGCGAAATACTTTAAACTTGCCTTTGGTCATGTCTGCAAATTTAAAAGGGCTTAGACCAACTTTTTTACCGGAGCGGCCTGTGTTTTGATCGGCTAATACAAAATTTTCTTTACCATTTACTTCATAAATTATAGCGGTGTGATGCTGCATTTTTTCCATGTATATTTTTGTTCCGATCTGATATTGCAAGGTCACGCCTTCAAATTGCATAATATCGCCCGGATAAACACAATCTTTTTTATAATTCACTTCGGTGCCAAATTTATAATTACCATCCCATTTAGCACCAACAGAATTAAGGGCTTCCGCCGCTACATCCCAACACTCGCCCTTGCCTACTTTTTTCCCGATCTTCGTTTTTACAAAATCTATTATTTTTTTATTTAAAACCGGTGTACTGTCGCAACTAACTATTTTTTTTGGAATTGTGTTTGTGTAGTTGAATGGTTTGAAGATAAAACCAAACATGACTAGTGCTATAATTATTGTTGTTCTCATTTTCTTAATTTAAAAATTGTTCAAAAAAACCACCTATCTCTTTTTTAGTATCTACAAAATGAATTTCGTAGATCCAGAAACGCTCGTTGCCATGTTTATCTTTTGCACTCATCAACATATCATTATCGGGATGAATATAATTAATTGTTTCGTCACCAATAATTTTTTCATGCGGAAAATTGCCGATCAAATGTCCGCAATGTATGTTGCCGTAATGCCAACCATATTTTTCGGCAATGGATTTTGTATGGGCATAAAATGCCGCACCGGTAAGTGTTTCTTTGTTTTGTAAATAAAAGTCACGCCCTTCCTGCCAGGCCAACTCTACATCTTTCTGCAGTTTTAATTTAGCACTGTCGTTCCCTATTACATAGGTCTTTCCTATATCGGCCTCCCAGTTCTCGAACACGGGACCAAAATCAAAAAACAAAATATCATCATTTTGTAAAATAAGATCAGGGGGATTTTCTTTATAAGGACAAAGTGTATTTTTTCCAGCCCTTACAATACGTTTGTGCCAGTATTTTTTTATGCCGAATAATTCAAAAGCCAAAGTAAAGACCTCTGTGTTTAAAGTATGCTCTGATTTTCCGGCCACGATCAAACCCTTTCCTTTTATAGTTTCAAACAAAGTCAAGGCTTTTTCTTCCGCCTCAATTAATTTAGTTTTTACAGAACTCATTTTACTTCGCATTGTTTTTTTAGGTTTTCCTTCACGCTATCAAACCATTCGTTTTTTAAAATACTTAATACAATGCTATCGCGTCTTGTTACACCATCACCGTTATACATGCTGCTGCGCAAAACACCTTCAACCGTGCAGCCAATGGCTTTCATAGCGGCAATGCTTCTTGCGTTACTGTTATCTGCCCTAAACTCTACCCTTTCCATTTCCATAGTTTCAAAAGCATATTGCAATAATAAAAATTTACAATGTTTATTTAATCCGGTGCCTTGAAAATTTTTGCCATACCAGGTGTAACCTAATTGCAAAGTTTTATGCAACAATTGAATATCATAAAAACGTGTGCTGCCGGCGTAAGAATTTTGTTTTTTGTCAAACACAATAAAAGGGTATTCTTTTTTTGAAGCACGGCCTTCCATGGCAATGTTTAAATACTTCTTTAGGTTCTCTTCGCCACCGGCTTGCACTAAGGAGTATTTCCAGATCTCGGGTTCGTTTAAAGAAAAACCAAGCAGGTTATTAAAATCAGTTTTTTCGAGTGGCCGAAGGAATACCCTATCGTTCTCTAAAATTATAGTTTGGTTAAGATCAGATTTTGCCATATACATAAAGGTACAAATGTTTAAGAATTAGCGCATTTCCATTTCTTAAAAAAACAAAATTTTGTTCTTTATTATGTAATTCAACTATTTTGCCGGGAGTTACAGCTTTTACTTTAAAAGGCCGTATTGATTAAAATGGTGTGCAAAATGTTTGTTATGCAAAGTCAACCACTCCTTATGATCGAGGTCGCCCATGCGGGGTTGTGTATGCTTAATGTTGGGGTTTTGAGTATAATAATTTTTAAAGTGATCTATCTCTTTATGTAATTCGCTAATAGCAGTTTTAAGATCGGCAAACTGCAGTGCGGGTGGTTCGTCACTTAAAATAGGATTTTTTATTCCCTGTGTTAATTCGGCAGTGCTGCGTATGACGCGGTCTTTTATTTTTTCCGCTTCCTCCACAGTAGAATAAAATTTTGAGTTGATACGGCCGGTAGAAATTTTTACAGCCATTGCTAAATGCTCAACAATATGTTGTGGCGACATTTTACCCCAAAGCGGTTTAGCGTTTGGTTCTAATTTATTTAAAATATTATTTAACTCGTTGGTGTTATGTATATCTATCATAAAATAAAAGTACAGTATTTTATTTAGTCAGGATAAGGAACAAAGTTAAAACCTAACCGTTAAATGAAGTTTTGCAACCGGGTTAAGCTGACCTTGAATGTAATGTGATCTTTTTGCCTCGCCATATAATAAATGTGCAGTGGTATAATTTACACTGCCATAAAAAATGTTATAACCAACTTCGGGCAACATAAAAATATCTTCAAAGAGTTTTAATTTTAATCCAAACCCAATAAGCCCATCTATACCATCTGTTGAAGAAGAAAAAGAATTATTCAACCCGGCTAAACCCCCATACACATAACCAGCCGAATAAATGTTACGGTAAGAAAGATCGGTGAATGTATATAGAACATCTTTACTTTTTATTAAACTGTATTGAACACCTACTCCAATACGAAAGTCTTTATTGATAGATTCGCCACTGGTACAATCAAAGCACCCTGCGGGGGCATAATACTTAAAATAACTTTCGTTATAACTAATGGTAGATCTAAAAGCGAATCGTTTTTTGTTGTATTTAAAAAACAACCCGTTGCTATATTCAATAGCGGGTTTATCTACAAATGAGTGATAGGTACTGCTTAAAGAATTAATGGTAATTAAAGTAGGGCCCAGTTCAAAACGTTTTTCTTTCTCCTGCCCTATTACAAGGTTAAAAAGAAATGTAAAAAGAAGAATGTTTATGCCGGCTTTCATTACCTCAATTTTAAAGATAACGAAAACACGACTTAAATATTGTATAGGAATTTACCGGGCCCAGCAAGTTTTAAGAGTTCTACAGGTGTCCGATAAATTTTTCACATTTTGTATCGTAAACTAATAATAAAATTTCTGCCGGGGGCGCTAATACCCGACGCAAAAGGTCGGTAAAGCTTGTCAGCAATATTTTCAACCCCTCCATTAATAGCAAAATACTTATTTATAAAATAAGTGACTTTAAAATTTAAAGTGTACCAGGCCGGGACATACGGTTTTTTATCGGAAGTACGGGCGTAAATATATGGTTCTAACCTTTCAGACAATGGCAGATCATCGTATGTCATTTTACCATTATACATTACATAAAGATCTGCTTTTATTTTTTTTGCGGCATACATTAAATGCGTATTTCCAAACAAAGGCGTTGCATGCGACAGTGGATAATATTTTGAACTATCCTGATTGTTCTCTTTACCTACCTGTAATGTTATATTATTACGAATAGATATGCCATGTCCAAAATAGAACTCAACTCCATTTTGGACTCCATACACAATGGCATTGTTGGCATTTTGTAAGGCAAATACACGGCTATTTACCCCGTTATAAATTATACTGTCGTTACCATTATAAGTAAATGGTCGTCTAACCAACGCATTGGTAAGATAAGTGTAATAAAGGGCGGCATCTACTTTTAAGAAGTTCCCAAAAACCGCGGCGGTGCCTACCTCGGCATTGTAGGCGTACTCAGGTTTTAAATCCGGATTTGGCACAACCACATTACCCGGTTGCGAATCAAATACTTTACCAATGTCGTCAATATTAGGTGCCCTAAATCCTGTAGAAGCATTAGAATATATTTGCCATTTTTTGGATGGAGCATACACAAAACCTAAACTACCATTTAAAGCGCCGCTATTAATATTAGCCTCTGTAATTGGATAAACAAACAAAGTAGTATCAAACAAAGCTTTTATTTTGTAAAAGGTGTATCGTAAACCACCATTCACAATAAATTTATCCTTTATTTTTTGTTTGAGGTTAATGTATGCACCCGTTGTTTGCCAGGTAGAGCCGTCAGGGTAACGTGGGTTTAATTTTTGATCTGCGCCTGTGTAAATATTAATACGATTTGACTTTGAATCAACCTTATTAAACACAAATTCGCTGCCATAAAAAATATGGGTATTTTCACCAATTTTTTTATCAAGATCTAAATTGGCAGAATATGCGTCCAGTTTTTCGTATTGGTGCCTTAACCTTGCATTGCCGCTTGTTGCACTTCCCGAAGCGTTGAAACGCCTATCATGTCGGCTTTCTTCAAAATGCTGATAGGCTACAATTAAGCGTATATTATTGTAGAGCAAATTATTTGCATTGTGTTTTAATGCCAGTCTCTGCATTTGCCAAATTTGGGGACCATAATACCATTCAGAAAAATCAAGAGTTTTATCTGAATTGGCATCCGTTATTAAACGATCATAGCGAGGAGCATTACCACTTTCTGAATGATGAAAAGCATAATCCACCATAAAATTTTTAGTTGGTGCGTATGCTACTTTTTGCATAAAATTAATTTGACTGTATTTGGAATTTACCTGAAGCGAAGGATTTGGATTAACAACCTGAGTATCTTTATCTTGTTTTACTACCTGGTAAAAAGGCCTCTGGTAAACAGAGTCGCCACCTTGTGTTCCCGCCATTAGATCATCATATTTCGCGTAAGTAAAAGAAGTTGCAAAGGCAATTTTTTTGAATCCAATATTAAGATCCATGTGTCCGGTATTTTCCTGATTGGCGGTTGAATAACGCGCAAGTGCATTTGCTTTTATAAACACTTTATTACTATCAGAGAATCGTGCGGTTTTTGTATGGAAATCCATAACACCACCAATGGCATCGCTACCATACATCACGGCGCCCGGGCCAAATAAAACCTCAACACTTTCCATAGCATTAGCATCTAATGAAATAACGTTTTGCACATTGCCTGAACGAAAAATAGCATTATTCATTCTAACCCCATCAATTACAAGCATAACCCTGTTAGTTCCAAACCCTCTAAGCATGGGAGAGCCGCCGGCCTGCTGGCTTTTTTGAATATACACACTGCTACCGGCTCCAAGCAGATCGGCTGTGGTTTGTGGATTTTGCAAATCCATATCTTTCATTTTCAGTTTTTCAATTCTAAAGGCGTTTTCCTTTTCTTCCTCTTCCCATCGATTGGCGGTAATTGAAATTTCTGAAAGTGAAACAGGATTTTCGATCAATTCAATAATATATTTATTGGTTTCAATGTCTTTAAATGAAATTGTTAGAGGCAAATATCCTAAAGCGTTTACAAAAATACTATCAGCGTCTTTAAAGCCTTGTATTTGTATCTGACCACGTTGATTAGTTATTGCAGAAAAAATGGGTTCTTTGGTATATATTATTTGACCCGGCAAGGGTTCGCGGGTAGTTTTATCGATCAATAAAATAGTTTGAGCCATTGCACTATAAGATAACCACAGCAATGGCAATAGTAAAAACTTCTTCATTTAATAAAGCTTAAATTTTATGAATAAAAAAATACAAGGTTTCTTGTAAATAAGAAACGGATAGAAATTATATTCTTAAAACCTTGGTGGCTTTATTTGTTTTAAATAGAATTTAAAATCTTCGAAAAGGAGATCTGAGACATTTAACTGACCACTTAACTCAACTTTAATTAACCCTAACGAATTGTTATTTTCAAGATAAGTAAGGTTTAAAAGCAATTTAATAAGATCGGCAAAATCTTTATGAATGCCTTTGTTAGCGCAAAAGAAATTCTTAAAGAGTGTATTCTCAGCTTTATCTTCAATAAGGGATACTAGTGCTTTACCATTAGTTTTTTTAACAGCAATTACCTCATGATAAACACCATCAATAACCAGTTCTTTATTGTTCTCTTTCCAGTCAAATCCCTGCTTATCAATAAAAAGATCGCCTTCGGCCAATTGAACGACAAACACCTCGCTTTTACTTTCTTTAATTAACTGATCCCTGAAATTATGCTTTTGAACTTTGATGTAGGAAATGAAAAATAAAAAGCGAAAAGTAATTACACCAATGATCAATAATATAACAAAAGGAGATAATTTTTTCGCCAATTTCATCTACAGTAAAACTACTCTTTTTTTTGAATAAAAAAAATCCCTTCTGCAACACAAAGCAGAAGGGATTTACTTTTTAAACACAGAACTAACACAGAACTATAGAACAGCAAAATTGTTTAACTTCTATTAAATACGTTGGTTAAGAACAAATGGTTGGGTAATATTTTTAATTTTTATAAGTTATAGCAATAACGGCCTCTCCATCCTTAATTTCGAGCGAGTTAGCCCCATTATAAACGGTACAATTGAATTTTATCCTGACCTTCTTAAAAGGTTGGTTACTATCTTCAGCCTGGTAATTCTCTACCGAAACGATCTTAAAATGATTGTTTTTTGATTGGTTTACCTGGCCTAAAGTATAAACATTTCCTTTTGGGTCGTTAACAAGTATGCTTACCGTACAAAGGGCATTAGGATTTGATACCGGCGTAAAGTAGGCGTTAAAATTAGGATCGCTTACTCCGCTGTTAAAGGCAGGGATGGTATAATACGATTCACAGGTATCGTTGTTTGCATCTATAACCGTAAGTTTTACAGGATAAATATCAGGAACCGGATATTCATGTGTTGGTGAAGATTCAGAAGAATTATAACCGTCTCCAAAATCCCACGAATAACTAAAAGGTGCTACACCAGTGATATTTGTTGTAGAGAATTTATAGTTAAATGCACTGAAAGGATTGATCCTGTAAGCATTTACATTTGTTTGAACCGGGTTACCTATTCTATAAACATTTGTGTGGGTAATGTTATTGAATGTAGGACTGCTTACAGATAAAGATGCGCTATAAGTTTTATTTGCTTTAAACGTTTTACTGCAGGTTGAAGTATTCCAGCTATCGCCATCACTAAACAACCAATTATAGGTTGGTGAAGTTGTTGATTGACGAGGGACAAAGTTACCGATATAATAAAGAGGCTCAAGAGAAGCATCATTATATTGATAAGTAGTAAACATCAATGTGCTGTCGATATTCATAGCACCGTCAGGTGATGTTTTATAGTCGTTAAACATAACCGTTAATCCAAACCCACAATTATCAGAGCAATTTTTTTGTTTTAATTCACCTTTAAAAACATATACATCGTTGGAGTCTTTGTAATAGGACGACTTCATGTAATACGCATTTACACCTGCTTCTATATCAACAGGGAAACCGCCGATATCGCACTTAAAATAAAAAACCGGTCCCGGCTCTTCATCTTTAGGAGGAAGGGATTTTTTATTACATGAGTTAAAGAACAACCCAATAAGTATCAGAACGAGTACATGTGTTTTCATATATTATTTTTCAAATAAAGTATATTGTAACCCTACTCTTAAACCCACTGGTTTTTGTGAGTAGTTGTTTGAGCTTGTATTTTTAAAGATATCACGCACACCATACATAACCTCTGTGTTTAAGAACAATCGTTTATTTAATTGCGCTTTGTAAAATGCAGAAACTAAAACGTTGTTTAACCTAACACCTTCGTAAATACCTGAACTGTTTGAGGTCATTTCGTTTGATTTGATATTATCTGTTAATCGATATGTTTCAACAACATTTTTTGAAGAGAATAAAAAGCTTGGGCTAACTGATGCACCAATTTGGTGAGCAGAATTGACAGCATAATATATTTTAACCGGAACAGAGAAATAGAAAAGAGATTTTGTTGTAATAACCGTGTTAGAAGAAGTTGAACCTAAACCATAAACAGATTTAGAACTTTCGTAAAAAGATTGTTTAATGTTACCAACATTATAGAATTGTGAGCCTGCGCTAAAACCGATCTTTTTATTTAAGAATTTACCGTAGTTAACACCTGCGTACCAGTTTAAACCTCTACCATCTTTTCCATCTTTAGAATCCCATCCTAGTAAGAAAGCACCACCTGCTTCTGCATTTAAGAAGCTCAAACGCTTTTTACCTTTACGGCGATAATCTTCATCGTACCAGCTTGGTATTTTAAGAGCACCAAGTTTTACATTACGGTTTGAGTAAACAATATTTAATTTTGAATCTATTCTATCAAGTGCATTGTGTTCTAACAGAACGTTACCATCATACATTGTTTTATTTCTAAAACCATCAGCCATACCATTTGCATCTGCATTTTTTAAACTGCCATCTTCGTTAAGAGCAGCAATACCCTTTTTACCTAAGCCTTTTGATCCAGAAGAATATTTAGATCCTTTTTTACCTTTAGAAACGGTTGAGTTATTTTCTTTTTGAGATGATGCTATATTTTCTGAATTAGAATTGTTGGTAGAAACATTATCGGAAACATTTGCATTGTTTGAATTTACCGCTAAAATATTATTAATATCGTTAGAGCTGCTTCCTGTGTAATTTGCCAAACCTACAGTTTGGTTATTGCTGTTATTTGAAGCTAATAAATTATTATCAGAATTATAGTTGTTATTTTTAGTTGCATTTGTGCCTTGAGCTTGCGCAGATGAGCCGTCGTTATTATTTGATCCTGTATTACCAGAAGCCAGTTGTCCTTTGATACCAGAAGGGCCCTGTATCTTGTATACCGCAATACTTGCAGATGTGATACCAAGGAACAACAGGCCTAAAAATAAGAATTTACCCCAACCGCGGCTGGTGGCAAGTCTTCTTTCAGCATCTAATTGCATACTCAGCTTGTTCCAATTTTGCTCATCAAATGGAAACTCCGCTTCATCAACTTTTTTTCTGATGATCTTATCAAACTTTTGTTCTGGGTTCATGTTTTCTTTTATACTCTAATTAATATATTTTTTCCTATTTGTTCTTTTAATTTTTCTCTTGCTGCGTTTAAATGCCACTTAGAAGTTCCTTCGCTAATGCCAAGCATTTCGCCAACCTCTTTGTGCGAATAACCGTCAATAACATACAAGTTAAACACTTGCTTTGTTGCCTGCGGTAATTTATTTATCTCGTCGTAAATTTGTTTACAGCTAATATTGCTTAGTGCATCGTTCACATCTGCGTAATCAGATGAATCGTAATATTCATCAACATAACTAACGCGTTCTTTTTCGCGTTTTTGTTTTCTGTACTCATCAATTAAAGTGTTCACCATAATTCGTCGGATCCAAACTTTAAATGGAATTTCAGTTTTGTATGTACCTATATTTCTTAAAATTTTAAGGAACCCCATATTTAAAATTTCTGAGGCCGTATCTTTATCCTTGTTGTAACGCATACAAATACTCATCAGGTAACTGTAGGATACTTTGTATAGTTCATACTCCGCCCTGCGATCCTGCTTTACGCACATTGCAATAAGTTCCGGAGTAATGTTCATAGATGGTATTTCTCTATATATTATACGTTTAAAGTTAAGCAAAAGTTGGGTTAGCACCCTAATGTAAGATGTTAAAAATCAGTTAAATAGGGTGAATCGTAGGTATAAATGAGTGAAAAGAAAATCCCAAAGGCTTAAATAACCTCTGGGATCCAAATAAAATGAAGAAAATTTATTCTAACTCTTAAACATTTTCAATAACGCGGCCAACTTTTCTTTTAGCTCAGTGCGCGGAATAATTTTATCAAGAAATCCATGTTCTAAAACGAATTCTGCAGTTTGAAATCCTTTTGGAAGATCTTTACCAATTGTTTCTTTTACAACGCGCGGACCCGCAAAACCAATTAAAGAACCGGGCTCCGCAATATTAAGATCGCCCAACATAGCATAACTTGCAGTAACACCACCCGTTGTAGGGTCTGTTAATAAAGAGATGTAAGGTATGCCGGCTTTATCCAGCTGACTTAATTTTGCCGATGTTTTTGCCATTTGCATTAAAGAAAATGCAGCTTCCATCATACGCGCGCCACCACTTTTTGAAATGATAAGTAAAGGTGTTTTTGTTTTAAGACAATGATCGATGGAGCGTGCAATTTTTTCGCCCACAACGCTTCCCATACTGCCGCCTATAAAAGAAAAATCCATGCAACATATAACAAGATCGTAACCATTAACCTTGCCATATGCGCTTCTTAAAGCGTCCCTTAAACCTGTTTTCTTAATGGTATCGGTTAATCTGTCGGTATATTTTTTAGTATCGGTAAAGTCAAGCGGGTCGCCGCTTACAAGGTTTTCATTGAGTTCGGTAAATTGGTTGTCGTCGAAAATAACCTCAAAATATTCTTTGCTGCCAATACGCTCATGATGTGCGCACTCTATACACACATATTTATTACCGGCATGTTCCTGGGCTGTATTTATTTTTTTGCACGAAGGGCACTTGTACCATAATCCTTCAGGAGTTTCCTTCTTCTCTTTTGTAGAAGTTGTAATACCTGATTTTAATCTTTTAAACCAACCCATTTTTTATTTAAGATTTTAGCTTTGAAGATTTAAGAAATCTAAAATCTGACTTCTTAAATCTTAAATTTATTTTAAGCAATAGTTATAGATTTATCCAAATACACATCCTGCACGGCATTTAATAACTGAATACCATCTGCAATTGGTTTTTGAAATGCTTTTCTTCCACTGATCAACCCTTGCCCACCTGCTCTTTTATTAACTACAGCAGTTGTTACAGCCTCTGAAAGATCGCTGGCACCTTTACTTTCGCCGCCGCTATTAATTAAGCCCATACGGCCCATGTAACAATTGGCAACCTGGTAACGACAAAGATCTATCGGGTGTTCGGTTGTTAATTCAGAATATACTTTTGGATGTGTTTTACCAAAGTTAACGGCATTGTAACCGCCATTTTTATCGGATAATTTTTGTTTGATGATATCGGCCTGAATAGTTACCCCTAAATGATTTGCCTGTGATGAAAGATCGGTTGCAGTATGATAATCAACACCATCTTTTTTGAATGCATTGTTACGGGTATAACACCATAAAATAGTTGCCATTCCTAACTCATGCGCTCTTTCAAAAGCCTGCGCCACTTCTACGATCTGGCGTGATGACTCAGGTGATCCAAAATAAATTGTTGCTCCTACTGCTACTGCTCCCATGTTCCATGCTTCTTCTACAGAACCAAACATGATCTGATCGAATTTGTTGGGATAGGTTAAAAATTCGTTATGATTAATTTTTACAATAAAAGGTATTTTATGAGCGTATTTCCTGGAAACCGACGCTAATACACCAAAAGTGGACGCTACAGCATTGCAACCACCGTCTATAGCTAGTTTCACGATATTTTCGCTATCGAAATAAATTGGGTTTGGTGCAAAACTGGCACCGGCACTGTGTTCTATTCCCTGATCAACGGGCAAAATGCTCATATAGCCTGTACCTGCAAGTCTTCCATGATTATATAATTGGTTTAAACTTCTTAATACTTGCGGGTTGCGGTTTGACGGAGAGAACATACGGTCTACAAAATCATTACCCGGTAAATGAAGGTGTTCTTTAGAAATAGTTTTACAGGTATGGTTTAAAAGATCGTTGGCATTGCTGCCTAATAATTCTACTATTTTGGTTGTCATGAAACTTAAAATTTAAGGTAGCAAATATACAGAAAGTAGTTGAGTTTTTTATAAAAAAAGGAGGAGTACTGCTGTAATGGAATCCCAAAATTATTTGTTTTTTTACTAAAAAAATTGGCTCGTCATATAACAAAAAAACCCCGCCAACCGGCAGGGTAATATATTTAGAAAATAAAATATTATTCGTTAACCATTACCATTTTAAATGGCACGTTAATGATGGCCTGATAATCTTCACCAGCTTCTAACATATCTTCATCATCTTCTTCGTAATGCCAGTTAATAGTAACAGCGCTACCACCTTTATTAATACCTTCTAACTTCTTAAACACATCTAAGATGCATTTTGAAGATGATGTATTAAAATACTCCAACTGCACATTAACAGTTGTAGCAGTTTTTGCAGCGCTAGAATATTTATCCAGTGCATCCACTAAAGGTTTGTAAAATTCAATAGAATTCTCAGGAATTGAACGTCCTTTGATCTCTAAAATTCCACCATTTAAGTCAAAACTGATACTTGGTGTTTTTGGTGTGCCTTCGATAGCGTATTTGTCCATAATTGTATTTTTTAATTTTGTTGTGATACTTTTATATTGAGTGTAAAGAAAGAAACTTTATTGTCAATTTCCAAAAAATCGTACTCTAATTTTTCACCAGTTTTTCTGGCTATGTCAATCATTCCTAATCCTCCTCCGCCTTTTAACGACATTTCGCCGTTGTTAAGAACCTTTTTATAATACTCCTTCAGTTCTTCTTTGGATAATGAATTCACTTCATCCAGACGGCTCTTAAGACCGTTTATATTCTCATTAAGTATATAGTTGCCGGTAAATATAGAATATTTTCCTTCAAGTTTACCTATCATAAAAATAGCTGAACGGTTATTATCTCCGGTAAAATTAGAAGAATCATCTAAATGGTGGTATAAATTCTGTAAACATTCTACCAAAACATTATAAACCTTCTTTTTCATTTTAGGTTCTTCCTGCATGTTCTCCATCTTATTCTCCATTATCTGAAGAATAGAAGTTAGAAGGTCTGATGTAATTTCTCCTTTAAATGAAAGCAAAATATTATTTCGCTCCATTTTATCATATATATCAAATACATCTACCATTTTTCGGTCTGTCAGCATTTCCATTTAGTTTATTTCAATTTAAATGCTACTGTGCTTCCGTTCACGGTAAATGTGGCATCATCATCACAGGTACCATTTCCAAAATCCACGGTCCTTGTTTTGAAACCTTCCGGAGTAAGCTCTAAAATTCCCTTATCAATATACTGGCAATTTTTGTGTTTAATGAGTGGAGATGCTTGTGGTATATTAACTTCAAAAGCTTTGCCTACACGGTTAACACCGTTTGCAGTACCAAATACCTCAACAAAAGGATCAGTTCCAACAGGATTACCTTTTGCATAGTTGGTGAAGGTTCTGTCAAAACGGTATTTGATGGTCCAGTTTGGACTTGAACAAACACCGTTAATTAATTTAATATTAAATGATGAACTGATGGCTGTAGTAGCTGTAGTAGTAACAACCATACTATCGCAAGAATACGTAATACCTGAAGCTTTGTGATTAACAAGTTTCAATATCATTTGGCTGCCAACTAATTTTAATGGGCCAGTTATTCTGATGATCCATTTACCTGTTCTTATTTTTCCATCTGTAAATGCAGAAGGACAAGCAGCCGGTAAAAGATTCAATTCATAAATAGGAGCAGATACGTATTTATTATTAACCAAGTTTGTATCAGCTATTGGATAAGTAGTATTACCAGCATTATAACTTGAGGTTCTGTTTAACCAATGTAATGTATCACAAGGGTTAGGCATTGATAACTTTCCATTATTTGCACCTGTACCTTTAGTATTGATCGCGTGCCCGTTTGTTGCCGGAACGATGGACATATATTCCTGATCTGCCACAGCATTATCAACAGAAGATTGTGTTTCATTATCCACCTCAACCGTTTCTTTTTTATGACATCCTACAAAAAATAAAGTTGTAACACAGCTTAATACTAAAACTATTTTATATACTTTTTTCATGTTCAAAATTTAAAGTTAGACAAATATAATAAATTATTTTAAATCCCAAATTCTTATGTTAAATTCCTATTCCTACCACTAAAACATCGTCTACCTGCTCGTGATTTTGTCTCCATTCATTAAAACTTAACATTAACTCTTTCTTTTGGTCATCGGGTGAATGCAAATGTATTGTGCATAAAAGGTCGTGAAAGCGTTTTACCATATATTTTTTACCTCTGTCGCCACCAAACTGGTCTGCATAACCATCTGATGTTAAATAGGCCATGGCAGGGTTCTTTAACTTAATTATTTGCGTTGTAAACACCCTGTTTATATCTAACTGCGCACCACCTACCGGGAATTTATTACCGTCAAACTTCAGGAACTCGCCTGTAGAATCAACTGTAATTAAAGGCCTATTGGCGCCTGCCCACTTTATTTCTTTAGTTGTATCGTTAATCGTAATTAAAGAAACATCCATACCATCGTTGGTATTAATTTCGTTCTGCCCCTGCCTTAAGGCTTCCTGCACACCTTTATGCAAATTGTTTAAAATATCTGCAGGATCTGTAATACCTTTCTCTGAAACGATCTGGTGCAATAGATTGTGGCCGATCATACTCATAAAAGCTCCCGGAACCCCGTGACCTGTACAATCAACAACTGCTAAAATTTTTATGCCGTTTTTTTCGGCAAACCAATAAAAATCACCACTCACAATATCTTTTGGTTGGTAAAGAATAAATGCCCTGTTCAGCTTTTTAAAGATCTGGTCTTTAGATGGCAAAATAGCTTCCTGTATACGTTTTGCATAAGTGATACTACTCGTAATATCATTGTTCTTTTCTTCAAGTTCACGGGTCCTTTCGGCCACTTTATTTTCGAGGATCTTATTCTCTTTTTTAATGGCCCTGGTTCTGTATTGTGTAAATGCGTAAATGCCACCACCTGCAAAAATTATCAGTAAAAAATAAAAGAGTTTTGTTTTCCAGAAAGGAGGTACTACTTCTATAGTAATTTCATAAGGGTTTTCGTTCCAAACACCATCGTTGTTGGTTGCTTTTACTAAAAATTTATACTCGCCCCCTGGTAATTCTGTATAAGAAACATAACGTACATTAGTTGGTTCCGACCAATCATTATCATACCCTTCTAATTTGTATTTAAATTTATTCTTAGAAGGATCGGTATAATCCAAAGCCGCTAACTCAAACTGGAAATAATTTTCGCGCCAGCTTAGTTTTAAATATTTTTTATAGGCTATAAAAGAATCTACCGCAACATCTTTTCCACCCCTGTTATAACCAATTATAAAAGAGCTTGGCGCATGTAAATTATCTTTTATCTGAGTTGGCCTGAATACATTATAACCCTTTGAACCGCCAAAATACATGTTTCCGGAAGGGGAAGAAAATGCTGCACCAATATTGTATTCGGTATTTAGCAAACCATCTTTAATACCATAACTTTTAAATACAACCTCACTTTCTTTTACTAAGGGATCAAATTTAATGATCCCGTAATTAGAGCTCATCCAAAAATTATTTACGCTATCTTTTATTAGTGAATACAGGTAGGTATTTGGCAATCCGTCTTTTTCGTAAAAATTATAAAAGGTTTTGTTTGGTAATAATTTACTTAAACCTGCTGATGTTGCTGCCCAGATATTCCCGTTCTTATCTTCGTTAACTCCAAACACAATGTTGGTTGCAATATTTTCGGGCTTACCTTCATTTTTATAAACCGCTTCAATACTTATTTTATCTCCTAATGGAAATTTTTTAAGTTTAATTAAACCACCATCGTATGTTCCCAACCAGGCACCACCTTTAGAATCGGAGAACATGGTGTTAATATTTAAATTGGGTAAACCTTCTTTTACACCATAATGTACTGTTTCAAATGTTTTTAAATTAACCCTAAAAAGTCCGTCACCAAAGGTTCCCACCAACAAATTACCTCGTCCGTCGGCTTTTAAACAAATCACCGTTCCTCCAAATTTACTGCTTAAAAAAGTTTTTGCCTTGTTGGTTGCCTTGTCAAACCTTATTAAACCAAGACCCCATGTACCTATCCAAAAAACATTTTCGTTTTCCTGAAAGATACATAAAGCAGTATTATCCCCTAAAATTTCTGAGCGGTCGGTTATTTCTTTGTTCTTATTAATAAAAACCAAAACATTTTCACCACCAATTACTCTTTCCCCGGTTCTTGTTTCGAGAAACGAATAAAGGTTTTGGTATTGATGTAATTTATCATCTTCAAAATCAGGAAATTTAATTGATCTTGAAAAACACACATTTACGCCACCCAATTGCGATCCAAGCCATGCATTGCCCTGGCTATCTAAAAAAACCGTTTTAATAAGGTTGTCGTTTATTCTAAATGGATTTGAACTCTCTTTGTTTTCGTTATTTATTATTTTACTGTTTAAAAGATTATAAACTATAAAACCATAACTGGTTGCAGCATATAATCTATTGCCATTTATAACAAAATAGTTAATGAAATTAAGATTATTATTAGGCAAATTCGTGAAAAGGACCCTGTCCTCGATATCAAAATTATCAAGCGATATTTTAAAGATCCCGAAACCATTTGTGCCCACATAAAGCATGCCGGCATACTCCTGCAGGCAATTGATTGATTCAAGCTCAACCACGTTAACATTAAGATGATCGGGTTTAACAAAATTGATCCTTTCTAATTTATTATGGCTGTACAACCATAAACCTTTTTCTTTTGTGCCAATAAAAAATTTACCGTTAATCTCTTTAATGCAATTAACTATTACTGGACCATCAATTGGAAAGATTATTTTTTTGAAATTTTTCGAAGAAATATTAACCGAAAATAAACCTTCATCGCTCCCTAAAATTATATTATCGTTATTTAAAACAGCAATGGCATTGATCTTAACATTGGTGCCTTTTAAATTATTTAACCTGGTAAATTTTAAAGTTATGGGATTAAAAAAATTAATGCCATCGCGCGTTCCCACAATTATAAGATCAGATTGTAGTTGTTTTAAACAGGTAATTTCAGAACTTGAGAGTGATTGTAAAGTAGTTGGATCATTCTTAAAAATTGTAAAACCGTAACCATCATATTTGTTAAGTCCGTCCTGCGTGCCAAACCACATAAATCCCCTGTCATCCTGCATAATGGATGTCACATAATTGGTACTTAAACCCTCTTCGTTTGTAATGTGTTTAAAGCGTAATTGCTGAGAATACGAATTACCTGCAACAATAAGGGCTAATACAGAAAATATATATTTTAAGAGCTTCAAAATAAACAACTAATATAATTATAATTTATACATTCCAACAAGTATATTTACAAACAAAATGTGCGGTATAGCGGGTATATTATATTTTGACAATAAAACGTCAAAAAAGTTTAACAACAATCAAAAAATATTAGATCTGTTAAAACATCGCGGACCCGATAACCAGTCATTCAAAGAATTTACAAATTGCACACTTTTTCATTCGCGCCTCGAAATTTTAGATACCAGTGGCGCTAGTAACCAGCCTTTTTTAGATAACGAAAATAAAAACTGCCTGGTATTTAACGGCGAGATATTTAATTATAAAGAATTTCAGAAAGCGCAAAACAATTTAAAGACCACCGGCGATGTAGAGGTGCTTTTTAACCTTGTTAGAGCTGAAAAAGAGAACTGTTTAAATAAACTGAACGGTTTTTTCGCATTCGCATTTTATAATAACGAAGCAAACGAATTATTAGTTGCAAGAGACCGACTTGGAATAAAACCTCTTTACTTTTATAAAGATGAAGAAAAATTTGCCTTTGCCTCAGAACTTAAGCCCTTACTGGAGTTAGCCGGCAAACAGGAATTAAATTTAAACCAGGTAAATACTTATTTCCGGTTAAATTATTGCGCAGGGAACGAAACCATTTTTAAAAATATTTACAGGTTATTGCCCGGGCAATTAATAAGCGTTAAAAATATAACAGCCGCTATAAAAAATTGGTATGTTGCGCCAAAAAAAGCAGGAAACACTTTACCGGAACTTTTGGAAGATGCTGTAAAACTGAGACTACACGCCGACGTGCCGGTTGGTACTTTTTTAAGTGGCGGGATAGATTCTTCTATTATTTCGGCGCTTGCAAAAAAGAACAAGTCAGATCTTCATACATTCAGTATTGGCTTTACAGAAGAGGATTATTTTGACGAAACAAATTATGCCGAGCTGGTTGCTAAGCATATCAATTCTAATCACCACACTTTTAAATTATCAGAGAACGATTTTTTAAACAACATACACGATTTTTTAAATTGTGTTGATGAGCCTTTTGCAGATTCTTCTGCCTTTAATTTTTATATGCTTTCGAAACTCACAAAACAACATGTAAAGGTTGCGCTAAGCGGTGATGGCGCTGATGAGTTATTTAAAGGCTACAATAAACACAAGGCTTTGTTGATGAGCAACAGCAATTTAAATAAATTTATTGCAGGTTCAAGTTCACCTTTACTGGCGCTTAATAAAAGTTCGAGACAAGGCACTATTGCCAATAAAACAAGGCAATTAAAAAAATTCAACCAACTTGTAAAGTTAGATCCTATTGAGAAACAAAAATTTTTAGCTTCCATTTCTACCCAAACTGAAATTGATAAATTATTAAAGCAAAAACCAAATACAATTTATTTTGATTCGCTATTTAAAACAAACGCTACCTACTCTAATTTTGAGTTGGAAGATGTGTTTGATCTGCAAACGGTTTTAACAGATGATATGCTTGTAAAAGCCGACAGGTTTAGTATGCAGCATGGTATTGAGATAAGGAATCCCTTTTTAGATTATCGTGTTGTTGAATTTGCGCTGAATTTAACCAACAAAGAAAAAATTACTAAAAGCGCACAAAAAATAATCCTTAAAAAAAGTTTCGGCAATTTATTACCGGAAGAGATCTTTAAAAGAAATAAAAAAGGTTTTGAATTGCCTTTGCATAAATGGCTGAGCGGAGAATATTGCTCTGAATTTGAAAGTAAATTACTGAACAAAGAAAAAATTGACGCGGAAGGAATATTAAATTATAATTACATTCACAACCTTAAAGAACAGTTTCATTCTAATAGTCCGGGCGATAGTGCCGCCAAACTATGGGCCGTTATTGTGTTTGAGAGCTGGTTAAATAATTTTAAAGAATATATAAAAGCAAATGCCTAAAGTACTGCGTATCATAAACCGTTTTAATTTAGGTGGAATAACTTACAACGTTTCTTACTTAAGTAAATATTTACCGGCAGAATACGAAACGCTTTTAATAGGTGGACCGGAAGAAGAAGGCGAAGAAAGTTCATTGTTCATTCCAGAATCTTTAGGATTAAAACCAATTATTGTTCATGAACTTAAACGCAGCATTAATCCGTTTAACGATTATTACGCCTACAAAAAAATAAAACAAATAATTAAAGAATTTAAACCCGACATTGTTCACACGCATGCCAGTAAAGCCGGTGCCATTGGACGTTTAGCTGCCTTTAGCTGTAAAGTACCTGTTGTTGTTCATACTTTTCACGGACATGTTTTTAAAGGTTATTTTTCAGGATTTAAAACAAGCATCTTTAAAAATATTGAACGGTATTTGTCAAAAAAAAGCAGTGCTATTGTTGCCATTAGTGCGATCCAGAAAAAAGAACTTACAAAAGAATACGAAGTATGTGATGCGGAAAAGACCCATGTTATAAAACTTGGTTTTGATCTCAAAAGATTTACAGAGAACAAGGAAGAAAAACGAAAAAATTTTCGTGAAAAATATTTGTTACATGAAAATGAATTAGCCATTGGTATTATTGGCCGCCTTGCCCCAATAAAGAACCATTCTTTATTTATCGAAGCAATTGAACATGTTGTTAAAAACTCTAATAAAAAAATAAAAGCGTTTATTATTGGAGATGGAGAAACTAAAAATGAGCTTATAAATTATATCAAAAACAAAGGACTCTCCTGCTCTACAGAACCGAATGCAAACAGTCTTTTTACATTCACAAGCTGGATAAAAGAAATTGATATTGCATTAGCCGGACTTGATCTTGTTTGTTTAACCTCGAAAAACGAGGGCACACCTGTTAGTTTAATAGAAGCGCAGGCCGGTGGAAAATATATTATTACTACTAATGTGGGCGGAATTAAGGATATCCTTAATCCCAACTGTGGCGCACTTTCTGAAGCCAACGATGCAGAAACTTACAAAAAGAATTTACTGAATGCTGTTACTAATTTTTCTGAAGTTTCTAAGAATGCTAACTCTGCCAGCAAAGAAGTAATTAATGAGTTTAGTTATACGAGGTTGTGTAAGGAAATGGATGTGTTGTACAGGTCGCTATTATCTAACCACAAAGGTCACTAAGAAGGCACAACGTGCGCTAAGAATTTCTTTGTGTGCTTTGAGAAAAACGTTGTGTTCTTTGCGGTTAAAAAATTCTAGAACTCGCTCTTCAAATGAAATTTAACATCAGGGAATTTTTCCTGCGCCATTTGTAATAACCAGGGACTCTCTGCTAAAAACACAGGCCTGCCTTCTTTGTCCAAAGCAATGTGTGCATTCCTGTCCTGCATAAACGCATCCAATTTCTTTTTATCATCGGCGCTTATCCATAATGCTTTGTATAAATTTATCTGGTCAAAACTGGCACTGGCGTTATACTCGGCTTTTAAACGATGTTGTATTACTTCAAACTGTAAAGCCCCAACTGTACCAATAACTTTTCTGCCATCTACTTTACGTGTAAATAGCTGCGCTACACCTTCATCTGTTAATTGCTCTAAACCTTTTTGCAATTGTTTGGTCTTCATTGGATCTGTATTGGTAACATACCTGAATAATTCAGGAGAAAAACTTGGAATACCTTTGAACTGGAAATTCGCACCTTCAGTTAATGTATCTCCAATTTTAAAATTACCTGCATCATACAAACCCACTACATCGCCGGGAAAGGCTTCGTCAATAACCGATTTTTGTTGCGCCATAAAAGCGGTAGGATTACTAAAACGTAATTCTTTATTATCGCGCACATGATGATAATATTTATTTCGTTCAAAAGTTCCTGAACAGATCCTTAAAAAAGCAATTCTATCACGGTGCTTTGGATCTAAATTAGCATGGATCTTAAAAACAAAGCCTGAGAATTTTTTGTCGTCGGGTTTTACAATGCCATTATCGGTATCGCGCGCTTTTGGCCCTGGTGCTATTTCAACAAAACAATCCAATAGTTCGTGAATACCAAAATTATTTACCGCGCTTCCAAAAAACACAGGACTAAGTATCCCATCCAAATATTTTTGAGTATCTAATGTATCGTACACGCCATCTATCAGATCAACATCCGTGCGCAATTGTTCTGCAAAATCAACACCAACACGCTTATCAATTTCTTTATCGTTAATGTCTTTAATTTTTAATCTTTCCTCAACTGTTGTTTTACTATCGCCGGTAAAAAGATTTAAAGATCTTTCGGTTAAATTATAAACACCTTTAAACGATTTACCAATACCAATTGGCCAGGTTAAAGGGCGTACTTTTATTTTTAGTTCTTTTTCTATTTCATCTAAAAGATCGAAGGGATTTTGTCCTTCACGATCCATTTTATTAATAAAAACTATTACCGGGGTATTGCGCATACGGCAAACCTCTAATAGCTTGCGGGTTTGAGGCTCCACACCTTTAACACAATCAATAACCATTATAACACTATCCACGGCACTTAGTGTACGATAGGTGTCTTCCGCAAAATCTTCGTGGCCGGGTGTATCTAAAATATTTACTTTATAATTTTTGTAATCAAAAGCCATAACCGAGGTAGATACCGAGATACCACGCTGTTTCTCAATTTCCATAAAATCGGAAGTGGTAGATTTTTTGATCTTGTTAGACTTTACGGCGCCAGCAGTTTGTATGGCACCTCCAAATAACAACAGTTTTTCTGTTAAAGTAGTTTTCCCGGCATCGGGATGAGCAATGATGGCAAAAGTGCGGCGTCTGTTTATTTCCTCTGTAAAGGTCATTTGTAATTAATGAGGGCGCAAATATAAAAATTTAAGTGTTAAGGCTTTTAAAAAGAAATCACCAACTAAAACGATTTTCGGGGCTTATTAACCCATATGCGTTTAAAAGTCTTGTTTCATTTAAACTTTTGGATAAGTGTGTGTAAATTATAATTATATCTTTGTTTCTTATTAAATTTGAACATGAGAAAAATATTTACCCTAGTTTTAATTAGTTCAACCTTATTTGTTAATTCACAAATAAAATCAGGGGGATCTTACAAAGAATATTTCCAGGAAGGCTCATATCTTCTTTTAGAAGATAATTTTAGCCAGGCACAGGAAAATTTTGAGGCAGCCTATGCCATAGATTCAACCAACGCTAACGTAAATTACATGTTGGGTATTTGTTACCTGCACTCAGCTCTGCAAAAACCAAAAGCAGAATATTTTCTTGCTAAAGCAGTTACAAACGTTTCGCGTACCTACAAAACTGATGATGCCAGCGAAAAAGCCGCTGCGCCTTTAGCTCATCTATTCTACGGCGAGGCATTACATATCAATTATAAATTTGATGAAGCTATTGCACAATATGACGAATTTAAAAAATTTGTTAGTGCAAAAGATAAAGAATGGATGAAATTAGTGGTAAGGCATAAAGAAACTGCCACTTATGCAAAAGAACTGGTTGCTATTCCCATGAATGTTCAGATCACCAATTTAGGAGATAGCATAAACAGCCAATATCCTGATTACAGCCCCGTTTTAAGTGCAGATGAGCGCACCTTGATCTTTACAACCCGTCGCCCAAACACTACTGGTGGTTTTAAAGAAGTTAATGGTTTGTATAATGAAGATGTTGTTGTTTGTTATAAGGATGATAATGGCAAATGGACCACACCAACATCAATTTCCTCAAATATTAATACCAGTGCTATGGAAGCGGTTATTAATCTTAGTCCCGATGGACAAACATTAATAATTTACAAAGATGGTGGCGAAGGCATGGCCGGGAATATTTATTATAGTAATTATGATGGTAAAGACTGGACAACTTTAAAAGAATTTGGATCAGATGTAAATAGTAAATACCAGGAATCGCATGCTTGTTTGAGTGCTGACGGAAATGTTTTATTTTTTGTATCAGACAGACCGGGTGGTATGGGTGGAAAAGACATTTACCGTTGTATCAGACTACCCAACGGTATCTGGAGCAAGGCCTTAAACATGGGTCCAACGATCAATACCGAGTATGATGAAGACGGTGCTTTTATTCACCCTGACGGTGTTACGTTCTTCTTTTCATCTAACGGTCACAAAACAATGGGTGGTTACGATATTTTCTTTGCTAGTTTAAACAGCGAGAATAAATTCTCTGAAGTAACAAACCTTGGATTCCCAATTAATACAACGGATGATGATGTATTCTTTGTAACATCGCCCGATGGCAAAAGAAGTTATTTATCATCTGCAAAAGATGGCGGTTTCGGAGAGAAAGATATTTATATGGTTTCTATTCCAGGTGCTAAAGAAAAGCCACTTGCTTTATTTAAAGGACAGATCGTTCCTGCAGAAGGAGAGAAATTACCAGAGGACATTATTATTATTGTAAAGGATAAACAAACCGGTGAAATTGTTGGTTCTTACCGACCAAAATTAATTAACGGAACTTTCTCAACCATTTTACCTCCGGGTAAAGAATACAATTTTTCTTACCAGGCTCCTGCAGGAGAAGAATTTTATAATGAAGATGTATTTGTTACCGGCGATTTAAGTTACCAGGAAATTGCAAGGGAAGTTAATCTAGAGCCAGTAAAATTATTAGGCAAGATCTCTGCAAAGAAAAAAGGAATTACTTTAATGCCACTTGTATTAGATAATCCAAAAAGCAAAAAACCTGTTGCAGGAGCTAAGTTAACGTTACAGGAAAAAGGCAGCGACCCTAAGACCATTGAAGCCAATGCACAAGGCAAATTTGACGGTATTAATTTAAAGCCAGAACAAAAATATACTCTTTTTGCTGAAGTGAATGGTAAAAAATCCGCTGTGGCCGAGATTAACACTGTTGGTATAAAATCTGGAAAAGTAGTTAACCAGGTACTTTATGTAGATGGCGGCAAAGTAGAAACAGTTACTGCTGCAAAAGAAGTAACAATGGATCTTGTTGTAAAAAACGCAAAGAACAAAAAACCAATTGCAAATGCAGAAGTTACTTTAACAGATGCTGATGGCGAAAAAATTAATGTAACTACAAATGAAAAAGGCGTTGCGAAGATCCCTTTAATTGCTGCTACAAAATATAAAGTAATAGCAATTAGCGATGCTTCAACATCTGAAGAAATTACCATTACAACACCAGGAGCAAAATCTAAAAAGCCATTTAATAAAACCATTTTAATTAGCCTGGCTTCAACAGTTGCAACCAATAACACCAACAATAATACAAGTACAAACGCAACGTCTGATCTTCCTCCAAGCGAGTACGAATTTTTCTTTACCTATAACAAAAAGAAAATTAATGATGCAGATGCTGCCTGGACCAATTTTATTGATAAGATCGTAGAGTTAAGCAAGCAAAAAGTAGTAATGGTACAAATTAGTTCAAGCGCATCGCGTGTACCTTGCAGAGGTGGTAACAAGCGTTTAGCATCCGCACGTGCTAAAAAACTATCTACAAGCATTAAAGAGGCAGTTGCAGCAAAAGGCGGCGACATTTCTAAAGTTAAATTTACCCGCAAAGCAAAAGTGGGCGGGCCTAAATACCGTGGCGACTTTAACATAGGCCGTAAAAAATACGAGAAATTCCAATATGTAAAGGCCAAGGCCAGTTAAGCCAATAATATTTAAATAAAACACCGACAATTAAAGTCGGTGTTTTTGTTTTTAGTAACTTTGCCTCATGAATACTGCTGAGTGGTTTAAAGATTGGTTCAATTCGCCTTACTACCATTTATTATATAATAACCGGAATGAGAATGAGGCAGGATTTTTTATAGACAATCTTTGCTCACATTTACATTTAGCGCCTGATGCCAAAGTATGGGACCTTGCCTGTGGAAAAGGCCGTCATTCTATCGCTTTAAATAAAAAGGGATTGAGTGTAGTTGGTACCGATCTTTCGCGAAATAGTATCAAGGAAGCATCAAAATATAGTAATGAGACACTTGATTTTTATGTACACGATATGCGCGATCCTTTCAGAATAAATTATTTTGATGCTGTATTTAATTTGTTTACCAGCTTTGGTTATTTTGAGAATTTTAACGATAATTTTTTGGTGTTTAAAAACGTAGCCAAAGCTTTAAAACCAAACGGCATTTTTGTACTTGATTTTTTTAATTCACAAAAAATAATTGATTCCTTTAAATCCAGTTATACTGAACAAAGAGGCGATATTACTTTTAACATCGAAAAAAAAATAATTGATAAAGCCATTATTAAACATATTGAATTTAGCGACAACAATAAAGATTATTATTTCGAAGAATCGGTTTCCTTGTTAAAAAAAGAGGATTTTGAAGCCTTTGCAAATGCGGCAGGCTTAAAAATTGAAGGTATATTTGGTAATTATAAATTAGAGTCTTTTGATCAAAAAACGTCAGACCATTTAATTATATTATTTAAAAAATAAGATTTGAATCCATTACTCTCTATAATTTGTTTAATTGCCCCTATTCTATTGGCGGGTGGCATTGCTTTACAGATAAAGATCAACCAGGTAAATTTAAGATTGTTGCTGGCCTTTAGCGCCGCTTATTTATTTGCTTTATCCATCATTCACTTATTACCAGAAGCCTTTGAGTTTGGAAATGTAAAACAAATGGGATTGTTTATTGTGCTTGGTTTTTGCATACAGTTATTAATAGATACGTTTAGTACCGGTATCGAGCATGGCCACGTGCATTTACACAGCAGCGAATGCAAGAACCATTTACCTAAAGGAATAATCATTGGTTTGTTACTGCACTCTTATTTAGAAGGTCTGCCAATTTATAATTTAAATGCCGACAACACCTCTACCATTAACAATCAGTTAATTTTAGGATTGGCGCTACACAATATTCCAATCACCATTGCCTTTGTTTCATTATTAAAAGAACATGAATCAAAGAACTCAAAAAAATGGTTATTGCTCCTATTATTCTCGCTTATGACACCCTTAGGTTATTTAAGCAGCTACGTTTTGCAAACATTTGGATTAAATAATTACCAGGCATATAGTCAAATTGCTTTTGCGGTGGTTATTGGAATATTTTTACACATTTCTACAGCCATTTTATTTGAAACAAGCGAACATCATAAATACAACAAAACAAAAGTACTGATGATGGCCGGAGGAATAATCTTAGCTTATTTGATCAGTTAATGCAAAACGAAACCCTCTTTGCAGATGTTATTGTTCCTTTAGGTGTGCCAAATAAATACACTTACAGGGTTCCTAAAGAATTAAATACATCTACAAAAATTGGTAAAAGGGTTTTAATTCAGTTTGGTAAAACAAAAATTTACACAGGCATTATTTATAAGATCCACACTGTTGCGCCAACACAATACCAGGCAAAATATATTGACACTATTTTAGATGATCATCCCATCGTAAATGAAACGCAATTAAAATTCTGGGACTGGATAGCTTTTTATTACTGCGCCAATCCCGGCGATGTAATGAATGCCGCTTTGCCGTCGGGACTAAAACTTAGTAGCACCTCGCACATACAAATAAACCCTGAGTTTAATTTTGAAGAAATTGAACATGCTTATTTTTCGGAGAAAGAACATTTACTGATAGACACTTTGCATGCGAGTCCAAACTTAAGTTTTGACGACGTAGCAAAATTATTAAAACAAAAATCTGCACAAGGGATCATTAATGCATTGATCAAAAAAAATGCAATTATCGTTTACGAAGATGTAAAAGATAAATACAAACCAAAACTACAATCCTTTATCCGCTTAAACGAAAACTATAAAAGTGATGCTGTTTTAAGGGAAACTTTAGATCAACTCGAAAAGAAAGCATTTAAACAAGCAGAAGCTCTACTTTGCTTTTTACAATTACAAAAAAATAAAGAGAGCAGTCTAAATGGTTGGATAAAGAAATCTGAATTGCTTAAAAAGGTTGAAGCCGCTGCTATTACAGCCCTGGTAAAAAAAGATGTTTTTACCGAAGAACAATTTGAAGTTGGAAGATTATTATTCGAAAAAAGTAATTCTGTCATAAAAGCTTTAAGCAAACAACAACAAACTGCTTACGAAAAAACAAAAGCAGGTTTTAAAGAAAATAAGCCGGTGCTTTTACACGGTGTTACCGGAAGTGGAAAAACAGAGATCTATATTCAACTTATAAAAGATACTTTAAAAGAAGACAAACAGGTGCTGTTCTTAATTCCTGAAATTGCTTTAACTACACAATTAATTACACGTTTACGTGCCGTGTTTGGAGAGATTGTTGGCGTTTACCATTCGAGGTTTAGCGAGAATGAGCGCGTGGAGATATGGAATAACATATTGCTAGGATCAAAAGATAAAGGACTCAGGACGCAAGACCAATCTGTCGAGGAACAAGAAACTTCAAACCAGAAACAATATAAGATCATATTAGGCGCACGTTCTTGTTTATTTTTACCTTTTAATAATTTAGGTTTAGTTATTGTTGATGAAGAACACGACAGCTCTTTTAAGCAACACGATCCTTCTCCACGTTACCACGCAAGGGATAGTGCATTATATTTAGCAACATTACACAAAGCATCTGTACTATTAGGAAGCGCTACACCTTCGGTAGAGAGTTATTATAATTGCGAACAATCAAAATACTCTTTGGTTGAATTAAATAATCAATACGTAGAAAGTGGCGGCACCAATATTGAAGTTTGCGACATCAATTTTTTTGAGAAGTCGAATCAAATGAAAGCTTGTTTAACCCCTCCTTTATTTAAAGCTATTGAAAATGCTCTCGGTAAAAAACAACAGGTAATTTTATTCCAGAACCGTAGGGGATTTGCTCCGTATACAGAGTGTAAACAATGTGGTCACGTACCGCACTGCGTGCAATGCGATGTATCATTGATCTATCATAAACACCAACAAAAATTGGTTTGTCATTATTGCGGTTATTCTATTGCCCCACCAAAAACCTGCTCTGCCTGCGGAAGCAATAACCTTATTTATAAAGGAATGGGTACCGAAAAAATTGAGGAGGATATTGAAGTGCTGTTTCCAAAAGCAAAAATTGCACGTATGGACCTTGACAGCACCCGTAGCAAATATGCCTACAAACAAATAATTGATGATTTTGAAAGCGGCAATATTGATATTCTTATTGGCACGCAAATGGTAACCAAAGGACTTGATTTTAATAATGTAAACGTAGTTGGTGTTTTAAATGCCGACTCTATTTTAAATTTTCCCGATTTCCGGTCTTTTGAAAAAGCTTTTCAGTTAATTACACAGGTGAAAGGCCGCGCTGGCAGAAGCTCTGACAAGGGCAAAGTATTTATTCAAACAACACAACCGCAACATCATGTTATCAATTATATCTCTGAAAATAAAATAAAGAATTTTTTAGCCGATACTTTAGCAGAAAGACAACAATATAATTATCCACCCTTCTCGCGTTTATTCGAAATAAATATCGTCTCTAAAGATGTGAACGAAGTAAATCATTTAGCCAATGAGTTATTTATGTTATTAAAGCCAACCTTTAACGAAAATTTATTAGGACCGGAATTTCCTTTGATATCAAGGATCAAGAACCAATATTACAAACGCATTTTAATTAAAACTTCTAAAAAAGAAACTGCGCTTTCAACAAGACAGATTATTTACACTGCTTTAAATAATTTACAGGATAATTTTAAGGATTGGCGCTACAAAGTAGCTATTGATGTAGATCCGGTTTAATCAACCAAAATCTGTTTCAATTTTTTTATTTGATCGGGCGATCCTAAAACAAATATTTTTGACTGGGGAATAATTTGTGTATCAGCACTTGGGTTAACAATGTATTCGCCACTAACCGTTTTAAATCCTATAATATTTGCACCGCTTTTATTTCTAATTTCAAGGTCTCTTAATGTTTTATTTTTTAAAGAATCAGATATGGAGTCAAAAGTAATCTCTTCCAGGTTAATACTATCAGCGCTTTGCGCAGTGATATAATCCAAAAACTCCATTACATCGGGTTTCATTACCAAACTAGCCATGTGCGCCCCACCTACTTTATCAGGCATGATCACATTATTGGCACCTGCAATCTTTAACTTAGCATCACTACCATCATCACTTGCACGGGAAATGATCGTTAAATTCGGATTTAAATTACGCGCAGTTAATACAATAAATACATTGGCAGCATCAGTAGGAAGCGTGGTGATCAACGCCTTTGCCTTCATGATGCCGGCTTTTATAAGTATTTCATCCTGCGTGGCATCACCATGCAAAACAAGATCAGAGAATCTATGATTTATATTCGACGTTACCTTTATATCATCTTCAATTACCACAAAACGTTTGTCGTGTTTTTTAAGGATCTGCGCAGCCTGTTTACCATTACGGCCATAGCCGCAAATGATGACGTGATCGGTTAATTTTTCTACGGCAGAGTTCAAGCGTTTGTTTTTAAAGAATGAATTTAGCTCACCATCCATTATAAATTTAGTAATGGACGAAACAGCATAAGCAAATGTAATAAAACTTGTTATAATTAAAAAGGAAGTGAAGATCTTACCAGCAACAGATAATGGCTCAACCTCGCCATAACCAACTGTGGCAACTGTTATGATGGTCATGTAAAAAGCATTGAACCATGTATAGTCATCAATAACAACATAGCCAATGGTACCAATAATGATCAATACTACCAATAAAAACATTGGTATCATAAACCTATAATATTCTCTTACAAAGCCCCTCATGCTATTACTTCGATCACTACGGTCGTTCCATGGTTAATTGTTGAGTCAAAATGAACTGTACCGTTTATGAATTCAATTCTTGAAATGATATTCTTTAAACCTATTCCTTCAAAGGTATTAATTTTTGAAGTATCAAAACCAACCCCATTATCTTCTATCATAATAGAAAGCTCTTTTTCATGTTTTATCAGTTGCAGACTAATTTCTGTAGCTTTGGCATGTTTAATGATATTTGCTACAATTTCCTGGATCACACGGTACAGAACCGTTTCTATGTTCTCGTCAATACGTTTATCTAATCCAACTATCTCGAGATCGACCTTTAAATTTGGAACGTTACCGATCTTGGTAATAAACTCCCTTATTGCACTTGCTAATCCCAGTTTTATAAGTGTGTTTGGCATCATATTATGCGAAACAGCCCGCACTTCCTTTACAGAGTCATCTATTAGATCAAGCGCATTTTTAAAAGCGTCTTTTTGTTTTGGGCTTTCGAGATGTATTTGAGATTCAAGTCCGCTTAAGTTTAATTTTGCTGCAGATAATATCTGGCCAACACCATCGTGCAGGTCTTGCGCAATGCGGCGTCGTTCTTTTTCTTCGGCTTCAATAATAGATTTTATCCTGATCTCTTTTTGCGCAGCAATTTCAGCATCTAATTCAGCTTTTTGTTCTACTTGCTTCTTACGATAAATGATAAATGCAATAACAATAACCAAAATGATCAACACTATAACCGATACAATGATAATGTTCTTAATAAAATTCTGCTTTTCTTTTGCTTCTAACTCTGCTGTGTTCTTAGCTAACTGCAGATCCTTTTTCTCAACTTCATATTTTGTTTGCAATTCGGCCACCTCTTCTTTTTCTTTGTTACTCATAATGCTATCCCGCATTAAAATATAGGCATGATAACTTTCAAGTGCCTTCTCATAATTTTTTTGGTCCTGGTAAGAGTATGCGAGCATTTCGTAAGCCGACATAACACCTTCTTTATCGCCCAGCTTATGTAACATGTTTAAACCTTTTGTAATATCTGCTTCGCCATTCTTAAAATCTTTTAGCCTACATTTAACATTACCAATATTAATATACATAGTTGCCAAAATATTAGAATCAATAGCGTTCTTATTCACTTCAAGGGCGAGTAAATAATATTTTTTTGCTTCTTCATACTTTTTAAACTCATACTTAAGATCTCCCATGCTTGAAATAACTGTCGATTCGGCATTCTTATTATTGAATTTTTTATGTAACGCAACTGAATTGGAATAATACATCATGGCTGTATCTTCAATTAGTCTGCTTTTGTAGATGTTTCCTATATTCTGATAAGAAGCGGCTAATCCTCTCTCATCATTTATTCTTTTTCTTATTTCTATTGCTTTTAAATAATAACTAATAGCCTCATCATCCTTTTTTAGATTCCTGTAAATGATGCCTATCATATTATAACAATACGAAAGACCTTTTTCATCTTTTACTTGCTCATAAAAACGTAATGCTTTTAATTGATAGGCCAGTGCTGTTGCAAAATCGGCTTTACGCCAGTATACTAGACAGATATCACTGTTGGCCTTTGCGATGCCTTTTTGGGAATTTATTTTTGTATAAATAGCAAGGGCTTGTTTCTGCAAAACAAGGGCTGAATCATAATTGCCGGCTTTTTGAGTAATAATGCCCAGGTTATTAATAGCCTTAGCCTCACCGTTAAGAAATTTAATCTTTCTTGCTAAACTAATGGCTTCCGTATTATATTGTCTTGTCTTTGCATCATCCGTATTAAAATAGGCACTTGCGATCTCGTTCAACAGTTTTACTTTATTACTGTCTTCTTTAGACTTTGCCAGCACCCCTAAAAGAGAATCAACACCATTTTGCGCGAAAGTTGTTAGCGATAAAAGCAGGCATAAACTTATAGCAAAGGGTATTAAACACTTTTGTGTTTTTTTATCAATTTTAGGATTCATTTGTTGTTGCGTGTCTAAATGTAAAAAATATTACTAAAAGAACCCTGCTTATTTAAGTCTTTTTTAAGAAAATAGCTTACTATCATCCTCTTAAATAGGCTTATTTTTGGTATCTTGCACCCGCAATGAAAACCAAAACTTTAAAAAAGAACAAAGTAAATGTAGTAACCCTTGGCTGCAGTAAAAATTTAGTGGATAGCGAAGTACTAATGGGCCAATTAAAGGCCAATAAGTTTGAAGTTGAACATGAAGGTACAAGCGATGATCACCAGATAGTAATTATAAATACCTGCGGTTTTGTGGATAAGGCAAAGCAAGAGAGTATTGATACCATTTTACGTTACGTTGAAGCAAAAAAAGAAGGCGCAGTTGAAAAAGTATATGTTACAGGTTGTTTGAGCGAACGTTATAAAAAAGATCTTGAAAAAGAAATTCCTGAAGTAGATGCCTATTTTGGCACCCGCGAATTACCAAAAATATTAAAGACCCTAAAAGCAGACTATAAACACGAACTTGTTGGCGAACGTTTGCTTACAACGCCACAACATTATGCTTATTTTAAAATAAGCGAAGGTTGCGACAGGCCATGTAGTTTTTGTGCTATTCCTTTAATGCGTGGTAAACACGTGAGCGTTGAAAAAGATGAACTTGTTAATCGTGCTAAAATACTTGCAGCTAAAGGCACAAAAGAGTTATTATTAATTGCACAAGACCTTACCTATTACGGACTGGACATATATAAAAAACGTGAGTTAGCTAACTTAGTTGACAAATTAAGCGATGTGGAAGGAATTGACTGGCTACGTTTGCATTATGCTTTTCCGAGTGGTTTCCCGATGGAAGTGCTGGACGTAATGAGAGCTAAAGCAACAGTTTGTAATTATTTAGATATGCCCTTGCAACACATTAGCGATAATATGTTAACAAGCATGCGTCGTGGAATAACAAAACAAAAAACTATTGACCTTGTAAATAAGATCCGCGATAAAGTTCCCGGCATTGCTATGCGTACTACTTTAATTGCTGGTTACCCCGGCGAAACTGAAAAGGATCACGAAGAAATGTTGAAGTGGGTTGAAGAAAGTAAATTTGAACGTTTAGGAATTTTTACCTATTCGCATGAAGAGAACACGCATGCCCACTTATTAAAAGATGATGTTTCTGAAAAAACAAAACGTAAACGTGCAGATGCTGTAATGGCAGTTCAACAAGAGATATCATATAAATTAAATCAACAAAAAGTTGGCATTACTTATAAAGTTTTGTTTGACAGAAAAGAAGGTGAGTATTTTATTGGCAGAACAGAATTTGATAGTCCAGATGTTGATAATGAAGTTTTGGTAAAAGCAGATGGTGATACTTTTGCACGCATTGGCGATTTTGCGAATGTAAAAATTACCTCTGCTATGGATTTTGATCTTTACGGAGAAATTGTTGCGTAAGTGCAAAAGGCAGTTTTAAAAATAATCACACGCTATTTCATCCTGCATTCACTGCTATTTTCGCTCTCCTTTAATGCTCAAAATAAAATATCAAGTGAAGAGGCAAAGGCAGACCTTGCTTACCTTCACAAATATTTCAAAAGGTTCCATCCCGATCCATTTAAGTACATTTCACGTGATTCACTTAGCTCATTATCACTCCGGCTTCAAAATAACATTCGCGATTCAATTACCGTTACACAATTAAGATTGCTAATAAGACAATACCTTTCGAAGATCGGTTGCGGTCACATTGGCGTATCCCCGGAAAAAAGTAAAGTCAAAGCACCTGACAAAAATATTCTTCCACTGGACGTTTTTGTTAGTGGGGAAAAAGTATTTCTAGCCTCTAGTCTAAATAGCGACAGCACTATAAAGCCAGGAGATGAGATCTTAAGCATCGATCAAAATAATTCAACAATTGTTTTAAATAAATTAATGTCTATTTCCTTTTCTGATGGTTATAACACTACCTTCAAACTGCATACGCTCAATAAAAAACAATTCAGGTATTTTTATTCTTTTGCATACGGGTACAACGATTCGTATGATATTTTATATCGAAACGCTAAAGGCGAAGAAAGATCGGCGATCTTGAAAGGCATACCAGTTTCATCAGATACGTTAATAGAAAAAAAGGAAAAAAAAGAATTAATTTTTTCATCCAATAATATCTCACTACGAAAGGATGTTGAAAATAACAGCCTTTTTATTTTAGACATAGATCGGTTTCTGGGTAAAAAATGGAGAAAAACATTAAGAAAAAGTATCAAACACCTACGAAAGAAAAATGCTACTGATCTGATTATTGATCTTAGAAATAATAGTGGCGGCTCCATTATAAAAGGCATCAACTTACTTTCTCGTACAATGAACAAACCAATTGCTATTGGTATTGACAGAAGGCCAAATTTACTGCCATTAAATTTTCGTTTAAAGATGGGATTCTGGCAAAGAATAACCCCGCTTACTTTCTTAACTATTCCAACAAAACTAATACGGCACTGGAAATTGCGGCACTTTTTTATTGGTATACCTCGTCCTTTTAACAGATACAAAGGCAATGTTTATGTATTAGTTAATGGGGGCTCTTTTTCAATGAGCAGTATTTGTGCTTCCTATCTAAAATACAAACGCAAAGCAATTATTATTGGCGAAGAGACCGGCGGAAACAAAACGGGAAGTAATGCAATGAATAGCGGAAAACTGATACTTCCAAATTCCAAGGCTAACATCACTATACCACTCTATCATATTTATTACAACCCAACACTTCATAACGATGGAAAAGGAGTTGAACCAGATCATAAAATAAATTACGAAATTAATGACGTGCTTAATAAAAGGGATCTTGAAATGGAAAAAGTAAGAAGTCTCATAAGGGATAAAGGATAAATTTTATTAAATTCATTGGCGATCATAATAATTTAAATTAAATTTACAAGTATGAAAAAACTATTCACCTTATTCGTTATACTGACCAAGTTAAGTTTTTCACAAACAGTTCAAAACGGCAGTTACGGAACCGTTGGCTACATTAAAGAAGATGGCACCGTTCAAAACCAAAGTTATTCAACCATCGGCTATATAAAAAAGGATGGAACGGTTCAGAACCAAAACTATTCTACCATTGGTTATATTAAAGATGATGGTACTGTACAGAACCAAAGCTATTCAACTATTGGTTACATTAAAAAAGATGGCACAGTACAAAACCAAAGTTATTCAACCATTGGTTATGTTAAAGATGATGGAACTGTTCAAAACCAAAGTTATTCCACCATTGGGCATTTTAAAAATGTTGACAAAAAATGGGCTGCAGCAGCTATTTTCTTTTTCTTTTACAGATTGAATTGATTGTTGAACTATTCTTTAATGATCTTGCGGGTTAAAGTTGTTCCCTCCACTTTTAGTTTCACAAAGTAAATTCCAGTATCTTTATCGCTAATATCGATTTGTTTGGTCTCATGGGCTCTAAGATCGGTCTTTAGAATAAGTTCACCTAAAACATCAAAGATCGTTACTTCTTTTATTTCATTAGTTGCGCTTATCATAAATATACCTGAAGATGGATTTGGATAAACTTCAAAATGATTATAAGTAGCGTTTTGTTTTAAAGCTGTGCATGGACTAACATTTATAGTAATGGCAGCGTAATTCTGGCAACCGTTAGTTGCGGTACCAATTACAGAATAAGTTGTTGTAACACTTGGCGAAACATTTATTGCAGGAAAGGTCTGTGCATTACTCCACGTATAAGTGTTAGCACCACTGGCTAACAGAACGACAGAGTTACCATTACATATTAAGGTATTGTTAGCGGATGTTGTAACATTAGGAACAGGTTTCACGGTAACGGTTTGTGTAACCGGTGCACTAGGCCCAAAACTATTTGTTGCAATTAATGAAACAGTATAGGTTCCGGGGTTTGCAAAAGAAATGACAGGATTTGCAAGTGGCGAAGTTGAAGGTGTGGCGCCAGCCATTTGCCAGGCCCAGGTGTTTGGAGCATTTGTAGCCATCTGTTGCAACTGAATATTTTCGTTTGGACAAACAATCGAAGGGGTTATTGAGAAAGAAGCTACCGGAACAGGTAAACAAGAAGGATCGGATGTATAAAGAGCGTTTACCTCTGAAGCGTTTAACACACGATTATAAAATCTCATGTTATCCATACTACCATTAAAAGGTAAGTTAAAGCCTGGTTCGTTACTACCTCCTAAAACAACATTTTTACCTGCTTCATAATTAAATGAAAATGTAGAAGGTACAGTATTTTCTAAAACGCCATTTACATAAATTTTAATACTTGTGTTATCAACAGTTGCAAGAACATGATACCATGTATTTGCCGATACAATAGTAGTTCCGTCTGCAATGGTCGTTAAACCACCGCTACCTTTTTGAGCCCTGAACCGGTATCCACTTGTGTTATTAATAACAAGGTCATAAGCTTCAAAATTAGATGTGCCCGCTGTTTTTGCAAAAACCACATATTGCCCTATAACGGTATAGGTTTTTATCCATCCACCATACGACATTCCTGATGTGGATTTTAATAATGGATCGTCGGGCAATACAACACAACTTAATGTTGAACCGTTAAAAGATAAAGCCGATGATGGATTATTGAAGCGGTCAACCGTAGGGGTTACAGCACTAAGCGTTGCTGTAAGCGCATTTACCGGCTCATTACCATTTCCGTTCAATGCATAACAAGCACTTAAACTTTGGGTTAAATTGACCTGGGCACTAAGACCATTATTAATTAATACTAGTAATAGTGAAGATAGAAGTTTTTTCATTTAGGTAGATTGATCATTAAAAATACTGCTTTTTATCTCTTCTTTTAAGGAAATGTCTGGCATATGCGACTTTTTTTATAAGTGGTATACTTTGTTGAGCCGTCCTTTCAGGAAAACCATTTATTTATGTTGAAAATCATATTTTTTTAGGTTATTATTGTTTGTCACGGTTTTTAAAATAGTTATCTTTGAGATAATAAATGACAAATCGCAAAATATTAAGGGCTCTTTCTATGGCTATGTGGAGTTGAATTACTCCGTTACTCATTTACAATTTTTAAAAAATTGACAATTAACAATTTCATTTATCATAAACAAATTTAAAATGGCAGCTAAAGAAATAAAGAACGTAGAATACGGTTTAGAAAAAATATTTGAAGGTGCTCAAGACTTTTTACCCTTATTAGGAACTGATTATGTTGAGTTTTATGTAGGTAACGCAAAACAGGCAGCACATTATTATAAAACTGCGTTCGGTTATCAGTCCTACGCTTATGCGGGTTTAGAAACAGGTTTAAAAGACCGTACTTCATATGTATTAAAGCAGGACAAGATCCGTTTAGTATTAACTACAGCGTTAAACAGTAACTCACCTATTGGCGAGCATGTAAAAAAACATGGCGATGGTGTTAAAGTTATTGCACTTTGGGTTGAAGATGCCCGGAAAGCATTTGAGGAGACTACCAAGCGTGGCGCAAAACCTTTTATGGAACCAACCGTTGAAAAAGATGAACATGGAGAGGTTGTGCGTTCGGGTATATATACATATGGTGAAACAGTACATATATTTGTTGAACGAACAAATTACAAAGGAACTTTTTTACCGGGTTTCAAAGAATGGAAAAGTGATTACAACCCCGCAGCGGTTGGTTTAAAATTTATTGATCACATGGTTGGTAATGTGGGTTGGAACCAAATGAATGCTACCGTGAAATGGTACGAAGAAGTAATGGGCTTTGTAAACTTTTTAAGTTTTGATGATAAACAAATTACAACAGAATACTCTGCTTTAATGAGTAAAGTAATGAGTAACGGTAATGGCCGTATCAAATTTCCAATAAATGAACCAGCTGAAGGAAAGAAAAAATCACAAATTGAAGAGTATATTGATTTTTATGAAAGCGCCGGCGTACAGCATTTAGCATTAGCTACAGATGATATTATTAAAACAGTTGCCGAATTAAAAGCGCGTGGTGTTGAATTTTTACCACCGCCACCACAAGCTTATTACGATGATATTCCAAGACGTTTAGGTGTTCATATGGATATCATGAAAGAAGATATTAAAGAACTTCAACGTTTGTCTATTTTAGTAGATGCAGATGAAGAAGGATATCTCTTACAGATCTTTACCAAACCTGTGGAAGACCGCCCTACCCTGTTTTACGAAATAATACAACGTATGGGTGCCAAAGGTTTTGGTGCAGGAAATTTTAAAGCTTTGTTCGAATCTATTGAAAGGGAACAGGCATTAAGAGGTACACTATAATTTCTATTTTCGTATGAAAAGCCATTGCTCCAACATGCAATGGCTTTTTTATTAAATTACATTAGTTGCTGCCATTCTGCAAAACGGAAATGTTTTCCATTTTCCGGAAAACTCAAAATTCACTTCTCCTCTAAACTGCTGATTTTAATCGTTTTAATACTTTGGCAAGCTATATGCTTCTCTCTATCAAAATAGACGGCCATGAAAACGCAAAACCTAAAAATTCTGATTTGTATGCTTCTTTTTTTTGGGAGTAAGATTTCCAATTCACAATCCTTAGTAATAAGCGGAAAATTTTTAGATCAGGAACTTATGAGTATCTCTGCCAATTATACTTTAGTATGCGATCGGGTTACACTTTTGACAGGAAGAGGTGAAGAAGTAAACGCGGAGTTACAGCTGAATAAAAATTATAAACTTATTGTAGGCAGTAATTTTAAGAATACACAAACCGTTTTCTTTTCCACTACCACATTTATAGAAAACACATTTAACTTTGATTTTGAATTGATCATAAAGACTTATCAAAATGAAAAAAGCAATACAACTGCAAAACAATTATTCGTTAGTTTTAATCCAAAAAAGCAAGAGTTTGACTATAACAGAATAATGGTTACTAAAAATTAAATAAAAACAACCTTATCACATTTACATTGTCCAGTTAAAGCAAATATCTAAAACGGTGTTAGTTTTTTTATTGAAAGAACCCGTCGCCGGTCACATACAGAATTTTCAATTTCTTCCGATCAATGTAATATTCTACCATGTGAGTCAAATAAATTTCAGGGCTTTTAGATGGAAATAAAATAATTGTGGTATCGCCAAGAACCCTACTCTTTCTGATAATATGGTACTCGTTTCCAGTTTTCTGGAAGCTTATGGGCTTGCAGGATCCAAACATAATTATAGTTGTATCGCCCGGTATTTTACTTGTTATAGGAGGGAAATAATATACAGTATCTTTAAGATCGCTTAAACTTTTTTTAAAATCTTCTTTAATAAAAAAAAGCATTTCTTCCATTGAAGAAAATGCACAGGTGGTTAGTTTGTTAGATACAGTACACGAACTTAAAAAACAAATTACCAGTAGATAAAATTTATATCTCATTAATTTTTCCAGGCAAAACAAACATCTAACCTGTGTTTTCTTTTTTTATGTGAAGAAAGTTTACCAAAAAAATTGCGTTTGAATTTTGCCCTTTTTTTACTAAAATTACGCGACTTTGAATATGAAGAAGATGAAGACGAGGATGATGATCTGATTTTAATACTTGTCCCGCCTTTTAAATTTAAAGAAAGATCTACATTAAAATTCATCTTGGCTCCTACATTAATATTGTCTTCCTGACTAAAAGGATTACTGACCTGATCAATTATATTTGAAGAATTTTGCACCTGTATATCTTCGTTATTAATAAAATTAATTGTTTGAGCAACCGGGTTAAATTCATTGCCTAGCGGTTCGTTATTTTCCAGAGAATTATTTATTTCTACATTTTTTGGCGGGTTAACATTCACAGCAATTGTATTTATAACTCTCGGACGCGGTCGTGGGTTTGCACGTCGAACCTGAGCAGTAACAGGGTTTTTATTTGTATTGGTGACTTTAACCTGTGTGTATTTTCGAGCGGGCCTTGCTCTTAATGTATTACTAACCTGGTGCTGTGTTTGCACAGCTTTTGTATTTATTTGAGAAGTATTGTTTTGAATTAAATTAACATTATTACTATTAAGGGTTCCACGGTATTGTATATTAATATTTGAAATATTGTTTGCAAACTGCTGTTGCTGTTGTTGCTGCTGCGAAACTGCCGCTTGTGCAAAAACACTGAAACCTAAAATAATAATTATTCTCATGTGATATTTATTTTATCAAATATCAAGAAAGGAAACAATGGCAAATAAAAAATACTGTTAACGAAAGATAAAAAGATTTTGATTTAACGGTTTTTGGGAAACTGTATGTTTAAATACAAATATGATTATTTTATTTATTTACGTTTTCACATAGAATTTTATCTGCCTGCCCCATATACACGTAACCGTTTCCATAATTATTTCCATCATAATCTTGCTTATAACTTGTATAACGTATAAGCGTACACGTCCCATCCTTTTCTTTTACAACAGCGGAAAAATTTTTGCTTCTACTTAATATTATACCCGTAATTTGGTTTCGCTTAATATTCCAATCTTTATTATGTAGATTAATTTTTAGAACCGTTCTACCTTCACCAAAAGTTGTATTGGCCATTGCCTTTTTTATTTGTGCTTCCAATGCCGGATCACTAGCTGTAGCAGGATCCATTTTTATTTTAGCTAAGTGATCTTCCTTTGCTTTGAGTGCGTTTTTTGTTGCAACCTCTTTGTTACCTACCTTTTTATATGCATTTTCAGCTTGTTGTGCAGCGCCTGATAAAACTTTACTCTCAGGGAATGTTTTACTTAGATTTGACCACCGTGCATAAATTAACCTCATATAATAATAATTAAATACAGCCCAATCTGAATTTTCTTCTCTGCCAGAATAGTTTTCCATGCTCGAAATGTGTGTAGGATCTTTTTTATCAAAATTCCATCCATCTTCTGCCTTTCGAATGGCTTTACTTTTAATTGAAGGTGTGGCTAGTTCATTTGTGCAAAAATTTGAAAAATTTTGTTCAAATTCAGATACTACACTTTCTAACCCATTTATATTTGGTGATTTACCGTTATTCAGGTACTCGTCAAGATCCTTTTTCAAAAAAAGATCCAGATCATCAATGATGGCTTGACTTTTGCTTAGATCGGTTGTATGTTGAGTTTTAATATTTACTAATTTATCTTCATAAACTTTTAACTCATTAATTAATGTACTTTGATCAAAGTTTGGATCGGTATTTTTAAGTGAATTTAAATTGTTTTTCGCTTTATCTATTTCTACAGAATATATAGCTACTTTTGCCGCGTCCATTCGATCTAACTTTTCAATACTTTTTCTGAAAAATTTTAAATAAGATTGACCTGAAGTTGTTAACTCCTGCGAAAGCACATTTATACTTATTAAACTAAAAGTGAAGAATATAATTTGTTTTTTCATACTTATTTATTGCTTGATTATTCTTTGAGTAACGATACCATTGTTTTGTTCTATTACAAAATAATAGATACCAGGGTTTAAATTAGAAAGAGATAAAAAGTTGATACCCTTTTCCAATTTTGTTTTGTGTTCGATTTGACCTAATACATTTATTATTTTTAGATCTGATCTGTTTTCACTTTTAATAGTTACCTGGTCGCTGATCGGATTTGGATAAATTAAAGAGGGTTCGTTGCTGGTTTGATCAACAGAACCACTACATATGCTTACGTTTTGTGTAATTGTTGTTGAGTTTGTACAACCGTTTGCACCTGTTCCATTTACTGTATAAGACGTTGTAACAGTTGGCGAAACAAAAATAACAGTAGTTGTGGCTGTTGTATTCCATGTATAAGAAGTTGCGCCGCTTGCTGTTAATGTTGCTGTTTGTCCGGTACAAATTAAACTACTACTACTGGATGCGCTTACAGTTGGCAATGTGTTAACCGTTACATTTAAAGTTTGTTGAGGACTTGTGCCACAGCCGTTAGATAAAACAACTGTAAAAATACCTGAACTACCTGCAAATGCAGAAATTATATTTGTTGTACTTGTACCAGACCAACCTGTGGGTAAACTCCATGTATAAGAACCACCTGTTCCCGGTGCCGCAGTGTAATTGCCGGCACTATTGAAACATAAATTTGTAGGGCCGCTTATTACTCCAAGAGTTGGTGATGACTGACACATCTTATGTACAAAAATATCGGTACTACCAAATGAAGTTAAGTTATAGGAAGAAGTACCCGGATCAAAATCGGAAGTATTTTGAAAATAACCTGTTGCGCAAACATTGTCGGAAGCGTCTACACTAACGCCATTTGACAGATCCGAATTACTTCCACCCAATTGCTTCGCCCAAACAAAATTACCTAGTGCATCTAATTTTGAAATAAATATATCAGTACCCCCAAATGAATTTAAGGTATAAGTAGTCGTAGCGGGATCAAAATCCGCAATGACAGAAAAAACACCGGTTGTGTACACATTACCTGAGGCGTCAAGAGTTATACCATAGCTAACATCATTGCCGATTCCTCCTAATTGTTTTGCCCAGATAAAATTACCACTAGCATCTAATTTTGAAACAAATATATCATTACTCCCAAAAGAGCTTAATGTATAAGTTGCCGCACCTGGGTCGAAATCTGGAGTTGCTGCAAATACACCTGTTGTATATACATTTCCGGAAGCATCCAGATCTATGTCATATCCATAATCAGCGTTATTTCCTCCTAACTGTTTAGCCCAAACAAAATTGCCTAGTGCATCTAATTTTGAGATAAATGCATCGTAATTACCATTTGAAATTAAGTTATAAACTCCTGTGCCAGGATCGAAATCGGAAAAAAGGGTAAACACACCTGTTGTGTAAACATTGCCTGAAGCATCCAGCTTAATGCTATTACCAAGTTCATTACCACTTCCGCCCATTTTTTTGGCCCAAACAAAATTACCGCTCGCATCTAATTTTGAAACAAATATATCGCCATTCCCAAATGAGCTTAAAGTGTAAGTTGAGATACCCGGATCGAAATCGGGAGTATTCTCAAAATATCCAGTTGTATAAACATTAGATGAAGCATCTACAATAATACCTTCGCCCTGATCATTACCGGTTCCGCCCAATTTTTTAGCCCAGATAAAATTGCCAGAAGCATCCAGTTTTGAAACAAAAATATCATTACTACCTGCTGAAGTTAAGTTGTAGGTTGCTGCACCCGGATCGAAATCCGAGGTTCCAAAAAAATAACCTGTTGTGTAAATATTGCCTGAAGCATCCAAGCAAATACTATAACCGTAATCATTGCCTGTTCCACCCAATTGTTTAGCCCAGATAAAATTACCTGCAGCATCTAATTTTGAAATAAAAATATCATAACTAGTGATCAGCGAACTTAGCGTATAGGTTCCGGCACCCGGATCGAAATCAACAACTCCTACAAAAGAACCTATTGTGTAAACGTTACCTGAAGCATCGTGTATAATTGAGTTTCCTTGTTCGGAGAAACTTCCGCCAAATTGTTTTGCCCAAACAAAATTTGCATTTTGAGCGTAACTACCAATGTTAGCCAAAATGCATAGGCATATAAATATTTTTTTTTTCATTACTTATTGCTTAATTATTTTTTGAGCATTTTTGAATAGATCCCCCCGCTAAACCCTTAACGAGGAGATCTATTCCGGACGGTAAATTGTGTTTATTCAACAATCACTTTTTTAATGATCGTTACACCATCCGAATACAATTTGATCATATAAATACCTTTCGCAAATTCGCTTGCATTAAAACTTGAGCTGCCAGAGTTTGTTCTATTTTCAAAAACCAATTTTCCTAAAACATCAAAAACAGCAAATTCAAAATTAGAAAAGTCGGTTTCTATAAAAACTTTATTTGTTGTTGGGTTTGGGTAAATAGTAATTAGATGATGTAAATTATTAAGCTCATTCATTCCAATACAAGCGGAAACAGACTGTGTAAACACACTTGTATTAGAACATCCTGAAACAGCGTAACCCGTAAGCGTATAAGTTGTTGTGCCAGATGGTGTAACCGTTATTACAGCAGTATTATCACCGGTATTCCATGTATAGGTATTTGCACCACTAGCTGTTAACGAAGTTATTTCGCCTACACAAATTAAACTTGATGCTGAAACAACACTAACCGTAGGGTTAGGATTTACGTTTATGTTTATAGTTATTGAACCGCTGCATGATCCACTGGCGCCATTAACTGTATAGTTAGCCGAGGATGTTGGTGTTATAACAATTGAAGTTGCATTTGAACCGGTATTCCATGTGTATGTTGATGCACCATTTGCTGTAAGCGTTGCCGATGAACCTGAACAAATAGAACTTGTGTTTGAAACAGCAGCAACAGTAATACTTGTAGCAATACCAATGTTTGTTGTTTTAGTGTCAACACACGCACCGTTATAACCGGTAACTGTATAGTTGGTGCTTACCGAAGGCGAAACTATTATAGATGATGTAGTAGCCGTTGTATTCCATGAATAACTTGTTGCCCCAGTTGCTGTTAATGTTGCTGAACCACCAGTGCAAATTGCAGATGTACTGGAATTTAAATTTACAGTAGGTGTTACAACAGGATTAACAATTACAAAATAAGTGTCAGTACATAAACCGTTTGAGCCCGTAACAGTATAATTTGTTGTTACAGTTGGAGATACAACATTGCTAAATGTTAATGGCCCATTACTCCATGTATACGTGCTTGCACCAAAAGCAGTAAGTGTTAATGAAGTTCCGGTGCAAAAACTTTGCGTTGGGGTTCCGCTAACGAGCACAGTAGGTGTTGCAGATGCGGCTATAGTTGATGTTTTTACATTTGTACACGAGCCGTTGTAACCTGTAACTGTATATACAGAATAGGCAGAAGGAGTGACAGAAATAGAATTTGCTGTTGAACCCGTACTCCAGGAATAGGTTGTGGCCCCGCTTGCTGAAATAACTGTGGTTGCTGATCCTATGCAATGAACCGAAGATGTAGGTGTTACAACTACCGTTGGAGTTGCAGTTACTGAAAGTGTAAAAAAACCATCAAAGCTACAGGTGGCAGTGGCCGTTCCGGCAGTAAGCGAATAGTTAGTAGTAATAGATGGCGTAACAGAAATATTTGAATTATTAGAGCCTGTGCTCCAGGTATAGGTTGTAAAACCTGTTCCGGTTGCAGTTAATGTGGCCGATTGGCCTGAACAAATAGTATTTGTATTTGCCACAATCGATAATGTTAATGTTGGACAATCAGCAAATTTTGCTAAAAACCCATCATTCAAACCATTGCCAGCACTTTGATGGCTTCCAACGGTAGCAACTCCGGTGCCTCCAGATGTATTGCTGTACCCCGACATAAATAAATATCCCAGGTTGTCAGTACAAATACCTGTAGAATATTCAGCCCCTGTTCCGCTTCCATAATAAGTACCCCACAATAATTGACCTGTACTTTTATTTATACTTGCCAAATAACCATCATATCCCCCCGATAAATTTGCCTGATGTGCACCAACAGTAGAAATACCACTCGAACTATTTGTACTTCCAACAGCTAATAAATCACCATTGTTATTAATAGTACAAGCAAGTCCATCATCCAGTCCGTTTGTTCCATAATATGTTCCCCATTGTCTAACACCAGCCGAATTAAATTTCGCAAAATAGGCATCTGCTCCACCTCCACCAAAAGATGTTTGATGACTACCCGCAGTTGCAATAAGGGTTGTTGTTGGACTAGCTGTTTGCCCTACCATATAAACATTACCCGATGCATCTGTTGCACATGAGTATCCATAATCAACTGCTGTACCACCATAATATGTACCCCATTGTCGAACACCGGTACTACTAAATTTAGCAAGATAGGCGTCTTCACCTCCTCCACCAAACGTTAACTGATGACCAAGAGATGCGATTGATGCGCCAGTGCTTGTTTGCGTTTTACCAACTAAATACACCATCCCTGATGCATCAGTCGCACATCCATTTCCTTGGTCACTAAACCCAGCCCCTCCGTAGTAAGTTCCCCACTGACGAACGCCGAGGCTATTAAACTTAACAAGAAAAGCGTCTCCACCACCAGCGTAAGCATTTTGATGGCCTCCAACTGCAATAGCCCCATTTGAAGTAGTATTTCCTGCAATATAAATATTTCCACTTCCATCCTTTGCACAACTATTCACCAAATCACTACCGCTACCACCATAAAATGTTGCCCATAACCTTACGCCATTTTGATCAAATTTTGCCAGGAACCCTTCGTTTCCAGCACTTGCGGTTGCCTGATGACTGCCAATCGTGGCTATTACAGTTCCGGTACTTGTTGTATATCCTCCAATATATTCGCTGTTGCCATCTACTTCAACACAAAGATTAAAATCATTACCAGTTCCACCGTAATAAGTTGCCCATTGCCTTACGCCTAAAGAATTGAACTTAGAAAGAAATGCATCTAAAACTCCACCCCCAAAAAGTGTTTGATGAACACCGGTGGTGGCAATTAATGTTGTTGTTACATTTGCTGTGTACCCCGCAAAAAAAACATTTCCTGATGCATCAGTTTTACAACCTCTGCCATAATCATCCAATGTTCCACCATAATATGTTCCCCATTTTCTTAATGCCGGGTCAATAATTAGTGTTTGAGTTTTATCATAATTTAAAATCTTAAAGGATGCAATATTATTTTTAACTACCCAACATGTTGCAACCTGTTTATTGTTTTGAAACGCAACAGGTGCTTTCTCTATTACTATTCCTAATGGTGTTTTAATTTCCAACTCTCCATTTTTGTTGATAGATAATTTTTCAGCGCCATTTATTTCGATCTTGATCTGTTTAAGATCTGCATTTGGCTTAACAATAAAATCATACTCTAATTCTCCGTTCTTTTCGTACCACTTCAGATCAATACCCTTATAAATATTTGTATAAGTTATGTCTTCATAATTTTTTACACTTAATGCACCATTAGGACATTGTGGCAGATAATAATTACTTACACCAGCCAATTCTGTACCTTTTACAATTCCGGCATTTAAGTTTGCACCAAGCCAATTAATATCTACACGGTATAATGTTGTTTTATCGGCAACCTGTATTTTTTCGTTTGTTTTAAGGTCTTCAGTTACTTTCCAGTTATCAATACGGTTTAACTGATAGCTTATACCTTTATTAGTTAAATGGTAATTAATACCGTTGGCATTTCCGCTAAACAAAACATCAGGGCGTGGTAAATAATTCTGGTCACATATCTGACCTTTATTTTCCTGGAAATAAATATCTATCTCTTTATTTTTTGGTGGGTTACTTGCTGATAAATGAAATGACGCCGAAACCAATGCAGCTACTATAAATTTTGAGGTAAATGTTTTCATGTTTTAAAGTTTTGAGATATTATATTCAAAACTACGGAGGAACTATGAATGGATATAGACACTTTACCAGGTGAAAGAAAAACCTTATTAAGTGATGGTATTAGTTTAATAAGTGATCTTAAGAAAAAACAATATTATTACATATTATTTAAAAGTTCCATTATTTGTTCGCGTTTACGTTGCGATACCGGAACAACCTGCTTGTTTTCGAGAATTAAAGTGCCACCATCGGCTTTATCGAACCTCACAATACGTTTAATATTAATAAGATGAGAATGATGCGTGCGTATAAAACCAAAAGGTTCTAAAAGCTCTTCATATTCCTTTAAACTTTTGGAAATAATGATCTTTTGCTGGGGAATAAGGTAAAATTCTGTATACGGCCCCTCTGCTTTACAATGAACAATATCAGACACCTTCACAAAATAAATAGATTCGCTATCTTTTAAAACAATTTTCTTCTCATGAATGGTAATAGAACTTAAACTTTCCTGGAGGATCTGGAACTGCAGATCTAATGTTTTATTTTTTAAATTTTGTTCTGCTTTACCCACAGCAACTATCAGATCTTCGGCATCAATTGGTTTTAATAAAAAATCGATAGCACTCAATTTAAAAGCATTTATTGCATACTTATCGTGTGCGGTAATAAATATCAATTGAAAATTAAAATTGCCCAGTTTTTTAATTAATTCTATACCGGTGCCATCATCCATCTCAACATCCAAAAAAACAAGATCGGGCTTATATTCTAAAATTGCTTTTACTCCCGATTGAACACCTGTAGCCTCATTTATATCAGTAATAGAGGGGCACAAGGCTTTTATCTGCTTAATTAAACCCTCCCGGATCTTTTCTTCATTATCGATTATTAAAGTTCTCATGGTTATTGCAAGCCTTTGTAAGTACTAAAAATACATTAAATTTTGTAAATTAAAAATAAACCGAAAATTGAATGAGACACCATTGCTTTATCACTTGATCATAATTGTTTAATAAGCGATGTTATTTATTTAATAAACGTTGTTTATAGTTTAATCATATATCAGAGGCAACGATATCAGAACCATTACGCCTTTCCCTTTATTATCTTTTATTTCAAAACTAGCCTTAGACCGATGTTGTTTATTTAAAATAAATAAACGGTCTGTAATTATCTGTGTTGCTCTTGATGGATATTGTTTGGTTGAACTGTTTGTACCAAAACCTTCTCCATTATCACTTATAGTGATCTTTAACTGATCATTTTCCTTTAGAAAAACGATCTCGATCTTTCCTCTATGATCTATATTTTTAAACCCGTGCTCCACAGAGTTCTCAATAAAAGGTTGAAGCAACATACCCGGAACCTTTAGCTCATTCTGTTCTATACTTTCATCAACTTTGATCTCATGATCGAATTTATTTGGAAAACGCATTTTTTGAATATTAAGATAATTATTTAAGAAATCAATTTCTTCTTCAATAGTTGTTAATTCATCATATGTGCTTTCGAGTGATTGACGCATGATCTTTGAGAATTGAGAAATAAGTTGTGAAACTCTTCCGCTATTTTCTTTATCCATAGAAAGTGTTTGTATTGAGCTAAGAGCATTAAAAACAAAATGAGGATCCATTCTTGCCCTATTTAAACGTTGTTGTGTTTCCAACGATGTAAATTTATTTTTAAGTAATGATTGTCTGTAGAAAAAAACGATAATAATTATTGCAAGGATCGTTGCTAAAATTCCAACAATCAAAAACTTAACATTAAGTGCGGTAATTTCATTTTCTTTATTCAGATCGTTTATTTTTTTATCATTTTCTGATCTGTTATATTTCTGTTCTAATTCATTTATGGCGGCGGCTTTTTCAATTGTAAATAAACTATCTGTTAAAAAACTATGCCGTTCTTTTCCCTCTAACGCCTTTTCAAAATTTCCGATCTCTTTATTATAGGCGTAGATCCGTTCACACATAAGCATATCATAATAAGGATCGTAGGCATATCTTAAAACAAACCTAACTGAGTCGAGATATAAAAGGGATTGATTGTACTGTTTTAAAAGAAAATAACAGTCACTAAAATTCATATAACTCATTATTATTTCGCTTGGAAATAAAAACTCTTTGTAGTTCATTGAGAGTTTAACATATTTAAGCGCTTCATTATAATCGCCCTTATAGGTGTATGCATTAGAAATTGAAATGCAAATTTGATTGCCTTTTGTATAATATTTATATTGATCAACAAGATCAAGAGCCATTTTAGCACAAACAATAGAACTGTCAGTAAATATTTTATTCTCCGCCGCCAATTGGATATACATCCCAGAAAGGCCTGAAAGAATTGTAAGCTTTGAAAATGGATGATTAACTTTAGCCAATAACGCCTTGGCTTTTCTACCATACAATAAAGCCACATCAGATTGTTTTTCTAACGTAAAAATGCCAGCCAAGCGGGAATTTGCAAGGCATAACCCGGTATAATTTTTTACCTTTTCAAATGCAGAAATTGCATCGAGATATGAAGCTGTTGCTGCTTTCATATTATTAGTTCGGCGATAATTTAAACCTAAATTTAATTTTACCTCTCCAATTAATTCAAAATCATTGACTGTCTCTGCGTTAACAAGTACCTGCTTTAAAATGAGGGTAGAAGTATCATAATTATTTTTTCCCTGAAACGCAATTGCAATATTTAAAAGTGCTTTTTGCTGGCCCTTGGTATAATTATTTTTTTCTGATAACTTATATGCAATGTTAGCGTAATATAATGTTGAATCGCTTTTTGCGTATTTATCAGAAAATAAATTTGCAATCTTTAAATAAGTTTCAATTTTATCCTTCTCATTTTTTCCGGCAAGTTCATTTTTTAGATCAGCAATATCCTGCGAATATATAAATGATGTAATGCAGAGAAAGAATAACAGCAAATAAGTTTGTGGTTTAACTTTAAACATTATAATTCTACTTATTCAATAAAATTAGTAAACCTCAAAAACCTTCTCAGTCTTTGCTTTTTCGAGTAACTGGAATTTGTAATCGTTTATTAATTGTGTTTTTTTCTTATTTATTATAAAATTTTTAATGTTCTGTTTTTCAAAATTTAAAGGAGAAAGGCCATTCTTTACTTTTACCTCTATAATGCGCAGGTAATAAAAATAGAGTTCGTCAGTAAACTCGAGCACTCTACCCTGCCCTAAATTAAAATCAGGCTGGTCGCGCAATTTTGGGATCTCTTTTTTAATATCTTCAAGATACAACCAGGTGCTATCGTTCATGAAAAAATTCTCAGCGTTTTGCATACAAAGATTTTTTAGTTGATCAATATCCTTTGGAACATAGGCATAAGATCTTAACAGGCGTTTTATCTTTTCCAATCCGGGTGCTTTTACAGGGATCTTAAAGTAATGCACTTTAACAATGTTCTCTTTTAAAATAAAATTATCTTCGTGATCGCTATAATACTGTTCTATTTCGCGTCGGGTAATATTCGTATCCAGATTAGCTTCTATTAATTTAGTTTGATAGATATAATTTACCAATGATTTTTTATAGGCTTCAACCTGTTTATCAATTTCAATTTCATCTGCATTTAATTTGCTCATGGCCTCCTGGTAAAACAGGGATTCAATGGCCCAATTTTCAATAGATTTTTTTGCAAGTATTGAACTGTCTTTTACCGCTTCGATAGAAATATAATTTTCCTTGTAATCAGCCAGGCTCAATACTTCGTTACCAGCTTTTGCAACTGGTTTTGAAACAGTTTCTTTTTTATCGGATCTGTTATTACAAGAAACAAAAATCAGGCAAATGAATATGTAGTTTATTAAGCGCAACAATTTAAATATACTCTAAAAATAATTTAATTTTTTATAACATTATCAAAAACTTTCTCCCAAAAGGTCTTTCCAAATAACACACTAAAACCAACTTGCACGTAAGGACTAGGATTAACGCCAAATTTGGTAACTACATTATCGGTTTTTGTATACTGCATATTCTGGTAAAATATGTAACCTCCTTCTACCCTAACCACAAAAGTCTTTGAGAATTTATACCGGAAACTGGCATAGGTCAATCCGGCATAATAATTCAGGTTCTTACGTTTTGTTACATAAAGTATCCCATTCCTATATCCGTCAAAACTTGCACCCACAGTAACCAAGGCATTATTATCCTTATACTGAACATTAAGCTGGGCGGGTAATGTATAATTAAAAACAAATTTTTTACCAATAGGTTCGCTACCACCAAAAAAAGGAGAAGGTATTAACAAACCATCGCTGTATGTTGCAGCAATTCCATAAAAGAAATTGCGTCTTAAACCCCTTAAATGTAATTGCCCAAATAAAGCAGAGAACCTGGGAACAGCATTGTTAACGGTTTTATCCTGCTCCGCAATAGTTATGGTGGCAGAATAAAATTGCACCCTGTATTTTTTTGATAAACGCAAACCCATTAAACCGACTGTAGCGTTCATAATGTTTTTTTGCGGTAAGGTATCGAAGCCAATGTTTATTTGGCGTGCGGTAAGCCTTATTACACCTAATGTTTGAGATGCTTTAAAACGGACGCTGTTATTTAAAATGTCTTTTAAATTCAGGCTCTTTAGATCCAATTTAACATCGGCACTGAATTTAGTTTTTATTGGAAATGTAAAAACAGAGTTTATTTCTTTTTGATTAAATACACCACTTGTATCTTTAAAGCCAGCGTCCAAAATATACTTTGATTCTACACGGATCCTGGGCCTGAACAATTGTTCTATTTGTTCAACTTCAAAAGTTTGCGCATTTATGGTTGCCAAAAACAGAAAACTAAAAATAGTTATTTGAATATGTTTTCGTTTATTCATATTAAAAAAAAAGCCGACTGCTTTTATTTGTAAGACAGTCGGCTAATAATTTTTTTAAAAATTCTATTTAATGGTACTTAATACATCTTTA
>JAUXSA010000147.1 GCA_030681615.1 Bacteroidota bacterium
TTGATCATCCAATGTGATGAGCGGATATTAAAATAAGCTATTTGGTACGATGCTAAAAGATCATTTAGCTTTTTTAGCAATTTAGTATTACCACTTTCTTTTGTTTTCATAATGCCTTTATATTTCACTTTGTTATATACAATGCTATGCCATAATTTTTTTTATATAAATGGGGAAAAAAACGGGGAATTTATCTAATGTGTGGAAAGCGCGCGTCATATTTTCCCCATCTTTTTTTCATATAACTCATCAATGATGCGTAAACGACCGTAAATACTGGTTTACGACCAGTGTGTATTCAAATTGCCCGTAGGAACAATAATTGTGATATAAAGTATATGCCTGACAAACAGCGAGTCATTAATATTTTATTTTTGATCTTAATGATATTTACTACGGGTTTGTTTTCTCAAAAGAAAATGAGCAGAAAAGAGTTTATAAAAGATTCTACGCATATTGTGCAAGTTAAATTGGTACGGCCACAATTTAGGTTTGATAACCGAACTATTTTTATAAAAGGACAAACACTTAACATCACTGGTTTTGATGCAGGTGTATTATTAAAAGAAAAACTCCGGCTTACACTTGGGTATTACGCCTCTGTTAAGAATATAAAAGCAGAGCGTGAAACGATTGATAATATAGAGTTTGAGCGGGAGGCCAGTTTAAATTATGGAAGCATTAACGTAGAATTTATTTATAAGAATACGCGTTATATATCTTTAGGGATGCCACTGGATTTTAATTTTGGTAAGAACACACTTACATATACTAACGTAATTTCGCGCGATCAACAAAGGGCTTCGGGTTTTGCCTTTATGACCGATTTTGGTTTATCGGCAATTCTTAAACCCATAAGGTGGATAGGTATTAAAGGAATTGTGGGTTATCGAAAAACGATCTTTAACCAGGTGAAGGGTGCGCGCAACGATGGATTTTTTACCTCAATTGGTATTTATGTTGATATTCGTGAAGTAGTGAAGGATGTTCAGATGTTTAAGCTGAAGAAGAAATACAGAAAAAATAAAAACTCAGTAGAGACAGCAGTTGATCTGATCACAGATTAATGGTCGTCTCTTTTAAAGATAAGGCGTAGTGATGAATCTTTCGCAATAAAATTCCACATCCAGTTCATAAAGGTTAAAAATTTATTCCTGACGCTTAATATTAGCATAAGATGAAGGAACATCCAGAAAAACCAGGCAATGCGCCCGTGAAATTTTAAATTTGGCAGATCTACAACAGCTTTGTATTTACCAATAGTTGCCATCGAGCCAAGATCTTTATATTCATATTCCTTTAAAGGTTTACCGTTTAATCCAGCTAAAAAATTGTTTGCAATGTTTTTTCCCTGGTTAATGGCCACATTTGCCAGCTGTGGGTGAGCGTTTGGATAATTTGGCGTTATCATGTAAGCAATATCCCCAATAGCGTATATATTTGAATGATCTTTTACACGGTTAAACCTGTCAACAATATACCGGTTCTTTATCACCGCTTCATTTGGTAAACCCATAATAATATTGCCAGTAACTCCTGCAGCCCAGATCACATTTTTACTTTTAATTTTTTCACCGTTATTCATTGTAACAGTTGTTCCGTCATACTCAGTTACAAAAACCTCTGTTTTTATTTTTACACCCATTTCCTGCAAATATTCTTTTGAAGCTATTTGCGATTCGGCACTCATACTGTTTAAAGTATTTTTGCTGCCTTCTAAAATGGTAATGGTGAGTCCTGAAAAATCAATACTAGGATAATCTTTTGGTAATATGTATTTTTTCATTTCGGCAAAAGAGCCCGCGAGCTCAACACCCGTTGGGCCGGCTCCAACAATGATTATGTTTAATAACGCTTCTTTTTCTTCGTCACTTGCGCAAATATATTTTTCAAAACTTAAAAGAATCTCATTTCTTATAGTAATGGCCTCTTGAGTGGTTTTCATAGAATAAGCATGTTTGCTTATTTGCCCGTTACCAAAAAAATTGGTCTTACAGCCAGTAGCAATTACAAGATCATCATAATTAAAATTTCCTTCGGTAGTTCTAATTTGGTTGGATGCAGGAAGTATTTCAATAACTTCAGCTAAGCGTACTTGTACGTTTTTTGAGCGTTGGAATATTTTTCGAAACGGGAAGGAAATATTTGCAGGTTCTAAACGTGCAGTAGCAACCTGATAAAATAGTGGTTGAAACTGATGATAATTTAATTTATCGATCAGAATTACATCAAAAAATTTATTGTTTAATTTTCGTGCTAAATGAATGCCGGCAAATCCCCCGCCCAAAATTATGATTTTCTTTTTTTTCATAAGCAGATCAATTACAAGTTACAAACCGGCCATAAATATCCTCAAAAAAAAGCATTAATTAGTAGAAAATCAGTAAAATTATAGATTACGCAGCCGCCGCAGCCCTTCTAAAATTCTTGCTTGGGATATTTAATTCTTCCCTGTATTTAGCAACAGTTCTTCTGGCAATTGAATAGGTTTTTTGCATTAACAAATGCGCAATTTGCTCATCGCTTAATGGATTATTTTTATCTTCCATATTTACACACTCTATTAAAACTTTTTTAACTTCTTTGGTGCTCACTATCTCGCCGTTAGTGGTACTTAGACCTTCGGTAAATAAATGTTTCATTAATAAAGTACCGTATGAGGTTTGAATGTATTTGCTAATAACAATCCGTGAAACAGTTGAAATATCAGAACTAATCTCTTCTGCAATTGTTTTTAAGATCAATGGCTTTAGATCTGCTTCATCACCAGTTATAAAAAACTTTTTTTGATGTTTTACAATAGCTTTTGCAACAGTGATCATTACTTTTTCGCGTTGTTGTAATGCTTCAATAAACCATTTAGCGCCTTCAACTTTACTTTTAATGAAATTAGAGGCTTCCCGTAAACTCTTATCTTTTGATTTTGCATAAGAGTTTAACATTTCAGAGTAATCATCGCTTATTTTAAGTGGCGGATGTTTTGCCGAATTTAAGAACAGTTCTACTTTGTCTCCTTCAACCATTACTGTAAAATCTGGTTCTATGCTAATGGCCTTTCCTGAAGTTTCTTTTGAACTACCAGCGGGAGCAGGATTTAATCTTTTTATCTCTGATAAAGCATCCTGTAACTCTTCGTTATTTATTTTTAATGTCTTTTTTATAGTATCAAAATTCTTTACAGATAATTCATCCATATGTTTTTCTAAAATAGAAATGGCATTATACGTATCTTTTGTTTTTTCTTTTTTGTGGTTTAATTGTAATAATAAACATTCTTTTAAATTTTTTGCGCCAATGCCAATTGGGTCTAGCGTTTTTATTTTATTTAAAACAGTTTCAAATTCTTCTACTGTAGCAGATTGGCTAACAAATGAAAATTCATCCGCAATGTCTTCTAGCTCACGTCTTAAATAACCATCGTTGTCCAAAGTATTTATTAAATAAATACCAATTTCTTTTTCTTTTTCAGTAATCGGTAATAAACCTAATTGCGAAATTAAAGGCACTGTAAAATCATGACTCTCTAAAAAAACCTGTTCTCTTTTCTCGTCGTCTTTTACATGATTGTTAGCTTCATATTTATAATCGTCTAACGAATCTCTGTCCATGTAATCCTTATAATCATAATCTTCACCCAATTTACCTTCCGAAATATGATCTTCATTCACTATTTCAGATTCATTGTTTTCTTGCGGATCTTCCTCTGCATTTTCTTTTTCAGCAGTATCAAATTCAAGAGCTGGGTTAATTGCCATTTCATTTGCAATATGCTGTTCAAGTGCAATAGTTGGTAAACCCAAAATATTAATTAACTGAATTTGCTGGTGGGTTAACTTTTGAGTAAGTTTTTGCGTTTGTGATTGGATAATAGCCATAATTTTACTTTTTTAAATTAGAGACCACACACATAATTACAAGGTCTTTTGCATGTTTATAATGGTACCTTAGAAATAATAGTGCCGAATTTCCTCGAGGCACTAATCCTATGAACATCAATACATTAGAAAATGTGTTAATTATCTGTTTTTTAACAAAGCGAGAAACATTTTCCCCAATATAATTAAATATGGGGAATTAACGCTGGAACCCTATAGCAGTAAGCGCTCAAACGGGATATTGCATGCTAAACAGCCGTCGCACTGCTGGCACCAGAGTTGCTGTGTTAAATAAATTAGTTGAAGAGAGAAAGAGAAATGAACAAAATAACAAATTAATAAATGACGTACGATCCATATATTAAAACCGGTGCCGAAATCATTTTCTATATAGCCTTGGGCGTTCTTATAGTAGTTCTAATACTTAAGAAGAAAAAACAGATCCGGAGGATAAATGAAACAACACCCCGTTCTTCTGCGAAGGAAGATAGGCTGAATCATTAGATAATTTTAAAATTTGAAGCCGGCAAAATATTTTCTTTTTGATAATTATTAATTATATCCAAAAGTTTTTGCCGTAAGGGTAATTTAACTATTTCGTCGTACGTAAACCATTTTACTTCCAAAGAGTGTTTATCAGCTACTGTCTTTAATTTTTCTTCTCCAAAAATTGATGCGGAATAAAATATTGCTAAATAATCATCAAGGAACCCATAATTATATCTAAAATAAAACATTCCATTAATAACAATATCACAACCAGCTTCTTCTTTGGCTTCTCTGTGTGCGGCATTTTCCGGACTTTCATTTAGTTCTACCTTACCCCCCGGTAAAAACCATTTACCATTCCACTTTTTCGCTGCTTCTTTGATCAGTAAATAACGACCAGCTTTTTCAATTAATACAAAACTCTTTAATATCATAATAACTTTGTTTAAATAAACATGCCAATGATGTGGACAATGTTCCAATTTCCCATTTTATTGAAACGAGTATATTCAACAACAGTTTGAGTAATTACATACCCTTTTTGGATATTGAACAATAAGTTTAAGAGTAGCGCTTTTACATTTTAAACATAAGGTAAACGGGAATCATTTTTGTATGTTTTTAAATAAAAAGTATAATGGAAAAAGAAATTCACGTACACCCAGGCGCTGAAAAAATAACAGCAGGGTCACATAACACATTCTGGATAAATTCAACTGAACCATTAGCTTATCGTAAACTCGAAGAAAACGTAGAGACAGATGTAGTAATTGTTGGTGGAGGAATAGCGGGTGTTAGCATTGCTTATTGCCTTGCCAAATCAGGAAAAAAAATAATATTAGTAGAAGATGGATTTATTGGCAGTGGAGAAACCGGACGTACTAGCGCGCATTTAGTTAGTGCTTTAGACGACAGGTACTACGAATTGGAAAGAATGTATGGCGAAGAAAAAACAAAATTAATTGCTGAAAGTCATAAAGGCGCTATTGATTTTATTGAGAGGACAGTTAGAACAGAACATATTGATTGCGATTTTGAACGTGTAGATGGTTACCTGTTCCTTCATCAAAGTGATGATATAGAATCTTTACCTCGCGAATATGAAGCCGCGGTTAAAGCAGGGTTGGAGGTAGAGCAATTAGAAAGAGTGCCGGGTTTAAAAGATCATTACGGTCCCTGCTTAAGGTTCTCAAACCAGGCTCAATTTCATCCATTAAAATATATGAAAGCTTTATGCGAAAGCATACAAAAAATGGGCGGCACCATTTATACCAATTCCCACGTAAATAAAATTGATCACACAGGAGTTGTGACAGATGCCGGTTTTAAAGTAAGCGCAAAACATGTTGTTGTAGCTACTAATACACCAATAAATAATATGGTTGTTATGCATCTTAAACAGTATGCGTACAGAAGTTATGTTATTGGAGCAAAGATCAAAAAAGGTTCTTTACCTGCATGTTTATGGTGGGATACCGGAGATTTTTCGGCGAATAAAGACATTCCACCATATCATTTTGTTCGTACGCAAAAACTGGACGCTCAGCACGACCTTTTAATTATTGGCGGGGAGGATCACCCTACAGGGCTAGCAGATATTGAGGGACGGCCTGAAGAAGAACGTTATGCTTTATTAGAAAACTGGGCAAAAAAATATTTTGATGTTGATGATGTTATTTATAAATGGTCGGGCCAGATTTTGGAAACAATGGATAGTTTAGCTTTCATCGGAAGAAACCCGATGGATAAAAATAATGTATTCATATGCACCGGCGATTCAGGAAATGGCTTAACCCATGCTACAATTGCAGGTAATCTAATTACCGATCTTATAAACGATAAAGAGAATAGGTTTGAAGATCTGTATAGTCCTTCACGCTTTAAACTTTTCACCACTGGTAATATATTTTTTAGAGAATTAATTGGAGGCTTTACTAATTATTTTAAAACCAAGAAAAAAGACAAGAATGATAATGATCTTGATACCATTAAAACTAACGAAGGTAAGACCATTGAGGTTGAAGGAAAAAAATATGGCGTGTTTTGCGACGAACAACAACAATTACATTTTGTTGGGGCAGACTGTACGCATTTAAAATGTACTGTAAGATGGAATAATGATGAAAAAAGTTGGGATTGTCCTTGCCACGGCAGTCGTTTCACTTATGAAGGCAAAGTATTAAATGGACCCGCTGTAACAGATCTGCCATATCATAAAGAAATGAGATCAGATACAGAAGATAAAATTCTTGCAAATAAAACCGATAAAAAGTAACAACATGAATTTTTTTTCAAAACGTTCGATCATTCATCCGGAGGATAATACCGACTTAGCTTATTGGACAAAAAGATGGGGTGTTAGTGTACGCCAAATTAACCATGCGATCCTTGAAACAGGAAGCCTTAATTTGTTAGATATTAAAAATGCCTTAAAGAGAAAAGGAGAAATTATGAGTGTTTCGTTTTTGATCAATAAGATATTTAAGAGAATATTAAACCGCTTTCGTGGGGAAAAATTCCCACTGTATTATTGATTGTGGAGTTATTGCCACTCGTTTAAAAATTAAACCCACTAATAGCAAGGCTTTTATTTTGGTACAATTTTCGCATATATGATATAGGAATTTGGGTAATTTGTCACCGCCTTTTAAAACACAACTTATACATATACATATTCCAAACTAACCTCCTTAAAACGGACAATTACCCATAATAAAAAAGACCCTTCAATTAGAAGGGTCTTTTTTATTTAATAAAGTGGTTAAAGAACAAAAAAAAGGGTAAACATATAATGTTTACCCTTTCTCCGTTTTTATTTAATTGTTATAGGATTCTTAATAACCACAAGATCAATAACACTACAATAACTAAGGCAAGTAGGTGGATCAATCCACCAAGACCAAAACCATCAAATAATATCCCTAATAAATAAAGGATCAATATTACTACGATAATTACCCAAAGAAAGCTAAGAGCATCATGACTGTGACCATTATCTCCACTTAATTTTTTTCTAAGCTCAGTAGTGTATAATTGCGATGGTAATATTTTTTCTAATTGTTTTACATTATAAAACTTTTTGGCAAAATTATTACCAGACAATTCGTTTTTAGGAGCAAGCGTTTGGTTATTCTGTGTTTCAATAGGTTTTGTAACGGCCGCAGTTAAAACAATTTCTTTTTCAGCATGTGTAGCTGGTAACTCCATTTTTACAGGGATTGCTTGTAGTTGTTCTGGCTTCTCGTGCTTTATAGCTGCCGTGGCTGGTTGACTTTTTACATCTCCCTTTTTGTGAGAATGACTTACATAATAGCCTTTATTATATTTTCGTTTTGTGATGGACATTTGCTTGCCACATGACGAAAAAATGAAGCTTGTGATAATTGTAATAATAATAATTTGTAGTAAATTTTTCATAGTTTTTGGGATTTATTGATTTATATTTTTTTGTTTAGTTGTTCTTTTCGAACATTAATTGACAGTTTGCACAAAACACGCATATCTTGGCGCTTTTACCTAAATGCTTAAACATGATGAGAGATCTACATCTGGGGCATTTCGCTTTTTTATTTAGTAATCTGTTCTGTTTGATCTTAATGACCTTTTGCTCTTGTTGTTTAATGAGCAAAGATAACGTGTGTGGCATGTTCTGTTTTTTAATATACTTATGGATACATTTAATAGTGTGCAAATAACATGCCACAGAATATTGGGGAATTTTTATAAAGAAAATTAAAAAGGAAGGAGGAGATGGATTTATTCAAAATAGTTGCATTATCCCAAGCAAGTTCTTTCTTTAAATTCCGTCCCCTCCCTATATGATGAGTGAAAGATATCTTATCGTTGTAAACACTATGCCAGCAATTTAATAAGGTTTTTGTGCTATTTTATTTAAGAATGAGAATTATATTTCCCCATTATGCGGTTTTTAATTCACGCTCATGCAAGATGAAGCTGTTTTTTAATTAATGGCAATCCCTTTGCAGGTATGCTACTATTAAAATAATCAAATAATGAAAAAAATATTATTTATACCCATAACGCTATCTATTGTATTAATAGTGTCCTGCTCCGAAGAAAAAAAGTTAATACGTAAAGCGAGTAATGCAGTAGAAGTTTACGATTACACGAAAGCCATAGGATACTATGATCAGGTGCTGGCAAAAGACAGCAACAATTATTACGCGAACGCAGGAAAAGGTGTGGTATTATCAGAATATGTTGGAAAATACGATAAAGCAATTCCTTATTTGGAAAAAGCGTTAAAGAAAAGTCCGGACAAAACCTCGATGAAAATCACTAATGATCTGGGGAAAAGTTATCACTATATCGGGAATTATCCTCGCGCATTATACTTCTATGCAAAATCCACCAAAGAAAACAATGAGGATCACCCGGATTATGATATTTTTTTAGCGAAACGTATAGCCGATTGCAAGTACGCATTAGAGCATCCAGAAGTTGCTTCGGCAGAACACCAGTCTACAAAAAATGTTGGATCTGTAATTAATACAGATATGCCTGAGTATGGACCGGTTTACACGCAGGGTGAATTGATCTTTACTTCAAAAAGAAAAGACACGAAAAACGAAAAGAAAAATGGATTAGATAGACGCTATTTTGAAAGTATGTATACTTCAACATATAATAATGGTGTTTTTTCTACTCCAAGAAGATTTACAATTCCTGACCTTGGAAAAGATTCAAAATTCAAAAAGGGGGGAGAGTCAGTAGTATCAGCTTCTGCCGATGGTAATACCTTGTACATATTCAGAGGTGGAAAATTATTCGAAGCAAATATAAATGATTCAACAAAAAGCGAACACAAATTATCAAGTACAATTAATTTCTCTCACTTGCAAGGTCACGCGTGTGTTTCAAATGATGGAAAGATGTTAATGTTTACAAGTGAATCTGAAAAGGGCAGAGGAGGAACTGATATTTACAAATCAATTAAAAACGAAAGTGGAATTTGGTCAGATCCACAATTATTACCATACTATATTAATACAGATTATAACGAAGATGCTCCTTTTTTGACCGCAGATGGTACTTTGTTTTTTGCATCTAATGGACTTCCCGGTTATGGGGGTTACGATGTTTATAAAACTCACATGGAAAATGGAGAATGGACGCCACCTGAAAATTTAGGACAACCAATTAATACACCGGGAGATGATATTTATTTTGCACTTAATCCAAACAGTTCAAAAGGTTTTTATTCTTCGAGCAAGGCAGGAGGATATGGTGATATGGATATTTACCATGTGCATTACGTGTCTAACGATATTCCTGATTGTAAAGTAATTGAGCCAATGTTCGTAATAAATTCAACACCAGATCCGGCCAGCGAACTATCGTACACTTTTGCTTTAACTATTCCTGAACAATATAAAAACAACGTAAGATCTATTAGTTGGAAAGTGAACGATGAATTATTAACTCAAACTACAGATAATATTGCCTATGCTTTTCCGGGAGCCAACACATATAAAGTATTCGCAAAGGTAGTAGTGTATTGCGATACCTGTCCAACATTAGTAGCTATGTGCGCTGAGAAGGAAATGATAATCGGACAAACCATTCTTGTAAATAATACTGAACAGGTAAAAGAAATAAAAGCAGAAGAGCCGAAAGAAGCAAAAGCTGTTAATAATAAATCTATTAAAGAATTAACTAATGATCAATTAACAGCTTTAGGTTGGAACAAAACCCCGGGCTATTTTAATTATAACGAATCTGTATTGCGTGATGAAGCAAAAAAAATGCTCGATCAAAATATAAGTGTATTAAAAAATAATCGCGATATGACATTAGTCATCAATGGTTTCGCAGATTCTAGAGGAGCTGAAGCTTATAATAAAAATCTATCTCTTAAACGCGCGAACTCAGTAAAACAATATTTAATTGAGAAAGGTATCTCAAAACGTAGAATAACCTCTACAGTGGGATATGGAGAATCGATGATAAATAATGGATGTACTGATGGTGTGGTATGCTCTGAACAACAACACCAGGAGAACCGTAAAGTAGAATTTAAAGTTTCCGGCAATAATAAATTAATTGTGAATGTTTCTAAAAATTAACAACTGGTATCAAGTTTGTCGTGTTAATAATAGTAAAACACAAAAAATAAAAATTATGAAACTAAAAACGAATACAAAAAAAACATTAAGCACATTGGCCTTACTTATTGCAGGATTAAGTCAGGGTTTTTCACAAAACCTGGTCTCTAATGCAGGTATGGATGCAAAATGTATCCCTAATGGGTACGGACAAATAATAAAAACAGAAACATGGAGTAACGCTAATGGCGGTACAGTGGATCTTTTTGATAAAACCAAATCATCAAAATGTCATAAGGCAAATGCGATCCCTGAAAATTACATGGGTTCCCAAGCCGTTACGAGCAGTGGACAAAATTACGCAGGTATTATTGCTTATTATGATGACGGAAGTAATAATAGTACAGATAGCTTAAATAATGCAATACTTCATTTAAAAGACGGATATAAACAATACTCAGAATATTTACAGGGCGAGTTGGCCGAACCTTTAATTGCCGGTAAAGTTTACCAGGTTTCGTTTAAAGTAAGTTTAGCAGAGAAGAGCGGGCGTGCAATTTCATGTTTAGGTGCGTTATTAACACCAAATAAGATCGAACAAACCTCTAATTCTTTTATAAACCAAAAGCCTCAGTTTATTTCGCACAGGATAATTTCAAATACAACAGATTGGGTAACCATGTACGGTGCTTATATTGCAACTGGCGGTGAAAAATTTATCACCATTGGTTGTTTTAAAGACGGTGAGAATTTCCAGACACAAAAAGTAGTTGGCCCGTTGCAAAACGATTCGCGTAAAGCGTATTATTATGTTGCAGACGCAGCTGTTACACCATATGTTGCAAAACCAGATCTGGATGCAATTGTATTAGGTGTTGATTACGTTGAGTTGATGGACCTACGTTTTGAATTAGCTAGCAGTACAATAGAGCCAAGGTATTATAATGAACTAGATGAAGTAGCTTCGTGGATGGTGAAGCATCCTGAAATGACTTATTTTGTGGCGGGTTATACTGATGAAACCGGAACTGATGCTATTAATGATCCCTTATCAGTTAGCAGAGCATCTGCAGTAAAAAAATATTTAGTTAGCAAAGGTGTGAAAGAAAGTAATCTTGTTACTGAAGGTTTTGGAAGCAGCAACCCTGTTGTAGATAGAACAAAAAGCCGTCGTAACAGGCGTGTGGAGGTTTATTTATATTCGGTAAATACAGTTCCAAAATCATAATAACGAAGTTATAGTAAAAATAAAAGGCGTGTAAGTTTTTCTTATGCGCCTTTTTAATATGAATTATTCAGCTAAAACAAAATTGTTGCTTAGCGGTAAAGAAATAATAAATGTAGATCCTTCGTCTACCTTGCTAAGTGCAGAAATAAATCCATTATGCTCTTCAATTATTTTTTTACAGATCGCCAAACCAATTCCTGTACCTTCAAATTCAGTATTAAAATGTAAACGTTTAAAGATGCTGAATATTTTTTCAGAATCTTTTTGATCGAAGCCAATACCGTTATCCGTTACATGGATCCTGCAATATTTTTCTTTGGTATTGTGTTCATTTTTATTTCTTTCAAAACTTATCTCAGAGCTTACCCTAATAATGGGTTTGGTGTTGTTTTTAGAATACTTTAATGAATTACTTATAAGGTTATGGAATAACGAATGCATAAGGCCCGGATTAACTATTAATATCGGTAATTTCTCAATTAAAATTTTTGCTCCTTTTTCTTTTATGCGGCCATCCATCTCAGCAATAACTTCATTTAAGACCGTGTTTAAATTTGTTTCAACAAAAGAACTTTTATCGGCTACAATTTTAGATAAAGCTAAAATGTCTTTAATAAGCACCCTCATGCGTTCAGCAGAACTTTGAATGCGGTTAATATACATATCCGCTTCCTCATCAAGATTTCCAATATATTTAGAAGCCAAACGATCGCTAAATGTAATGATCTTACGTAGCGGTTCCTGTAGATCATGCGAAGCCATAAAAGCAAAACGATCCAATTCTTTATTAGCCGATTCTAGACGTTCTATGTTTTGCAATAATTGATGGTTCAGATATTTTACCTTTTCTTCAGAGGCTTTTCTTTCGTTGATCTCTAACTCCAAACTTTTATTAATGGATTTTAATGTTTGTTCCTGCAATAAGAGTTTGTGATTTTTTCTGTAGAGGTCAACAAACACACCAACTTTTGCCCTTAATAGGTCCGGGTTAATTGGTTTATATATATAATCCACAGCGCCACTCTTGTAACCTTTAAAAATATTCTCATCTCCAAAATTATTAGCCGTAATAAATATTATGGGAATGTGTTTTAGTTTTTCGCGTTCGTAAATAAGTTCAGCCGTCTCAAAACCGTTAAGATTAGGCATCTTGACATCCATCAATATTAATGCAAAATCAAATTCAGATAATAATATCTTTAGAGCCTGTCTTCCGGAATTCGCCTTAACAAACTGGTATCCATCTGTGCCAAGGATCGCTTCAATAGACATTAAATTATCTTCACGATCATCGACTAAAAGTATTTTAGTTGGCATAATTTCTTGTTAATATAGTAAAATTTCAGTTTGTCTGAAAATGAATTTTTAGGACAAACGTTATTTATAAAACCAAATACGCATTAAAGAAAGCAACTGATCAATTTTTAAAGGTTTTGTAATATAATCAGATGCGCCTGCTTCGATACATTTTTGTCTATCACCTTTCATCGCTTTCGCAGTAACGGCAATTATTGGCAAGGTACTATTTTTATGCTCTCTACGTATCTTTTGGGTAGTTTCATAACCATCCATTTCCGGCATCATAATATCCATTAAAACCATATCTATCTTTGGATTTTCATTTAAGATATTGATCGCTTCTTTTCCTGATTCTGCCGTAATTGCATTAATGTTCAAACGTTCGAATACCGTAGTCAAAGCAAACAGATTCCTAACATCATCATCCACCACCAGAATATTTTTTCCGGTTAAGATATCTTCTTTCAATCTGATATTCTCAATTATCTTTCTTTTTTCAGGGGCAAGCTCCTTATGGTTGATGTGTAAGTGCAACACAGTCTCTTCTAGTAAATATTCTATCGAATTTACCCCCTTAGCAACTATGGTGTTCGAATTATTATTTATTTGCTGAATTTCGGTTTGTGTAAAATCTTTTGCAGAATAAACAATAATCGGAGTTATTTTTTTCTTGATCTCTGTAACCTTCGCCAGCAGTTCTGGTCCTGCTATATCCGGCAAGGTATAATCAAGTATGATACAATCAAATTCTTTGCTGCCAATTAATTTCAGGGCTTTTTTCCCTGTTGAGGCAATTGTTATCTCAATCTTATCTCCTTGTAATACTTTAGCGATCTGCGACGAATCTATTTCATTATCTTCAACCACCAAAACATGTTTGGTGTCTTTTCCGTTGAAAGAAATAATATCATTGAAAAGATCGTTTAAGGAATCGTTCTCTAATGGTTTTAATAAAAAACTTCTTGCTCCACGTTTTAAAGCAAGATTTTTATTTTCTTCTCCGGAAATTAAATGGATAGGAATGTGCCTGTAGCTGAGATCGTTCCTTAACAGGTCTAATACTTTCCAGCCACTGGTATCAGGTAGTTTCACATCAAGTGTAATGGCAATAGGCATAAAGCGGTTAATAAAATCAAACACTTCAATATAGCTTACTGCAACAATAGCTTTCATGCCATTAGCATGTGCTTTCTCGATCAGTATTTTTCCAAAGCGAAGATCATCTTCAACTACCAGTATAACCTTATCGCTCGGCTGTATATTACTCCTGTCATCACCTGTTTCATTGATCATCTCGTTTACAACATTCAATTTTTTCGAGTCTTCAGTAGAAATATTCAAGGTGCTTAATAGTTTATCAAGGTTTTGATTCTCATCTGCTAATTGAAGTTGTTTGTAAGCCGGGTTAGAAGAAGTTTCAAGGGTTACAATACCTTGTACATTTTCTACTGGTAAGTATAAAGTAAATGTACTTCCTCGGCCAGGCAAACTTTCTAACTCAATAGTTCCACCTAACAACTCGGCTAAACCACGGCTAATCGATAAACCTAAACCTGTTCCACCATACTTACGTGATGTAGAGCCTTCCGCTTGTTGAAAGGCTTCGAAAATAATATTTTGTTTTTCCTGCGGTATTCCAATACCTGTATCTAAAATTGAGAAGGCTACAACTTTTTTGGCGTTGTCTAAACTTCCCATTATACCCTGTTTCCAGCCCTTACCTTCACTTATACGAAGTTTAACTTCTCCTTTTTCAGTAAATTTAAATGAGTTAGATAATAGGTTCTTCAAGATCTGATTTAAACGTTGTAAGTCAGTTTCCATAAAGTCAGGAAGCACACTGTCGGTCTCAATAGAGAATTTAAGTTGTTTAGCTTCCGATATAGGTTTAAATGTTGTTTCAACAAATGAAGCAATTTCTGTAAAGCGCACGGCAGAGAAATTGGCAGAGATAAATCCAGATTCGATCTTGGATAGATCAAGAATATCATTAATTAACTGGATCAAGTCATCACCGCAAGAGTGAATTGTTTTTGCATAACGTACCTGTTTGTCATTCAAATTTCCTTCTGCATTTTCATATAACTGCTGTGCAAGGATCAATAATGAGTTTAATGGAGTTCGTAATTCGTGCGACATATTTGCAAGGAACTCAGATTTGTATTTTGAAGTAAGTGTTAATTGCTCTGCTTTCTCTTCCAACGAACGGCGGGCTTCTTCCACCTCTTTATTCTTGGCTTCCACTTCGTCTTTTTGTTTTACAAGTAATAATGCTTTATCCTGTAACTCATCGTTTGTTCTGCGTAATTCCTCCTGTTGAATTTTTAACTCACCGGCTAATGATTGTGATTGTGCTAATAATTCTTCCGTTCTTGAATTGGTTTCAATTGTATTTAATACGATACCGATGGACTCTGTTAACTGGCTTAAGAAGTCTAAGTGAGTTACACTAAATGTATCGAGTGATGCTAATTCAATAACGGCTTTTACATCGTTCTCAAATAATACTGGTAAAATAATTAAGTTAAGTGGTTTTGTTTTCCCTAACGACGAATTAATTTTAATATAATCGCCCGGAACATTATTTAATAAGATCCTTTCTTTCTCAAAAGCACATTGGCCTACTAAACCTTCTCCAATTGAAAATTCTGTAGGAATAGTTTTAGTTGGTTTGTATGCGTAAGAAGCAAATAATTTAAGCTTTGCTGTTTGCGATTCTTCATCTCCTTTTAAAATGTAGAAGGCACCATAGTGTGCATTTACAACCTGCGCTAACTCAGAAAGGATACGTTGCGTTACGGTATTTAGATCTTTTTGACCTTGTAACATTTGTGTGAACTTGGCAAGATTTGATTTTAACCAATCTTGTTCCTGGTTACGTAAAGTTGTTTCGCGTAAGTTGGCGATCATTTGATTGATCGTATCTTTTAACGCTTCTACTTCTCCTTTAGCATCTACGCGAATGTTACGGGTCAAATCACCTTTCGTAACCGCAGATGCCACTTCGGAAATTGAACGTACTTGTGTTGTTAAATTCTCTGCTAATTGATTTACGTTCTCGGTTAAATTTTTCCAGATGCCTGAAGCACCGGGCACGCTTGCCTGGCCACCCAAACGACCTTCAACACCAACTTCGCGTGCAACGTTCGTAACCTGGTCGGCAAACACTGCTAATGTATCGATCATCTCGTTGATCGTTTCTGTTAACTGTGCTACTTCACCTTTTGCATCAATAGATAATTTCTGACGTAAATTTCCCGTAGCAACTGATGTTACAACTTTTGCAATACCACGCACTTGCGATGTTAAGTTAGAACCCATCATGTTTACAGAGTCAGTAAGGTCTTTCCAGGTACCGGCCACACCTTTTACTTCTGCTTGTCCGCCTAGTTTTCCTTCTGTACCAACTTCCCTTGCAACACGCGTTACCTCGAATGCGAATGAATTTAATTGCTCCACCATGGTATTGATGGTATTTTTAAGATCAAGAATTTCTCCTTTCACATCAATAGCAACTGTTTTAGATAAGTTGCCAGATGCAACTGCTTTTGTTACCTCTGCAATGTTACGCACTTGTGCTGTGAGGTTACTTGTCATTTGATTTACAGAGTCAGTAAGATCTTTCCATGTACCCGCAACGCCCGGTACAAAGGCTTGCCCACCTAATTTTCCGTCTGTACCAACTTCCCTGGCCACACGTGTTACTTCTGATGCGAAGGCACGTAACTGATCCACCATTGTATTTAAAGTTTCTTTTAATTGTAAGATCTCTCCACGTACGTCAACCGTAATTTTTTTCGACATATCACCGTTCGCAACGGCAATAGCCACTTCGGCAATGTTACGCACTTGTGATGTTAAGTTACCTGCCATTTGATTTACAGAGTCAGTAAGATCTTTCCATGTTCCGGCAACTCCGGGTACGTTAGCTTGTCCTCCTAGTTTTCCTTCGGTACCAACTTCACGTGCCACACGTGTTACTTCTGAAGCAAATCCACGTAATTGGTCTACCATAGTATTGATGGTATTTTTTAATTCTAAGATCTCTCCTTTAACGTCAACACCAATTTTACGACTTAAGTCGCCGTTCGCTACCGCAGTTGTTACTTCTGCAATATTACGCACTTGTGATGTTAAGTTAGATGCCATTTTATTTACTGAATCTGTTAAGTCTTTCCATGTTCCACCAACACCTGGCACATCGGCTTGTCCGCCCAATTTACCTTCGCTACCAACTTCCCTTGCAACACGTGTTACTTCTGAACCAAACGAGTTCAGTTGATCCACCATGGTATTAATTGTATTTTTTAATTCGAGAATTTCTCCTTTAACATCAACTGTAATTTTACGCGATAAGTCGCCTTTAGCCACCGCAGTTGTTACCTCTGCAATGTTACGCACTTGCGCAGTTAAATTTGATCCCATTTGATTTACAGAATCTGTAAGATCTTTCCATACACCACCAACACCTTCAACTGTTGCCTGTCCGCCTAATTTTCCTTCGCTACCAACTTCACGAGCCACGCGTGTTACCTCTGAACCGAATGAGTTCAGCTGATCCACCATCGTATTAATTGTATTTTTTAATTCTAAGATCTCTCCTTTAACGTCAACTGTAATTTTACGACTTAAGTCACCATTTGCTACCGCCGTTGTTACTTCGGCAATGTTACGCACTTGTGATGTTAAGTTAGAACCCATTTGATTTACTGAATCTGTAAGATCTTTCCAGGTTCCACCCACACCGGTTACTTTTGCTTGTCCGCCTAATTTACCTTCTGTTCCTACTTCTAGCGCCACGCGTGTTACTTCTGATGCAAATGAATTTAATTGATCCACCATCGTATTGATGGTTTTTTTCAATTCTAAAATTTCTCCTTTAACGTCAACCGTAATTTTACGACTTAAGTCACCCTTCGCCACCGCCGTAGTTACCTCTGCAATGTTACGCACTTGTGCTGTTAAGTTAGAGCCCATTTGATTTACTGAATCAGTAAGATCTTTCCATACACCACCAACACCCTTTACAGTTGCTTGTCCACCCAATTTCCCTTCACTCCCAACTTCACGGGCTACACGTGTTACTTCTGACGCGAATGAATTTAACTGATCCACCATTGTATTGATGGTATTTTTTAATTCTAAAATTTCTCCTTTAACGTCAACCGTAATTTTACGGCTTAAGTCACCCTTCGCCACTGCCGTTGTTACTTCTGCAATGTTACGTACCTGGCCTGTTAAGTTAGAACCCATTTGGTTAACAGAATCTGTAAGATCTTTCCATACACCACCAACACCTTCAACCGTTGCTTGTCCACCCAATTTTCCTTCGCTACCAACTTCACGTGCCACACGTGTTACTTCTGAACCGAATGAGTTCAGCTGATCCACCATAGTATTAATTGTATTTTTTAATTCTAAGATCTCTCCTTTAACATCCACTGTAATTTTACGAGAGAGGTCGCCTTTAGCCACCGCAGTTGTTACCTCTGCAATGTTACGCACTTGCGCAGTTAAAT
>JAUXSA010000035.1 GCA_030681615.1 Bacteroidota bacterium
AGCTTGGACACAGATTAATCAAGACGCAAGATTTAAAAACTACAAAATAGAGTTCTACGATTTAAGTAATGAAGATGATGTGTTAGGGCAGATATCTAAAATCGGAGAAACTCTACAATCAGGTTTAGACATAACAAAAGGTTCATTATTAAAGGTTGCTCATTTTCGATTAAAAGATGGAGACCGTTTAGGTTTGATTATCCATCACCTTGTGGTGGATGGTGTATCATGGCGAATACTTTTAGAAGATCTATCGATTCTTTACAAAAGCTATAAAGAAGGTAAAAAACCAGACTTAGTTTTAAAGACAGATTCCTTTCAAAAATGGGCTTTACTGCAAAAGGAGTATGGACAAAGTAATAAAATTAAAAAACAGAAAGTTTATTGGGCTGAACAATGCAGTCAGAATATAGATCGCCTGCCACAAGATAAGAAAGTTAATGAAGATGAAGTAATCATAGATTCAATTTTTTCTTTTTGCTTAGATAAGGTAACTACAGAGTTATTGCAAACGCGTGTTCATAGAGTTTATAATACGGAGATAAACGATTTGTTGTTGACGGGTTTAGGTTTGGCTATAAAAGAAGTATTCTCAAGAGATAAAAGTGTTTTACAGATGGAGGGGCATGGAAGAGAGGACATTATCGATGGAGTTGATATTAGCAGAACAGTGGGATGGTTTACTTCGATGTATCCATTTGTACTGGATGTATCTAAAACATTAGATCCATTAGAATCCTTAGTGAGGGTCAAAGAAGCTTTAAGAAAAATGCCAAACAAAGGCATTGGTTACGGTATATTAAAATATCTAAGTACGGAAAAAATACAAAATATACTTACTCCTGAGATCATGTTTAATTATCTCGGAGATTTTGGAAAGGATGCTGGGGGTGGGGAACAGAACGCTCCTTTATTTGAATATGCTTCCGAATCTATAGGTCAAAGTTTGGCTAAAGAGAATAGAAATTATGCAATACTGGATGTATCAGGGATGCTAGTAATGGGAGAATTGAATATGTCGATACAATACTCCAAATCGAGATATGATTCGACAACAATAGAAAAGCTAACAAAATCTTATGAAAAAAACCTAAAATTCTTAATAGAAGAATTATCAAAGAGTACGGAAAAGTATTTGACTCCGTCGGATCTAAGTTTTAAAGGACTTACTCCAGAAGAGTTGTCAGAGATTAATTTAGACAATAATTTAGAGGATATATACGAGTTATCCCCACTTCAGAAAGAGATGTACCATCATTGGTTATTTGAAAAGTCCAACACTCTATATTTTGAGCAAACCTCGTATAGAATAAAAGCTCAAGGATTAGAGATTGAAAAATTAAAACGAGCTTATGATAATTTAGTTGCTAGGCATGGTGTTTTGCGGACAAGTTTTAGTAATGATTATGCTGGAAAAACCATACAGATTGTAAGGAAATTAGTACAAAGTAATTTTAGTTATGAGCAGATAGAGAATCAAAAAGATAAACAACAGTATGTAGAGGAAGTAAATCAAAAAGACAGAGAGAAAGGATTTGACTTAACATCTCCATCCCAGATGCGACTGCATATTATCGACCTGAGAGAAGGGGAGTATGAATTTATATGGAGTCACCATCATATTTTAATGGATGGTTGGTGCATTAGTGTGTTGATTAATGACTTTAATGAGTTATTGAGATCTGAAAACATGAATAGCAAATTAGCGTTAGCTTCTGTAATACCATATTCAAATTATATCAATTGGTTAAATACTATAAATAGAGAAAGTTCACTAGACTATTGGAAAAACTATTTGACAAACTATTCTCAGATTGCTGAAATACCATTTAAAATAAAAACAGAAAAAACAAGATATGTCGAGTCTCGAGAACGTCTACAAATAGAAGGGGATTTGTTTAACAAAGTAGATGCCTTTTGTAATCAAACAGGCATCACGCATAATACATTTATACAGGGAGTTTGGGGATACTTATTATCATGTTATAATAACACTAATGATGTAGTTTTTGGGGTAGTAGTATCAGGACGTCCAGCGGAGTTGGTGGGCATTGAGGATATGATTGGTTTGTTTATTAATATAATTCCTGTAAGAGTAAAATATGAAATCAACCAAACGCCTTTAGGATTGTTAAAAGCTTTGCGGGAACAATCAATACAAAGCACTTTTCATCATTATATGAATTTATCAGAAGTTCAATCTCAGAGTGAATTGGGAGTGAATTTGATAAGTCATATTATACGATTCCAGAATTTCGTTGTAAATGGGTCGACAAGCGAAAAATCATGGAATGCCCAGAGAGAAGAAGAACCTATACGTATCGAATCAACAAAATTTTTCGAACAACTCAATTATGATTTTAACTTAGTAATCACTCCATCATCATCTTCCTTATTCATAGATATTATATTTAATACCAATAATTATGATGGTTCATTGTTTAAGCAGTTAAAATGGCAGCTTGATAATTTAATATGGGAATTTATTGAGAATGCAAATCTACCTTTAAATGCGATAATTCCTTTTCAGAAAAGTAAACAACAAATAACTTAAATAAAATTAATAAAAAAAATGGAAAATCAAAATAAAAAATACTATTTAAAGCCCAATGTGGCTATTGAAGCTTTATTTGACAGATGGTACGCATGGTCACATTTAATTTCACCTGGTACAGCAGCAATGAATTTAAAAGAACGACATTTAAAGATCATGAACTCTTATATCAAAAACCCAAAAATTCATGCAGCTGCAGTTGCTAAGCCAGAGATGTTAGGCGGACCATTTATAAACTATAATGGTGGAAGAGTAGAAGAAATAAAATCTTTAACGGATAAAATTGTAGAGAAAAGGGCAAATCTACTCAGATTGGCCGATGCCATTAATGAGTTAAATGATCTTATTCAAAGTCAGGCGAAAGGATATTCATTAGATCCTTTATATGCGAAGGTGCCTGAAGAGCTAAAGGGCTATGTAGAACTTTATTATGACTTGAACGATCAGGTTAATTTCAGGTTGTTTGAAGCGTTATTGTATAAAAGCAAATATTACGACGAAACTGCTCAGTCTATTGCTCTTCAAATTGTAAACTCTGATAAGCAGCGAACTTTCGTGTTAAGTACACCAAGGTTAGATGATAAGGATATTATTCATGCGGAGGTGCCTTTTAGACATAAGGTTATTGACGATTTATTTAAAAAGAAAAGAATTCCAGGCAATTATGAAGAAATTAGACGTGTTCTGAAAATAAAACCGGAGCAGGAGGAGTTGTTTAAGGAGTTTTTCACTTTAGATCAACCAAAAACATATCAGGCTTATACTGGGTCTGGTATCAGAACTAGATATTTTGGTCACGCATGCGTTTTAGTAGAAACAAGTGAAATTTCAATGTTGGTTGATCCAGTACTAAGTTATGATGGCTACGAAAATGAAGTGCCGCGTTTTACTGCTGAGGACCTTCCCGATAAAATAGATTATGTTTTAATTACCCATAATCACCAGGACCATGTATTGCTTGAGACTTTACTGCAACTGAGACATAAGATTAAAAATGTAGTAGTTCCTTCCTCTGGTAAAGGAAATTTACAGGATCCGAGTTTGAGATTAATGTTCAATACTATCGGATTCAATAATATTATAGAATTGGATGACTTGGAATCAGTGGAATTGAATAAGTGTACAATTACCGCACTCCCTTTTTTAGGAGAGCATTCGGATCTTGATGTTCGATCAAAAATGTGCATTCATGTTAATTTGCATAATCAATATAGGGTCATGTTCGTAGCAGACTCTAAAAATGTTGCCCCTGAGTTATATGAAAGAGTGCATGATGTAATAGGGGATATAGATGTTTTGTTTCTTGGAATGGAATGTGACGGCGCACCTTTATCTTGGCTTTATGGACCTCTGTTGCCAAAAAAAATGGACAGGGACAAAGATCAATCGAGGCGGTTAGCAGGCAGCGATTGTAATGAAGGTATACATTTGGTTAACCTGTTTAATGCGAAAGAAGTATTCGTCTACGCCATGGGGCTTGAACCTTGGCTGGAATTCATCAGCTCCATCAAATATACAAATGAATCAAAGCCTATCGTTGAGTCAAATCGCCTTGTGGAAGAATGCAAAGCTAAGGGGATTAACGCAGAGAGGTTATTTGGAGAAAAGACTATTGAGTACAATGAAATCAAAGAGGAAGTGATTGGATAGTATTAATTTGTGGCAGAAAAAACTCGCGCCATTTAGTTACATTCTTGGTACATTATCATATAATAGCAATAGAATAGGAAAGATGAAAAAAATAACTTTAATAAAAAATTAATTATAAATACAATATAAATGTTTGATTTCCTCAAATTAATTGATTTTAAAAAGGCAGTTTCAATTGTGGTCCTCGGATTAATATCGGGTTCAATAAGTTTTTTATTCCTTGCCTTTATTAATTTTATGATTGGGCTTATTATTGATAAAAGGAATGCTGTAGATTTTAATTATATTGTCTTATTTTGTTTTCTTATGTTGGTTTTTATCTGGACAAAGCGAGAACTGGCATATATAATAATTAAGTTTTCGCAGAGGACTTTCTGGAAATTGCGTTCGGAAGTGTTGCATACTATTTTAAAAGCAAATTTTTACCAATTTAACAAACGTAAAGGCCAGATTCAGGCTGTATTAGTTAATGACATAAATGTATTAACCAATTTCTCCCTTTCAATTATTCAGTTTTTATCTGCTTTTATTATCACGGTGGGATGTTTTATTTATATGGGAATGTTGTCGAAAACATTATCCTTGATCACCTTAGGCGTTTCGGTTTTTTCAATACTGATTTATTGGATCGGTGTGTATTTCAACAAAAAAAGATTTGACGTATCGAGAGAACTGGAAAATAGTTTTATGAAAAGTTTTTTAGATATTTTATCTGGTTTTAAGGAAATTCATATGAATCCTAAAATCGGGTGGGATATCTTTAATAATAAGATAAAACCGATATCGCAAGATTCATTTGCCAATAATATCAAAGCTTTCACCGGCTTTTTGAATCTTCAGATCACAAGCGAAATCACGTTCCATGCTTTGATCGCCTTCATTTTAATTTTCAATTCCTTCTTCATTGATGAATCGCCGTCAACAATCGTAAATTTTGTATTTATCCTTTTGTATGTTCTTGGAAGTATAAATTCACTCATATTTATTATTCCTATACTTGTTCAGGCAAGAGTGGCCGCTGGTAAAATTTATGAGCTCAAGAAGGAATTAAATGATGAAAGGTTTGAGAACCGGCCGGAAAGCATGAGAATTTTAATAAGCGAATTTAAGGTGCTTACTGTTTCAGACCTATCGTTCACTTATGAAAGCGAAAGCAAAGATGAGAAAAGCAGATCCAGTTTTAGTGTTGGGCCTTTGAGCTTTGAATTGCAAAAAGGTGAGGCGATTTTTATTTATGGTGGAAACGGAAGTGGAAAAACAACCTTACTCAACGCTGTGCTGGGTATTTTGCAAAGTAATTCTGGGACTATTCGGTTTAATGGAGTTAAGCTAAACGAAGATAATTATGGTGGTTATCGAACTCTGTTTTCTGTTGTTTTTAGTGATTTCCACATTTTTGATGAATTGTATGGGTTTGAGCATATATCCGAAATTGAAATAAATGAGTATTTAAAGTTGTTCGAGTTGGATGAAAAAATTACATTTTCAAAGAACTCATTCTCATCAAACAATCTGTCAACCGGTCAACGAAAAAGATTAGGACTAATTATTGCATTGGTTCGTCAACACCCGATTTTAGTTTTAGATGAGTGGGCTGCAGATCAAGACCCTGTATTTCGTAAAAAATTCTATACGCAGATTATTCCGGAATTATTGAACAGGGGATTCTCAATTATTGCTATTACCCACGACGATGCATACTACCACGTTGCTGATAAATTGTATAAAATGGAATTTGGAAAATTGAATCTGGAACCTTCTTTTGAACCAAATAAACAGAACTAAATATGGACTTAACTAACAATAACACACAATTATTTATGCTCCACTTTGGAGGAGGGAATCGATACTCATTTCAATTTATAAAACCCTATCTTCCTGTAAATTTTGATTTTCAGCCCATTGAATTACCTGGACGTGGTAAAAGAATCAATGAGCCGTTGCTCTCAACTGAACAGGAGTGCGTTAATGATCTGTTTTCTCAGATCATTTCGCTCCGGAATAAACGACCTTATTTGATTTACGGCCATAGTATGGGTGCTTCCTTAGGTCTTAGGATCACAAAAAGACTTGAAGAAATAGGGGACCCACCTAAAAGACTAATAGTCTCTGGTAACGCAGGACCGGGAACAGGTAGTAATAAACGCAGATCACAAATGAACGATGAAGAGTTAAAGGAGGAACTAAGATTACTTGGCGGGGTATCTGAGGAAGTTTTAAGCAATGATGATCTTTTTAATTTTTTTTCCCCTATCATGAGATCTGATTTTAAACTTTTGGAAAATAGCGAAAAATTGGGACCTGATTTTATGATAAAATCATCTATAGTGGCAATTATGGGTGATAAGGAAGAAACCTCTGGTGAAATTGAGAACTGGAAAAATTTCAGCTTGGGTGAATTTAAATTTCATCTTCTTCCCGGCAATCATTTCTTTATTCATGATCACCCGGTTGAATTGATGAAAATTATAAAAAATGCTTATGATAGACCTCTGGTATCTTAATACAAAAGACATTAGTGAACAAGATGTAAGCACTTTATTAAGACTTCTTCCTGTGTCTAAAGTCAATGAAATTATTCGGTTCAGGAACCATGAGGATCGGAGGGTAAAACTTTTTGGTAGACTAATGGTTAAAATATATTATGAAGATAGTGATTTCGCATTCAAATGGCATGAATGGCAGGTGGCCGCTGACGGTAAGCCTTATTATAATGGTGGAAGGAAAAAATTTAATATTTCACACTCAAGAGATTATGTGGTAGTAGCGTTTTCAGATCAAGAGGTCGGTGCCGATGTAGAGTGTGTTTCAGATTTTGATATAAAATCCATAAGCCACTATTTTCATCCAAAGGAAACTGAATATATAATTGATTCTCTAGACCAAAAGGAAGCGTTCTTTAAATTGTGGACCAGGAAAGAAGCTTATCTTAAAGCAACAGGTAAAGGAATAGTTGATGGTCTTAACAATGAAAACTGTTTACCGGATAAAGTGAGGTACAAGGGAATATGGCATTTACAAAGCTATTCACTCATTCCTAGTTATCACCTAAGTTTGTGTACACGAATTCCGAACTGCTATATTAAAGCACGAGAGTTATTTCCAAGTGATTTTTATAATTATTTTAATTTTGAGACGAACTAATTTAATAACTGATGAAAAAAAAATCTTTAACTTTTTTATTTCCCTTGTTGACATTAATTGTGTTAACAGCCATTCTTAACCGGAAAATTTTTGCAATGCCGCCGTTGGGTGTTTTGTTGAATCCATTTATTGGAGCAGTTCAAAACGAAAAAAAATTATGTTTTGATCAACAGTTAAACTATGGTAGAGAAAATAATATTGAGATTCTCTTCGATGAAAGATCAATCCCTCATGTTTTTGCTGAGAGCGAAAAAGACCTTTTTTTTTCTCAGGGATATGTGACTGCATCTGATCGGTTGTGGCAAATCGATTTTTTGTCTTATATAGCTGCAGGAAGGCTTTGTGAGATTTTAGGCGAAGGCCCGTTGAATTACGATAGAGCTCAGAGAAGGTCAGGAATATTGTCTTCCGCCAAAACTTCCCTGAAATTTTTGGAAGCCGATCGTCAAACAAAGCAGGCACTGGATAACTATACGGAAGGTGTAAATGCTTATATCAAGCAAACTTCTGAAATTGGTTTACCATTTGAGTACAAGCTTTTGGATTATCGACCTGAACCGTGGAGTAATTTAAAATCAGTCCTTATTATGAAATATATGGGAGCCCTTCTTTCAGGATATGAAGAAGATGTCGAATCTTCATACCTATATGCTGCTATTGGAAAAAAAGAATACGATAAACTATTTTCAAATTATCTTATTGATAAAAATAAGAAGCGTTTTTCTATTGCTTTTTTCAGAGATTCACTTCCGATTGATGCTTACATTGATTTTTCATTTTTAGAATCTTCTCCGCAAATCCCAAATAGTGCTTTTAATCCAAGACTTGGTAGCAACAGCTGGGTATTGGGCCCGAAAAAAAGCGCATCGGGCTCCGCAATTCTTTGTAATGACCCACATTTAAATTTGTCTTTTCCGGCGATTTGGTATGAGATACAGTTAAAATCAAAAGAAATGAACGTATATGGGTATTCCATTCCAGGAACCCCCGGTGTTATTATAGGATACAATGAGAATATTTCATGGGGACTTACAAATGGACAAATTGATGTCTGCAATCTCTTTAAGCTGGAACTGAAAGATAATTACTCCCAGTATAAATATGATGGCTTGTGGAAAAACACTGAACAGAACATTGAGGAAATAATAATAAGAAATCATAAATCATTTTATGATACAATTTATTGCAGTATACATGGCCCCATAATATCTGATTTTAGATTTGGACCGAAAGAGAGGGCTGGGTTAGCCATGGACTGGACGCTACACGATCCTTCAAACGAATTCTTAACGTTCATCAAATTAAACAAAGCGTCCAATTACAGTGAATTCAAGGATGCAATCAAACATTATCGATGCCCTGTCCAAAGTTTTACTTACGCTGATGTGAAAGGTAATATTGCCACGCATCTTCAGGGTAAAATTCTTAAAAGTCATTGGAGCGGGAAGGGTAAGTTTGTGTTGGACGGAACTAAATCGGATTATCTGGCGACAGAATTGTTATATGAGGAATTACCTTTTACATGTAATCCAGAAGAGGGATTTGTTTGTTCAGCAAATAATAATCCCTTTCATCAAAGTGACTCTTTTTATGTGTACGGTCATTACTCGGAATTGAGATCCGATAAAATCAAACAGATTCTATCTAAACCTGGGAAATTAAAGTTAAAAGATATGCAGTTGATGCAATTAGATAATACAAACCATTTGGCTGAATTGGCTGTTCCTATACTTCTGGATTTTATTTCTACGAACGATATGTTTAAAAAGAAATTCAGTGAATGGGATTATAAGTATGATAAAGAATCTGAAATGCCTTTATTATTTAACTGTTGGTGGTCATTAATTGAAAATAATACTTGGGATGAATTGAAGAAATACCCAAAATCGAATAAAATACCCGATAACCTGGTATTACTGGATCTGATTATCAATGATCCTACTAATAAATACTTCGACAAAATGTCAACAGATAAAATAGAAACAGCAGAGGATATCGTTCTCATGTCTCAGGAAAGCCTTGTTCAAAGCTGGCATATACTTCCCATGAAGTGGGGAAATTATAATCAGGCATCTATTATGCATTTATTAAATATTTCAGCTTTAAGTGAGAAGAGGATACCTTCGTCAGGCCATCCAGATGCAATAAATGCACTGTCTGCAAATTGGGGACCTTCGTTGAGATTTATTGTTGAGATGGATAAGATACCCCAGGGATATGGAGTTTATGCAGGCGGACAATCTGGAAATCCCGCTTCTGTTAAATATGATCAGTTTCTTGATAATTGGGAAAATGGAGGCTACTATAAACTTAATTTCTTTATGAGTAAGGAAGCAGCGCAAAAAAAAACCAAATATAAATGGATTATAAAATAAATATATGATGAAAAAAATTCTAGCTCTCACAATTGTAGTTCTTATATCTACCGTAATACAGATAGTCGCAATACTTCCATGGTGGAGTTTTTTGATTCCGATTTTCTTTTTAGGTATTCTACTTCCGATGGAAAAATGGAAAGTTTCTTCTTTTCCAACGGGCTTTTTTTCTGGCTTTTTAGTTTGGGTTGTAGCAACTTTTTATTATGAAGCAACATATGATGGTGAAATAATAGATAAAATTGCTAAAATAATTATGGATCCTTACAGTTTTTTTTATTTGAATTTTATAATTATTTATAGTATTATTGGGCTTATAGGGGGGCTTCTTACAGGTCTGGCTTTATACTCTGGATTTCTTTTAAGGAAAGGAAGGGATATTCTTTATTTGGAATTACCGTATAATAAGTTTAATGTTAAATGATTGTTATCGACGTCTAAACAGTCAAAAAAAATTGGTTTGGTATGGGAAAACCGGAGGCATTTGAATGAGTGAATTTAATCATATTACATTTCGATTAAATGTTTCTTTTGCTTACTGATTTTTGATTTGAAACTAGTGCATACTAAACTTGATTACCATATTTGTTAATGAATCTATTAAAATTTAAGTACTTTAAATTGGTAGTCTAAATGAGCAAAATGTTTCAGATATAATGGCAAAGAAAAACGTAAATTTTTTTCAGCCTTGTAATTATCGTGAAACAGCACAATACTGCCAGATTGGGTGTTTGTAATCACGTTAGTAGCACACGCTTTTTCGCTTATTTTCTCATAGTCATAACTGATCACATCCCAAAAAATAATTTTAAAGCCTTTATCCAACAAAACTTTGTACTGACTATGTTTTAGTTGCCCATAAGGGGGGCGAAAAAGATCATTTTTAACAAGTTTACGACATTCCTCCACCTCGTTTAAATAAGCAGTAGTATCGGTTTTAAAGCCTTTTGGGTGAAACATGGTATGGTTAGCCACTTTGTGGCCTTCTGTTTTTATACGCTCAAAGATCTCGGGATTTTTTAAAATATTTGAGCCTACACAAAAAAAAGTAGCCCTAGCGTTAAATTTCTTTAGCTCGTCTAAAACCCACTCTGTGAGGCCCGGGATGGGGCCATCATCAAATGTTAGATAGATGATCTTTTCAGTAGTATTAACTTTCCAGACAGCTTTTGGATAGATCAGTTTTAAAAATGACTTGGGCTGTATGAGTAAAATATTTTTCAATCTAAATATTTTTAGATGTAAAGTCTAACCACAAAGGGCTCGAAGTTTTACTCAAAGTTCACAAAGAAAAAATAGACCTTTGTGCGCTTCGCGCTTTCTTAGCGCTCTTCGTGGTTAAACACTTATTGCATTTGAGGCAATGGTTGTTGCTCTTCAGGCGCTAACTCTTCAGGTGGAATAATTGCCGACATCCGTTTAACAAAATCCTTCATTAATTCTTCCTGTTTAAATGATTGCGCCATACCAGTTAATCGTTTCAATAATTCTTTACACTGATTAACCTCTCTTCCAAAAGCAACACGGTGTTTAGGTTTTTGCGCGTTATAAATTTTAAGGTCGCCTTCAAAAATATCAAATAATTTTTTTGCAAGGTCATTCGCTTTTTTCATTTCGCCGATCTGATAATAACCAGCGCAAATTGTAAAGATGGTTGCATCGTAAGGAATATTTTCGTCAGGCATAACGGTTAAACATTTATCTAAAACTGCTTTCGCTTTTTTATACTTGCCTTCGTTAATTAATGCACCGGCCAACACACCCATTTGCATGCGTAAATTACCGGTCATGCGAATACAAGTCTCATCTAAATAAATTCCTTTTTTATCCATGCCGCCCCACAAAAATTTATTCATGATATTATCATACATAGCATCTGTATTTACACGGCCACCTTGCGATTCTTCCATTTCAGTTTGTTTAATTGGAACGAATCTATAAGCTAAACCTTCAAGTTGAAAGTATTTTTTTAATCCAACATAAGCCTCATCACCTGTTGTTACAGCAAAGTAAATAGGACGATCCCAATTGTTATTTGCTATTAAATCTAACACCATTATATCGTTTTTAAGAACCATATTACGGCCACTTAAATCCCAACTTATACGTTTGGTAAGGCGCGCAGTATCATTTACAGAAACAACTTTATTGCGCATCACTTTTAAACTATCAACATCTAAATATAATTTTTGAGTCGGTAGGACATCAATTAATTCATCTCCATTTTGGTACTTTTTGGATGGGTCTTCACTTGTAATATAATCGACAACGTCTTTTACACTCATTGGGTTGGTGCTTTTCTCTCCAGTATAATAGGCAACTTCTAGTTTAGAGGCTTCTAATTTTTGTTCGGGAATGTTAAATGGAACAGGTTTGCTATCGTAAGCAGCTCTGCGCATTTGTTTAATGTACCAGTCTGTTTGCAATAAACTTAAATTCACTACACGCACATCTGTCCTAATGCCTTCAACTTCTTGTGCATACCAAAGCGGGAAAGTATCGTTATCGCCATTGGTAAATAAGATAGCATTAGGCGCACAACTTTGTAAATAGTTAATTGCACAATCGCGGCTCATTGTTCTTAACGAACGATCGTGATCATTCCAACCTTCTTTTGCCATAATACCAGGCACTACTAAACTTAATGCGGTAGAGCCAAGAGCAATACCCATGGTAGCGGCTTTTCTGCTTAACAGATCGTATAAAAATAAAACGCCAAAACCTATCCAAATAGCAAAGGCATAAAAACTGCCGGCGTAAGCATAATCACGTTCACGTGGTTGGTAAGGATATTGATTAAGATAAATTACAATTGCCAAACCCGTTAGTAAAAAGAAACATAATACGATCCATGCGTCCGGCTTGTTACGTTTAAAATGAAAGAACATGCCTAATAAACCTAAGATAAATGGCAAAGCATAAAAATGATTTTCGGCAAAATTATTTTTATCACGATAGATTTTTTGCGAGGTATCGCTATCCAGCAAAGCATCGTCAACACCTTTAATGCCGGTAACCCAATTACCCTCCATGCTATTGCGCATTAAACCCTGCACATCATTTTGTCTCCCAATAAAATTCCAAAAGAAATAACGCAGGTACATGAATTTAATTTGGTAAGCTACAAAAAAAGTGAGGTTGGCTGCCATGGTGGGGATTTCAACCGTAGAAGGTTCTCCATCGCGACCCTCTACCATTTTAGTTCGGTGATGTTCGGCAATATTGCCCCAATATCTGTAGGCAGATTCGTGGTGACTTTGACCGGACCACATACGTGGAAAAACAGTACAAAATTCTTTTTGATATTTCACAACGGTATTTTTTCTTGAATCAACTACTTTGTAATTTTTATTTTTTTCATCCCTCGCATATATGGGATCATTATTACCAAACTCGTTTTTTGGTAGAGTTGGAGCATTGTAATATTGGCCATAAAGTAATGGCCATTCGCCATATTGATCACGTACTAAATAGGACAACATATTTGTTGCATTTTCCGGATCGTTCTCATCCATTGGTGTATTGGCTTGCGAACGTATTACTACTACAAAAAACGACGAATAACCAATTAATAAAGTGGCAAAACTTAAAAATATTGCGTGCAGTGTAACTGTTTTTGTCTTGAATTTATGAATAGTATAAAGGATACCGCCCAGCATTAAAAGACGTGTAAACATACCACCACCACTTGGCGCTGATATTACCGCAAATAGTGCAAGAATTACGCCCGAATAAAAACCGATTTTATAGTGCTGCTCTTTTTTATTTAAAGTATAAAGAATTAAAAATGTAAGTGAAACAATTAAAAGTACGAAGAAGAAAATAGTTCCGGTACTAAAACCAAGGCTCATTTTATTGGTGAAGAATACTTCATAATCACTTACAAATTTTACAACTTTAGGAATAACAAGATTTTGTATAAAACCTAAAATTAAAACGGATGAAATACCTGCAACAAAAAATCCTTTCCAGGTGAAAGTGTATTTTTTGAAATAGATAACAAAACCAATTGCAGGAATAACAAGTAAGTTTAGCAAATGGACACCGATGGAGATACCAATTAAATAACTGATTAATATTAACCAACGCAAGGCGCTTGTTGGATTAACAGAATCTTCCTCATCCCATTTTAAAATAGACCAAAATACAATAGCTGTAAAAAGGGCCGACATTGCGTAAACCTCGCCTTCTACAGCGCTAAACCAAAAGGAATCTGAAAATGTATAAGCTAAAGCACCAACAATACCTGCGCCTAAAACAGCCCATTGCTGTGGTTTTGCAAGCTCTGCCACTTTTTTACCGTAAACTTTTATAGCTAAACGGGTAATGGTCCAGAATAAAAATAAGATCGTGAAAGAGCTGGACAAAGCACTCATGATATTTATCATCATGGCTGCGTGCGAAGGATCGCCACCACCTAATAGAGAGAAAAATCTGCCTAAAAGCAGGAAGAAAGGGGCTCCTGGCGGATGGCCAACCTCTTATTTATAAGAACAGGCAATATATTCACCACAGTCCCAAAAGCTGGCAGTAGGCTCAATTGTGCAGCAATACGTAAATGTGGCAATAGCCCAAATTAGCCATCCAATAATATTATTTAATTTGATAAATTCCTTCGTCATCATATATAGGTTGCTAAGTTAAGATATAAATTGATTAATTGTAGAACGATTTTTTAAAAAATTTATTGACAATAAAAAAAAGAACTTAGTATTTGACACTCAAATACTAAGTTCTTTTAATGAAGTACTGACTCATTTAGCTGAAATTATAACAATAAAAGGCTGAAATTAATCACTGATATTATCGAGAATATGAAAAACAAACTCTTGGATTTTCAAAAAAAGCATTTTTCAAATTGAAAAATCGCATCTAATTCATGGCTGTTTCGATCATGGACTCATGGGGTATAAACCTTCCACTAACATTTTTGTAAATATCTTCGTATAATTAGTTGATTTTTTTTATCTATAAAGTGTAATTATATATATAACAATTCTCAATTCACACTATTATTGGAAAAAGGTGCGTGAAAAAATGAGAATAAAACTGTTGTCGAAAAAGTGAAACTAGTACAAGGATTTTTGAGTATCAAAGCACTAGACGTAATAATAACAGCGGCTTAAATCTTACTAAAAAACAATAAAAAAGTAAAAAGTATAAGAAACAAGTTAGCACAAAAAAATGATTTTTTAATAATAGGATTCCTGGCGACATTATGAATACAAGGTTGTAAAAAAGATTTGTTAACAAGGGTTTTAGAATTACGATTATTTAGAACAAAATAATAATTGTAGATGACGTTTACTTTAGTGAGTTCATTTAATGAACAAAAAAAATATTTGATACATAATAAAAGTATTAGTGAGCGAGGATCATAAATCTAAAATGATTTGAGTCAATAGATAAAAGTTAGCATAATGAATACACCTTTTTTTGGTTTGATATTAACTAGGAGATTATGGGTAAATTATGAATTATTTTTTGAATCCTTTGAAATCCAGTCAAATTATCTGCAAAAGAATAATAACTAAAATAAATTTAAATAGGTTCTTAAAAATATTGAAGCCATAAACCTAAGTTATTTAAAAGGAGATTTTTTACTATGCTCTCTAAAATATACAAAAATGAATGGAGTCAGATTTAGAGTCGGATTTACGTTATTTTTTGCACAAAAATGCTGCTTTTTTAGCCTGAAACACTTGATTTCATTGATATCCTAATTTAGGCCAAGGATTCATAACCCTGAGGTCTCGAGTTCAACTCTCGATTCCGCTACAAAGCATTGATTTTCAATGATTTATTATTAAAAAGGTTTCCCTTAGGGAAACCTTTTTTTATTGTGGTCATCTTTTTTTGATAACCGGATCTTAAACTCATAGAAAGTTAAAACTCTATAATCCATTTTAAATCTAAATTGGAAATAAGCGAATAAATTGGAATTCAGAATTAAACAAAAAAGCAGCTTTTTTTGTTAAAAAACACTATTTTTTGAGCATTTTTATCGTTTCTGAAGGATTTTTTGAAGAAAACACAGTATTTCCTGCTACTAATACATTTGCTCCGCAGTCAATTAATTTTTGATAGTTATTCAAATCAACACCTCCATCAATCTCTATTAAAGCTTTTGAATTTTTTTGTTGAATAAGCGTTTTTAGTTTCTTCACTTTTTCGTAAGTGTTCTCAATAAATTTTTGCCCACCAAAACCTGGATTCACACTCATTAAACAGATAAGATCAATATCCGAGATCGTATCTTCTAATAAATTTATTGAAGTGTGTGGATTAATGGCTACACCGGCCTTCATTCCCAAATTTTTGATATTTTGAACACTACGATGTAAATGAGGGCAGGCTTCTATATGTACAGTTAAAATTTCCGCGCCCACATCTTTAAAAGCCTGTGCGTATTGGTCAGGATTTACGATCATTAAATGCACATCCAAAGGTTTTTTTGCGAATTTTTGAATGGATTTTATTACCGGAAAACCAAAAGAAATATTTGGTACAAAAACGCCATCCATCACATCCACATGAAACCAATCTGCCTCACTGTTATTTATCATTTCAATATCTGCCTGCAGGTTTGCAAAGTTTGCCGAGAGTACAGAGGGTGCAATTAAGTGTGACATTTTATATGATTACTTGTTTGGTGATAAATGTAAATATTCTTTTATATATACAATTAACAACTTATTCATAAAATGAAAAAGAAAGAATTTAATTTTAATGCAAATAAAATCGCTTGGTCAATATTATATAGGCCATATAATTATATTGCTCTTGCGAAAAGCGGCATCTACAGCCATAGTTTGACATTAAATTGTCAAGAGGTGGAACGTAATATTCAGTATTTCCATCCAGGATCCCACTTAAATGTCCACAGGGGGTAACAGTAGTTGTAGGCGGAATTCCTAAAGGATAACAATCTGCTTCGGTATCACAAAAACCATCACCGTGCAAATAACAATTTGTTCTGTTAAAAAACTCATTGCTAATAGCTCCAGCTGGCGGCGGCGGAATAGCAGGTGGTACAGGATTGATCTCATCAAAAGTATTAGGCAAACCAAAAAAATGTCCGAACTGGTGCACGATATCACTTTGCTGAAAGCCTGCGGCATTTGTATTTGTTAAACAACTTTTTTCAAGAACAATAACATCTTTTGAAGTTGTGGTTGAAGTTGCAGGCGGTGGATACGCATAACCAAAAAGTTCATTAGCAGGCATGCCACTAACCTGATCGGCAAAATAAACATTGATGGTTTTATCTGTGTACCAGTTTGAGGTAACAATTGGATCTACAATATTTTTTGTCCATTGATTAAAAGGATGATTTGGAATATAAACAGTGCTGCAATTTAAGAATTGAACGCAGATTCTTTTAAAAACAGAATTTAAGTTGTTTACCATCGAAGTTAAAGCCGCTGGTGTAGCCTGACCAACATATGCCGGAGGGGTAATTGTATCTTGTACGATATAAAATACGATCGAGAATTTTTTATTTAAACAGGTGTCGTGTTTTAAGGTTGTGACCATATTTTGCACAGTTGGGGAACTGCTCAAGCCGCCTGATTTTACTTGCGCTGAGAAAAACAGAATGTTAAGAATAAAATATATAAACAGAATTTTTTTCAAGGATCTTTTTGAAATTGTTAAAGTTTATTTAACTATATTTGATTATCAAATTTATAAATAAAATCAACATGTTCAGACAAAAGATAAAACTATTTATGTTTCTTTTTTCTGTGTGTATTTTTTATAATTCATTTTCACAAATTACAGTTTCTCCAACAGTTGGTTGTCTTCCATTAACAGGTGTTTCTTTTAGCGGTCCTGCAGGAGCAACTGGTATAACCTGGAATTTTGGTGATGCAGTTACTTCCAATCAGGCTTCACCCACACATAATTACACATCAGTAGGTAATTTTATAGTAACGTATAATGCAACTGTTGGCGCCTCTCCGGTAACATACACAGCGCTGGTTGTTGTTCATGGAAATCCAACTGCAAGTTTTACTTATACAGTTCCTTCAATAAGATGTAAACCTTTAAATGTTCCATTCACAAGTACAAGTTCAGGCCCTGCTCCAATTTCAACTTACACCTGGAACTTTGGAGACGGCGGACAGGGGTCAGGATCAACCCCAATTTGGACTTATAATTTACAAGGTGCGTTCTTTGTTACTTTACTTGTTACCGATGTGAATGGTTGCACAAGTGCATTATCAACCCAGCAAGGTCCAATAAATGTTTCCACTCCACCAACAGTTGTTATTAGTTCAAATCCTTTAGCGCTGGTATCCTGCACGGCACCATTTACTGCAGCTTTCAGTGGCAGCAATTGTGTTTCTGGTTCGCCAATTCCAGGTCCGTTAGCTTCTTATGCATGGAATTTTGGTAATACACAAACATCAACACAACAAACTCCAGGTAACATTACATACAATACACCCGGCACTTATAATGTTACTTTAACTGTAACTGATAATAATAATTGTAGTGCTACTGCAAATACACAGGTAAGCGTTTCGCAACCAACTTTACAAACTACAATTCCCGGAACCGTTTGTTTAAATGCACCTTTCACGGTCTCGTTTCAAACTAATCAATCAAATACGTTATGGAATTTCGGGAGCCCACCTACACCGACCGTTTTAAATACGGGACCCGGGCCAACAACAAACAGTCTTTACACCCCGGGATATTCTGCGCCGGGTGTTTATACAATTAATATTAGCGCCGGTTCTTTTCCTTGTACAGCTGTGCAAACAAAAACTATTTATGTAGAACAAGTAGTTGCAAATTTTACATTTACACCGCCCTCTTTAACTTGTAATCCGGTATTTTCCGGATCATACATTAATCAATCGTCACCAAACGCCATTTCTTATACATGGTCAACTACAAATGGCGCTGGTCTCACTGCAACAAGCACAGCTGCTAATCCAACATTTACTTTTACTCATGGTAGTCTTTTCCCACATACTATTTTTCAGCCGTATGCTTTAAATGTTATATTAACTGTACAATCTGCGAACGGTTGTCTTGCCACAATATCTCATGCCTATGATACTATTCATCGAACAACAGCCTGGTTCAATAAAAATAAATCGGGAGGCTGTGCACCTTTAACGGTCACCTTCAGAGATTCAAGTTTCACAAACCCTGCTTTTCCAATAGCAACATACACATGGAATAATGGTGCAACGCCTGCAACAACGGTAACAGGTGTAGCTCCCCCAATTCCAAACTTTGTACATACGTATACTGCGGTTGGCACTTATACTCCTTATTTAATTGTACAAACTGCAAACGGTTGTATAGATACTTCTTTTATAGATACAGTTCACGTTGTTAATCCTCCAACTTTTAATTTTGCAGTCACGCCCAGCGTGGTCTGTTGGAATCAACCCGTCACTGTAAGTATAACACCAACTTCAACAAATCCAGTTCAGCACTGGCATGTGAATAGTGATAATGGTTTCTTTTCTCATTGTATAAATGATCCAAATCCATCCTGGAATTTTACACATGTAGGTGTGCATAGTTTTACAGTGGAAGGGTATTCTCATGGTTGTAAAGGCATTGCAACAAATCCACTGTCCGTCACCGTAAAAGGACCAATTGTACAAAGTAGATACGAAACTAACTGTAATGCAGGAACAAGAAAAAATATTAAGTTTTTCTCTCACATGCAGGATGTTGCAAATGCAACGCTCAACTTTGGTGATGCCTCGGCTCCTGTCGCCATTGTAGGTTTGCCGGGTGGAGTTGCCACTCATAGTATTGCTCATACTTATACTGCCTCAGGAAATTATACTGCTGTTATTACAGCAACCAATACACCAACCGGCTGCAATCCTTACACATACACCATGCTGGTAACCGTTAGAGATATTCAGGCAAACTTTACCTATTCTAATGTTGGATGTGCGACAATATCACAAACGTTTGATGCAACACCATCCATAGATGTACTTCAAACTTGCAAGCGAGGCTATGTTTGGTATGTTGATAATTTACCACCGCGAGATACAACGTCTGCGATACTTACGCACACATTTGCAACAACCGGTATTCATAACGTAATGTTAATGGTTAAGGATGAGAACAGTTGTATTGATACAACCAACCATACGATACGGATAAGTAATGCCAATCCTACATTTGCATTCAGTTCTAATACAATTTGTTTATCCAGTGGTACAGTTCAATTGATAAACACAACGGCTCAAACTCCGGATCCCGTGCAGGATTTTACCTGGGATTTTGGAGACGGCTCTCCGCTTTTAACTACTACAGTTTTAACTTCACCGTTTCATCAATATTTGAGTGCAAATAGTCCGAGCCAAAATTATACAGTGATCTTAACTGCAACCAATTCGCTTGGCTGTGTTCAGGTATCTCCTACACTCGCTATTACTGTTGTTAATCCGCTTGCAACTTTAAACCCTTCAAATTTTTTACCATGTATTCCAACCGGGCCGGGAAACCTTGCAACTAATACGGTTACATTTACTGCGCCACCTGCATATACAAGCTATACTTTTACTTATGGTGATGGAAGTTCTTCCGTAACTACTACAAATAATATTACGCCGCATACATACACTGCACAAGGAACTTATACAGCAACTTTAATTGTTGATATAGGCGGATGTAAAAATACAGGGTCTGTTGTTGTTAGCCCACAAACATATCCTATTCCAAATTTCTCTCTTAATACAGGTAATGTTATTTGCAGGGATTCGCAGGTTGAATTTACAAGTACATCAACAGTTGCATCAACACCGTCATACACATGGAACTTAAGTACAGGTAGTCCGATCCTTCCTGTTTCACCTGTTGTGTGGACATATACAGCCACAGGTCAGGCAGTTATTACGTTAACAGTATTCACATCAAACGGATGCGCCGCTTCAATTTCTAAAACACTTAGCATATTGGGTGCAGTTGCAAATCTTAATTTAGATAAACAGGTTGTTTGTTTAGGTAATTCTATAAAATTCAATATCAAAAATGATTCTGATAATGTTTATATGTGGAGTTATGATTTTGGTGATGGGTCAACAGGGTCTTATACAGCCAACGCTTCGCCAACGCAAACAATAACACACACTTATAATTATTATCCTTTGCCAAATGGTACTACTACTGTTTCACTTTCTTACTATCCATCTTCTGATATACTTAAGTGTCCAAGAACTGCAACTACAACCATTCAAATTATAAAAATTGTTGGCGATTTTGACAGGAATAATGAAGTGGCAAAAGTAGATACAGTCCATTGTATTGGTGTTATTGATCAATTTAGTAATCAAACGCCTAATTCTTCGGGATACACATTTAACTGGAATTTTGGTGACGGAATAGGAACTGCCAGTACTCAAAATCCTTCTTACACATACCCTAATGCCGGCGTTTATACAGTTACGTTAAATATTACCGATCCGGTAAATAATTGTTTTGGATTTGCTATAAAGAACATGACCATTAATCCTTTGCCTAACGCTTTGGTATTTGCCAGAGATACCTGTCAAAATAGTCCATTCTTACTTAGTTCCAATCCAACGGTTGGAACAGCACCATTTTCTTATACATGGAATCCATCAGCTGGTGTAACTAATCCAAACAGTGCCAGTTCAACAGCTACTGCTTCTAATTCTACAATCTATACTTTAACAATAAGCGATGCAAATAATTGCAAGAACTCTACAACCAAAAGTGTATATATACAATTGCCGCCGCCAAGTTTTACCTGGGATACAACAGTGATCATTGGTCAGATTTCACAACTTAATAATAATTCGGGTACCAATTTTACTTATACATGGAGTCCGCCAACCGATCTAAGTTGTATTAATTGTCCTAACCCAACATCTTCATCAACAGTTAACATAACTTATACTGTAACAATAGCCGATAACATGGGATGCTTTTTAGTAATGAATACGCATACTGTAAATGTTGAGTTAAAAGGAAGTGTTGATGTGCCAACTGCATTTACTCCAAACGGCGATGGTGTTAATGATGTTATTTATGTAGATGGTTGGGGTATAAGAAAACTTGAATATTTCAGGGTGTTTAACCGCTGGGGACAATTATTATTTGAAACCAATGACATTAGTGTAGGATGGGATGGCATGTTCAATGGCGTACCACAAAATATGGAAACCTATGTTTACCAGGTTTCGGCTGATACATATGTTGGCGAAGGAAAACCCGTATTAAAAACAGGAACATTTAAATTACTTAAATAAAGATCTTGAAAAAACTGGTTTTATATTTTATTTGTTTTTTATTCGTTCAGAATTTAAGTTCTCAGGATATTCATTTTAGTCAGTTCTATTTTTCACCGCTTTCTTTAAATCCTGCAAATACAGGTAACTATAAAGGCGATTATCGTTTCTTTGGAAATTACAGAAGTCAATGGCGCGATATTTCTAAAGCATACAATACATTTAGTGCTGGTGGCGATTTTAATATTTATCCAAGCAACCAAAACGTTAGTGGCGGTTTAATTTTTATTAACGACAAATCAGGTGGTAATTTAAAGATAACGAAGATAATGCCTTCGGCGGCTATTCATAAAAAAATTGCCGGTTATAATTTACATATTGGTATACAACCCGGAGTAGTTATTAAGAGTATTGATTTTTATGCACACTCTTTTCCAAACCAATTGAACTGGAACACCGGAATGTTTGATAATTCATTACCTAATATTGAAACAGGAGTGAGTCAACGTTTTACTTATTTTGATCTAAATACAGGTTTTGCCGCATCTAAAAGATTTGGAAAAATAGAACCTGAGATCGGTTATTCTTTGTTTCATTTAAATAAACCTAAAGAAAGTTTTTTAGGAAACGCTAATAAATTAAAAGTACGCCAGGCATATAATATTAATTTAAATTATTATTTAAATCCTACGATCATTTTAAAAGGGTACACCATGTATGGTTATACTACAAAGGTAAGCGATTGGGTAACTGGTTTAAATGTAGAATATGTGCTTTCAAAAAATGTATTCTTTACCAACTCTGTTTTTGCTGGTTTTATGTGGCGCGATGGCTTTAAAAGAAATCCAGATGCCGGAATTGTAACAGCCGGTATAAATTATTCGCATTACACTATTGGCTTTAGTTATGATATTACTTTCTCGCAGTTAAAAACGGCAGTAGAAAGCAAAGGTGCATTTGAATTAGCACTTATTTATAAAGCGAAAAATACACGTTTAAGCAAAAAAGCTGTTCCTTGTGAGAGATATTAAACGAGTTTATAAGAACTAATTGCCACGACAAATTGCCACGACCTTCAGGTCGTGGAAGAAATGAAAAAAATAAAAAGGCTTTAGCCAAAATAAAATTTAAAATGCCTTATACTAAAATATATATTCATTTTATTTGGTCAACAAAAAACCGAACTCATTTAATTGATAAAGAATTAAAGCCGGTGTTACTTGCTCATATAAAAGAAAATAGTATTAAAAAAGAGATATTCATTGATACCCTTAATTGTGTTTCAGATCATATTCATTTGCTTGTTTCTCTTGGCAACGAGCAGACGATAGCCAAAACAGCAATGCTTATAAAAGGAGAATCTTCTTTTTGGGTAAATAAACAACAGTTAATTAAAACAAAATTTGAATGGCAGGACGAATATATTGCTTTATCAGTAAGTTATTCTGCAATTGATAAAGTAAGGGCATATATATTAAATCAGGAAGAGCATCACAATAAAAAAACCTTTACGGAAGAGTATAACGAGTTTATTGATGCTAATCAAATTGATATTTTGGCTAAAGCCGATAAAAATTTAATGAATGAATCCACGGCCTAAAGGCCGTGTCAACAAAGTGCAATAATATTGCCACGACCTGAAGGTCGTGGATAATAGATAAAACAATAGATGGCTTTAGCCAAAATGAAAATTAGATAATAACGAATAGTGATAAAAAATATTAAATACATACTGATTTTTGTGTTGTTTGCTTTTGCTGCCCAGTCACAATCAGACTCCATGCTGGTTAAACGCTCATCACCAAAAACCTTAAAACGTTTAGGTAAAAGTGCAATGGAACAAAATGATCCCAGCAGTGCTATTACTTTTTACGAAGCTTATTTAAATATTAATAACCGTGATGCAAAAGCAAAATTTCAATTGGGACAAGCTTATTTGCAGATCCGGGATTATGATCGCGCTCAGCGTATGTTCTTGAACGCTTACGAAACAGATGTTGAAAAGGCGCCGACCTCTTTATACTATCATGCGCAAATGCAAAAATCAAATGGTCTGTACGATAGTGCGAAAATAAATTTTCAAAAATTTAAGAAAGAATATAAAGGCGAAGAAAAAGGTTTAAAGAAACAGGCTACAAAAGAAATTGTGTTTTGCGATTCGGTACAAAAGCTCGTGAATACTGAAAAGAAAGTGGTTATTTCACATTTAGATTCTACCATTAATAAAGTTAATACTGAAGGCGCACCTGCTAATATTAACGACAGTACTTTGGTGTTTACATCTCTTAGAACAGATAAAAAAGAATTTATTATTGAAGATGATACAGCGCAAACCATTAAACGCAAATTATATGTTGCCAAACGCGAGAACAACGAATGGAAATTTGGTGGTGAGTATGGAGGTAATTTAAACGAAGCGGAATTTAATACAGGCAACGCTTGTTTTAGTCCGGATAGAAAGCGGGTTTATTTTACACGATGTAAATTAAATTTTAAAGAAGAAATGATCTGCGCTATTTACGTCTCCGAAAAAAAAGGAGATGAATGGAGTGAGCCTGTTAAATTACCAAAGAATGTAAATAATCCTAAGTTCACTGCTACTATGCCAGCGGTTACAACAGATCCGGCAAAAGGCAACGATGTTATTTATTTTGTAAGTAATAATAAAGAGGGCAGGGGAGGTTTGGATATTTGGTACACGGTTTACGATAAAAAGAATAACGTTTACAAAACTCCAAAAAATGCAGGTAATAAAATAAACACAGCTCAAAATGAAATAACACCATTTTTTGATAATGAAACCCGCACTTTATATTACAGTTCAGACGGTTTGGGAGGTTTGGGTGGTTACGATGTGTTTAAAGCTGCAGGTGATGGAAAAAAATGGTTAGCTCCTGAGAATGTAGGCCAACCTATAAACACCGGAGCTGATGACATTTTTTATACGATCTCTACCAACCGCGAAGAAGGTTTTTTTGTAAGTAACCGTAAAGGTGGTAATGCTTTAAAGAACAGCACTTGTTGCGATGATATTTATACGTATAAACACACGGAGTACATTAAAATTAATTTGTTAGGGAATGTAAACGAAATGATTGACCCTAATATGTCTATAGCACAAGCAACTGTTGAAGTTTATATTGTAGATAGAAAGACCAAGGAAAAATTCCTGGTTAAAATTATTGAAAGCGATAAGAGCGGAGATTTTAAAACTACGGTTGAAGCCAACCAGGATTATTTTTTAATTGTAAAGAAGAATGATTTTTTAGGAAATACGGCTGAAGTAACTACCAAAGGAATTACTACATCGCAGGATATAACCAAAACAGTTTTGTTGGCTAAAAAACCAAAAGAGCCAATTCGTATCCCAAACATTCAATACGAATTTGATAAATCAAATATTTTAGAAGCCAGTAAAATTGCTATTGATACAACTGTGTTATCCTTAATGGAAGCTAACCCTGAATTAATTGTAGAGATCATGTCGCACACGGATAGTAAAGGTAGTGATAAATACAATGAGAAATTATCGCAGCAACGGGCTGAGAGCGTTGTATCACACTTAATAAGTAAAGGTATTAAAGCCGAACGTTTAAAAGCAAAAGGTTATGGCGAGAGCAAACCTATTGCACCAAACGAAAATCCGGATGGTAGTGATAATCCTGAAGGACGTGCACAAAACAGACGCACGGATTTTAAAATTATTGGCGTACTGGATGTAGAGATCATTAATGCGGCAGAAGTGGATTAGTTAAGGTATCATAATCTCACCAGGATAATTCTTCGTGTTCTCCGCGCTTCCTTAATGTTCTTTGTGGTTAAGTATTACGCCGGCTCATCATCCACAAAAGGCTGATAAACGCCTTCTTCATCATAATAATCAATAATTATTCCATCTAAAGGATTCACTTCTATCTCTCTTTTTTCTGTTTCAAAATCAAGCAGAATGGCTTTTGATCTGTATTGTCCGTTTTCTTTTTCGATCTTAACCGTCTTTAATGTTTTACCAATTACCTCTGTCCACATTTTTGTTGTAGAGGCGTCAATAGCATACACGCGTATCTTCCCTTCAAATTCTTTTTCCAAAGCCTGAGCCGCTTCTTTATAATTATATACTATAGCATCCAAACCATCACCATCTGTATTACAACCAATGGTTAGTTTTTGTTTATCGGTAAAATGTAATTCAACATTATCTATTACTTCAACAACTTCTGTAGAGCTGGATTTGTTTTGCCATAAATGACAAACTACTTTCTCAACTACTTTGCCTTGTGCTGATGCAAATCTTGCCAATGCTTCATTTGTAAAGTATGTTTTTATTTCGTCGTTTTCCATATTGCTAATTTAAGGATGTTCTGTTGCCTAATTCAATTACTGCTAAATTTTTAATGTCACTTCCTTCTATCTCAAATCTCACCGCTGTTTTTACTTTATGAAAGCCGTGTACGCCGCAAGCGCCGGGGTTAATAAATAAAAGTTCAAGTTCTTTGTCGTACATCACTTTTAAAATATGGGAGTGACCGCAAATAAATAGTTTTGGTTTGTGTTCTTTTAAAAGTGTTTTAATTTTTGCCGGGTATTTTCCGGGATAACCGCCAATGTGTGTAATATAAACGGGAACATTCTCGCAATCAAAAAATAAATTTTCAGGATAAGTAACGCGAACATCTTTATCATCAATATTTCCAAAAACAGCTTTAAAGGGTTTTAATTTTTCTATTTCAAGACAAACGTCAATGGTTCCAATATCGCCGGCATGCCATACTTCATCGGCCTCCTGGATGTGTTTAATTAATTTTGGATCTAAATAGCTGTGCGTATCAGATATGAGGAGAATTTTTTTCACTGCGAACTTTTGGCCGCAGATTTCACAGATGCCACGGATTTTTTATTTAAAAAATTTTAATTCGATCAATCTGTGTAATCAGCGTAATCTGTGGCTGTTTTTATTCTATTCCGAAGAAAGAAATTATATGTGCTAATTCTTTATCGTTGCTAAAACTTAAAGTTAAATTGCCACCGCCTTTTGCGTTGCGTTTAAAACTGTAAGACTTATTAAAGATCTTCTCTAATTTTTTAGCGATAGTTTTATCTTCAATGGTCAAAGGTTTTTCAACGCGTGTAACTTTTGGTGTTACTTTAATTTTTTCGCCGCGGGCAAGATCTTCAATTTGTCTAACAGAAAGGTCTTGCTCTAATGCTAATGCAAAAATAGCCAACTGCCTGTCTTCGTTATCAATATTAATTAAAGCCTTTGCGTGACCCATGGTTATTTCACGGTCGCGAATTGCCTTTTGAATTGGTGCTGGTAATTTTAATAAACGTAAAAAATTAGTTACTGTACTTCTTTGCTTACCAACTTTCTCGCTTAATTGTTCTTGTGTAAGATCACACTCATCAATTAAACGTTTGTATGATAAAGAAACCTCAATTGGGTCAAGGTCCTCACGTTGAATGTTCTCAACCAAAGCCATTTCTAACATTGCCTGATCGTCTGCCACACGAATGTATGCAGGAACATCTGTTAAACCCGCTAATTGCGAAGCGCGGAAACGACGCTCACCTGAAATTAACTGGTAACGGTCGTAACCTAATTTTCTAACTGTTAATGGTTGAATGATACCGTGTTGTTTAATACTATCACTTAATTCCTGTAAAGCAGTCTCTTCAAAATTAGTACGTGGTTGAAAGGGATTAGCTTCAATGCTTTTTATTTTGATAGTAGAAACAGAGTTCACAGTTGGTGAACCATCTCCCATATGTTTGGAAGTAATATCTGTTTTGGCATTCTCTAACAATGCGCTTAATCCTCTGCCTAATGCCGGTTTTTTATTGTTGCTCATTTTTCTTAATTTAAAATTCAAGATTTAAAATTTAAAATTCAAGATTTTGAATCTTAAACTTTGAATCTTCTAGATGTCTTCACTTAATTCTTCTTCCGATTCCTGAATGTTTATCATTCTATCGCTATCACTTATTTTAGTCAAGCCGTTGCGCTGTAAAATTTCACGTGCTAAATTCAAATAGCTCGTAGAGCCCTTTCCAATGGCATCGTGCATGATAATAGTTTTTCCAAAGCTTGGCGCTTCTGCCAGTTTTGTATTACGTTGAATAAGCGTATCAAAAACCATATCCTGGAAATGTGTTTTTACTTCTTCAACAACCTGGTTAGCTAAACGTAAACGGCCATCATACATCGTTAACAATACACCTTCAATATCTAAATTTGTATTTAAATGTGCCTGTACAATTTTAATTGTTTGAAGCAATTTGCCCATTCCTTCTAATGCAAAATACTCGCATTGTACCGGTATAATTACACTATCAGCTGCTGATAAAGCATTGATAACCGTTAAGCCTAATGATGGACAACAATCTAAAATAATAAAATCGTATTTATCTTTTATTTTATCCAACGCTTTTTTCATCATGTACTCGCGGTTGGTTAGGTTCACTAACTCCAGTTCAACACCAACAAGATCTGCATTGGTAGGTAACAAAAATAAATTCGGAGTTTCGGTTTTTAAAATAACATCTTTTGGATGAACGCTATCAATGATACATTCATACAAACCTGCTTTTACATTTTGTGGATCGATACCCACGCCAGATGTAGCGTTTGATTGTGGATCTGCATCAACCAATAATGTTTTATATTCTAAAACAGCCAGGCTTGCGGCTAAATTTATTGCAGTTGTTGTTTTTCCAACGCCACCTTTTTGATTTGCTATTGCTATTATTTTTCCCATGGTGTTCCGTATTTGTGTTCCGTTATTATTTCTTTATTGTATCTCCAATTTCCATCAGGGTTAATTTTTTCCCTGATCTGTCAAATTTTCTAATCGCTTCTTCGTGATCAATGATTATGAATCCAAAAGTATCATAATGCATGCCGATGATATCGTTACATTTTATAAAATCACTTGCAATAATGGCATTATCGGGCCCCATTGTAAAATTGTCGCCAATTGGTAAAAATGCAAAATCAACATTCCTGTAATCGCCAATTAGTTTCATATCGTATGTTAACGCCGTATCACCTGCATAATAAAAATTCCCTTCGGTACTTTCTATTACAAACCCCATTGGGTTGCCACCATAACTGCCATCGGGCAAGCTACTGCTGTGTTGTGCTACCACACATTTTACGCTGCCAAAATCAAACTTCACTTTCCCACCAGTATTCATCGGACGGATACCTTCAATACCTTTTTTCTCCAGCCATACAGATATTTCCCAATTACATATAACCTTTGCGTTAGTACGTTTAGCAATGCTTTCAGCATCGGCAATATGATCGTTGTGCCCGTGCGAAATAAGTATATAATCGGCAGGCACTGTATTTACATCAATACCGCGGGCCAATTCGTTCGGACTAATGAACGGATCGAAGAGCAAATGTTTTCCGTTAATTTCAACGCCAAAGCACGAGTGACCGTAATAAGTAATGTTCATAAAATGCAAATAATTGAGTAAAATTGCTGTTTGTAAAATTAAACTAATTAGGCACTTTTATAAGTGTTAGTTTTTAACAAAAGCAGGAAAGAAAAGCACATTGTGTTAATAAATTTTTATGGAAGAAATTATAGTGGTAAGCTGTACCAACCGCCAAAACAGTAACACCTTAAAGGTGAGTAAAATATACGAAGAGATCTTAAAAGCTAAAAGCGTAGATGTTAAAATTTTAGATTTTTGCTCATTACCCGATAATATTGCGTTTAGCGAGGTTTTTGGTAAAAGAACTGAAGCGTATTCGGCTTTACTTGAAAAATTTGTGATCAATAACAGGAAATTTATTTTTGTTGTACCTGAGTATAATGGCAGTTTTCCAGGCATATTAAAAACATTTTTAGACAGCGTATCACCAAAAGATTGGAATTTTAAAGACACATGTCTTGTTGGCGTATCAACCGGAAGGGCTGGTAATTTGAGAGGTTTAGAGCATCTTACGGGTATTTTAAGTTATTTGAAGATGCATGTGTATTATAACCGGTTACCAATTTCGATCGTAGATAAAATAATAAGTGCAGATGGTAAATTTATTGATGAAGGGCAACAGGCGGCTTGCGAAGCCCAGGTGTCGGGCTTTTTGGAATACTGATCACAAATGTAAAATGGAATAGGTACGATGGAAAATGTAAAATGTAAAATGATTGTAAACTACATCTTCCCTTTTACATCTTCCATTTTCCCTGAAGAAAGGTATTTATTCAACCAGGTTTCCTTTAAAGGTTGTTCCCAATTTTTTAATTCGTTTTGAGTTAATATAGAAGTATTATAAATGATAGTATTTTCAGAAATAAGATGCTGTGAAAGTAGATCTTTTATTTTAGATGAATGTACAACTTCTATTGCATCTTCTTTTTTATAAGCAACTAATAAGCGGTTCAATAATTCAATACCAAATTGTTTTTCGGCGTCTTTTACAAAGCGGGTAAGCTTATCAATACTACAACCACTGGCATTTGTAACTTCTTCGTTAACTTTTACAACAACAATTTTTTCTTTAATAATTTCAAAACTTGCAGTTAATTGTTGCTCATGTGCTGTCCAACCCAAAACAAATTTATTACCGGCTTCGGTTAACGAATTTAATTCTTCTTTAGATAATGTTTTGCTTATTATGAAGGCCCAGGCTCTGTTCATGGTTTAAAATATTGGATGTATGCCGGTGTAATTATGCGGCGTTATATCTTTTAATTCTTTTTTAATTTTATCAGAAACATTTAATCCATTAATAAACTCAATTAAAGAATCTTGTGTAATGTGTGTATTTGTTCTTGTAAGGTCTTTTAACGCTTCGTAAGGCTTAGGATAACCTTCGCGCCTTAAAACCGTTTGAATGGCTTCTGCAACAACCGCCCAGTTGTTTTCAAGATCATGCATTAATGCTTTTTCATTCAGGATCAATTTATTTAAGCCTTTTAAAATACTTGAATACGAAATTAAAGAATGGGCAAGTGGATTACCTAAATTCCTAAGTACAGTGCTATCTGTAAGATCACGCTGCAATCTTGAGATCGGAAGCTTTGCAGATAAGTGTTCCAATAAAGCGTTGGCAATTCCTAAATTCCCTTCTGCGTTCTCGAAATCAATTGGGTTTACTTTGTGCGGCATGGCTGAAGAACCAATTTCTCCTGCTTTTAATTTTTGTTTAAAATATTCCATGCTTACGTAGGTCCATACATCGCGACTAAAATCTATTAGAATGGTATTGATACGTTTTAGGGCATCGCAATAAGCACCAATGTTATCGTAATGTTCTATTTGAGTTGTGAATTGAGAACGGTTCAACTGCAAAATTTTATTTACAAAGTTATTTCCAAACTCAACCCAATTTTTTGAAGGATAAGCAATTTGATGGGCATTAAAATTACCGGTGGCACCCCCAAATTTAGCAGAGAAAGGAATGTTCTTTAATTGATTTAATTGCGCATTTAAACGCTCAACAAAAACATACATCTCTTTTCCTAATTTAGTTGGAGAAGCAGGTTGTCCATGCGTTTTAGCTAATAAAGAAATATCTTTCCATTCTTTACTTAATGCGGTTATTTTTTCGATGATGCCTTGAATCGCTGGAATTAATAATGTATTTGTAGCATCTTTTAAAGATAAAGGAATACTAGTATTATTAATATCCTGAGAGGTCAAACCAAAATGTACAAATTCAGAATATTCATGTAAACCAACATCATTTAATTTTTCTTTGATGAAATATTCCACTGCTTTCACATCGTGGTTGGTGGTTTTCTCTGTCTCTTTAATTTTTAATGCATCCTCAATAGAAAAATTCAAATAAATATCTTTTAAAGCTATTTTTTTTGCTACATCAATTTGAGGTAACTGAGGAAGGCCAAATTCTGCCAAAGCAATAAAATATTCAATTTCAACTAAAACCCTGTATTTTATAAGGCCAAATTCAGAAAAATAAATATCCAATGGCTCGGTAGTTTTCCTGTAACGACCGTCAATTGGGGATATTGCTGTTAAAGAGGTTAATTCCATAGTAAAATAATAAAGAACAAATTTACTATAAAAACACGAGTTTTTATTTATGCTTTGGTTAAAAAAGACAAGGGTTAATTTCGTATCTTTGCGGCCATGTCTTTTGCTAATAAAACGGTTGCTTTTCACACTCTGGGTTGTAAACTGAACTTTTCAGAAACATCCACTATTGCCCGTTTATTTCAGGAAAAAGGATTTATCAAAAAAGATTTTTCTGAAGCAGCAGATGTTTATGTGATCAATACCTGCTCGGTTACCGAAAATGCAGATAAAGAATGTAAATCTATCGTAAAAAATGCTCTTTCAAAAAACCCGGAAGCCTTTGTGGCAGTTGTTGGTTGTTATGCGCAATTAAAACCCGAAGAGATCTCAAAAATTGAAGGCGTAGATGTTGTTTTAGGAGCTACCGAAAAATTTAAATTATTAAACTATATTAATTTTTCAGGTAAAAGTACGCACACCGAAATTCATAACTGCGAAATTTCGGAAGCCGATTTTTTTGTGGATGCTTATAGTGTGGGTGACAGAACGCGCTCATTTTTAAAAGTGCAGGATGGTTGCGATTATTCTTGCACGTTTTGTACTATACCACTGGCAAGAGGAAAGAGCAGGAGCGATACCATTGAGAATGTAGTAGCAAACGCTGATAAAATTGCTGCAAGTGGTGTTAAAGAAATTGTTTTAACTGGTGTGAATATTGGTGATTTTGGTTACGGACAAACCATTGATGGTGATATAAAAAAACGTAAAGAATATACTTTTTTAGACCTTGTAAAAGAGTTAGATACCGTTAAAGGTATTGAGCGTTTCAGGATCTCATCCATCGAACCGAATTTATTAAAAGACGAAATAATTGAATTTGTTTCCACATCCAATTTATTTGTACCACATTTTCATATTCCTTTGCAAAGCGGTAGCAATGCTGTTTTAAAGCGCATGAAACGCCGTTATCAACGCGAATTATATTCGGACAGAGTTGCAAAAATAAAAAGCTTAATGCCCAATTGTTGTATTGGTGTTGATGTGATCGTTGGTTTTCCAGGGGAGACGGAAGAGGAATTTTTAGAGACATACAATTTTGTTAACGGACTTGACATTTCTTATTTGCATGTTTTTACTTACAGCGAGCGTGATAACACCGAAGCTATTTTAATGGAAGATCCTGTGCCAATAGCAGAGCGTAAACGCAGGAATAAAATGTTACGTATTCTATCTGCAAAAAAATTACGTGCTTTTTACGAAAAACAAAAAGGCAAAACCTTAAGCGTAATTTTTGAACATGAAAACAAAAATGGTTTTATGTTTGGCTTTACACAAAATTACGTTAAAGTAAAATACCCTTTTGATATTGAACTTTGCAATACACCGTTAAATATTACTGTTGGTGATTTTGATGAAGATGGTAATATGAGTTGTACTTTAAGCGAAAATATTTTAGCTTAAAATTTTACCACATAAAAACATAGTCTCTTTATTTACTAAATTCTTTAAAAATTAGTTCACATAGATGTTGAAGCGAAGCCTCAACCTGTGTTCTCTTTTTTGAAAAAATGGGAGATAACTTTTAGACCTATGTGTCTATGTGGTTTAAAAACTTGAAAATTTATTGAGGCTTATAATATTTCTTAGCTTCAGGCATAAAAGCTTTCAGATCTCTTATTCGAGTTTCATCGCTTGGGTGTGTGCTTAAAAATTCAGGTGGTTTTTGCCCGCCGCCCTGCGACATTCTTGTCCAGAAACCTACTGCTACTTCAGGATTATAACCTGCCATCGCTGCAAAGATCAATCCCATTTTATCGGCTTCACTCTCGTGGCTTCTGCTGTATTTTAAGGTGCCTAATGTAGATGCAATACCAAACGATTGCATAAATAATTGTTGTGTAAGTTGTGGTTTTTGCGAAAGAGCTACTGATAATACAGCGCCTCCGGTTTGCACTAAAATACCCTGGCTCATACGTTGGTTACCATGACGGGCAACTGCATGGGCAATTTCATGCCCCATAACAACTGCCAATGCTTCTTCTGTTTGTGTTACAGGCAAAATGCCTGTATAAACAACCACCTTACCACCAGGCATACACCAGGCATTAACAGTATTGTCATTAACAACATTAAAGCTCCAGTTAAAACCTTGTAATTCTTTTGAAAGGCCTTTATCAGCATAAAACTTCTCAACTGCTTTTTGAATTCTTAAACCGCTGCGTTTTACCATTTGCACGCGTTCATCAGAATCAGGCAAAGGAGGGTTTGCAGCCAGAAATTTATCGTATTCTGTAAAACTCATGGCCATCATTTCACTTTCAGGCACAAGTGTTAGTGAACGTTTACCTGTTACGGCGTTTTTATGGCAGGAAATAAATAAAGTAGAGGTTAATAAGAAAGAGGCAATAACTATTTTCTTCATATAAATTAATTTTTTGATCTGGCATGTTTATACATGCAATTTTGATACCAAAAGATGTTTATGATTTAGTTCTCAATTTTTGCAGAAAGTCCTCTTTCCAATAAGGCTTCGCAAAGAGGTTTCAATTTTTTGAATGTTCCGTTCTTTACAACGCATTTACCCGTGTAATGGACTAAATAGGTGCATTGTTCGGCCTGTAACACATCATGTTCACATACTTTGATCAATGATTCGGTCACAAATTCAAATGTGTTCACATCATCATTATAAAGTAACAAAGCTTTGGTGGCTTCTTCTTTTAAAACCACTTCAATTATTTCCTGTTCAAGAAGCTCTGGTGATTCAAATGGATTCATGAATAAAATTTAGAAAGTAAAGGTACAAAAAAAGTTCAAAATCTGTTCAGACCCTAAAGTTATTAACATGTTAATTTTCATCTGTTTTTACTAAATTTTTTAGGGCTTTTTTATTGAGTGGATAAGGCCTTTGACTTATTAAAATCTTACTGTTTGTTTTGCCATTTCAATACATTTGATAATACCACTTATTTTTATTTCCATGAGAAAAATTTTATTGTTAATCCCATCCGTTTTGTTTTTTTTCCATTCAATAAATTCTAATGCACAATGCTTAACAATGGTCTGCCCTCCTAGTGTTACTGTTAATGCGGCAGCAAATGCTTGTTCAGCTGTTGTTTCATATACAACACCAACGGTAAATTGTTCAAACTGTACATCTAGTACACAAACATTTAATTACACCGGTGTTATGCAAAATTTTGTTGTTCCTGCCGGAGTAACCTCTATTAACATTTTAGCCAGAGGCGCCCAGGGCGGAAAGCATGCCAGTTCAACTTTTAGTCCCGGACTTGGTGCAGGTATGCGCGGTACTTTTATAGTTACACCTGGACAAACATTGAAAGTTTTAGTTGGCGAATGCCCTTCAATTACTACTGGTGGTGGTAATGGCGGCGGCGGCGGTAGTTTTGTTACAACTTTGGCAAATGTTCCAATGATAATTGCAGGCGGCGGCGGCGGTAGTTGTTTAACAACTTCATCAACTGCGCGCGATGGAAATGTTACAACAACAGGCGGTACAGGAGCCGCTGGTGGTGGTACAGGTGGAACTGCCGGTAACGGCGGAAATGTTGGTGGTGCTGGTTTTCAATCTGGTGCCGGCGGAGGTTTATTAACGAATGGAGCCACCGGTTGGGCTGCAGGGTCTGGCGGTATTAGTTATATTGGTGGTGGTGCTGGTGGTTTGGTTGCTGCATGGGCTTTTGCACGTGGCGGTTACGGCGGCGGCGGACAAGGTTCTGCTTTTGTTGTTGGCGGCGGCGGTGGCGGTTATTCCGGTGGTGGTAGCGGTGGACACGTTGGTCCTGGTGGTGGTAACGGCGGTGGCGGCGGCTCATACAACATTGGTACTTGTCAATCTAATACTACCGGTATAAATGTTGGACATGGCTCTGTCGTTTTTTCATGGGGCACTAGTACTGTAGTTCCGGTTTTAACAGCTGGTTTAGCAAGTGGGTCAAATTTTCCGGTGGGAACAACGGTTCAAACCTATACAGCAGGCGATTCTTTTGGTAATACAACTTCTTGTTCTGTTACTGTTACTGTTACAGATGTTACAACTCCAACCATTACTTGTCCTGCAAATGTTAGTCAGTGTAGCGCGATCGTAACGGGTATTGCACCTGTTTTAGTTTTAGACAATTGTCCAACTGCTCCGGCAGTAACTTATTCTTTCTCCGGCGTAACAGCGGGTTCAGGCGCAAACAATGCCAGTGGTTCAACTTTTAATGTTGGTAATACTACTGTTACATATATTGCTACTGATCCTTCAGGAAATGTGGGTTCCTGTAGTTTTGTTGTAACGGCGGGTGTTTCTCCAACAATTTCTTCAACAACTACTAATTCTGTAATTTGTTTGGGTGGTTCAACAACTTTAAATGGTGTGGGCGCCGCAACATATACCTGGTCGGGTGGGGTTACCAATGGTGTACCGTTTTCCCCAACCATAACAACAACTTATACTTTAACAGGAACAAGTGCCAGTGGTTGTACAAACACAGCAGTAAGAACAATAACTGTAAATCCTTTACCTGTAATTATTACCAATAGTCCAACAGCTTGTGTTGGATCAAATATTAATTTAACCTCTAACGGCGGCACTGGCTATTCGTGGAGCGGACCTTTAGGTTACACATCACTCTTACAAAATCCTGTAATTGGAGGAGCTACAACTGCCATGTCAGGAGTATACACTGTTACTGTAACGTCTGCTGCTGGTTGTTCGGCAACGGCAAATGCAAGTGTAACGGTAGTAAATACACCAACTGCAACTCTAGTTAGTAATTCGCCGGTTTGTTTGGGATCAACTTTAAGTTTTACAGCGGGTGGAGGAACAATAAATTTAACCGGACCTAACGGTTTTGCATCTGCCGCAACTAACGCAAGTATTCCGGGTGTTACTGCATTGGCAAATGGCGTTTATACGTTAATAGTTACGGCAGGTACATGTACTGCTTCAACTACTTCTGCAGTTGTAATAAATCCATTACCCGTTCCGTTAGCAAATAGTAATAGTCCGGTGTGTGTTGGCCAGCCAATTAATTTTACCGGTGCAGGTGGAACAACTTATACATGGACTGGTCCGGGATCTTATTCTTCAACAACTCAAAATCCAATTATAGCAACTGCACAGGCAACCAACGCCGGTGTTTATACATTATCGGTTACAAATGCAAACGGTTGTAAGAACTCTGTTACTACCAATGTTGTTATAAACCCTTTGCCGGTTATTGTTACTAATAGTCCAATTGCCTGTGTAAATACAAATATCAATTTAACTTCTAATGGTGGTACAGGTTATTCTTGGAGCGGTCCTTTAGGATACACTTCTTTAGTTCAAAATCCTGTTATTGCCAATGCAACAACAGGTATGTCGGGAATTTACACAGTGACAGTAACAACTGCTGCGGGTTGTACTGCAACCGCTAACGCGAGTGTTACAGTGGTTACATTACCTGTGGCGGTTTTAAATTCTAACTCACCGGTTTGTTTAGGAGGCGCTTTAACTTTTACAGCAAGTGGCGGAACAATAAATTTAACAGGACCTAACGGCTTTTTATCTGCCGTAGCTAATTCAACCATTACAAATGTTACCGCATTGGCAAACGGCATTTACACCTTGATAGTATCTGCAGGATCATGTACAGCCTCTACAACAGCTTCTGTTACCATAAATCCTTTACCGGTTCCTTTGGCAGGAAGTAATAGTCCGGTTTGTGTGGGACAACCAATTAACTTTACAGGTAATGGTGGAACAGGTTATGCCTGGAGTGGTCCCGGAGCGTATAGTTCAGGGGTTCAAAACCCTACCATAGCAGTTGCATCATCAACCAATGCAGGTGTTTATACTTTAACTGTAACTAATGCAAATGGTTGTACCAATACAATTACTACCAATGTTGCAATAAATCCTTTACCTGTAATTGCACCATTAAACAATCCAACAGTTTGTTTAAATACCAATATTAATTTAGGAGCTAATGGTGGAACAGGTTATGCATGGACGGGCCCGAATGCTTTTGTTTCAGGAGTTCAAAACCCGGTTATTGCTAACGCAACTGCAGCCATGGCCGGACCGTATACGGTTGTTGTTACCAGCGCTTTAGGTTGTACAAATTCTGCCATCTCAACGGTTGCGGTATTGCCATTACCTACACCTGTAATTATTAACAATACACCTTGTGTGGGATCTGCTTTAAATTTAAACGGTAGTGGCGGCGCAACTTATGGATGGAACGGTCCAAACGGTTTTATTAACGCTACTCAAAACCCAACTATTACTAACGTTACTTTAGCAGCCAACGGAACTTATACTTTAGTAGCAACAGTTGGAACCTGCACCGCGAGCATTACGCAGGTTATTACGGTGAATCCTTTACCTGTGCCTGTTGCTGCCAATAACGCACCAATTTGTGCTACCGGCAATGTAGTGCTAACGGGTAATGGTGGTGGAAATTATTCATGGACAGGGCCGTTAGGCTTTACCAGCGCGGTTCAAAATCCAACTATTACAAATGCTTTAAGCACACATTCAGGAAATTATATTTTAACTGTAACCGATGCTAACGGTTGTCAGGCTTCAGCAACTACTTCGGTTAACGTACTTGCTAACCCTGCTGCTTTAGCAAACGGTGTAACAGTTTGTTTTGGTCAACCAGGTAATTTAACCGCTAATGGTGGAGTAAGTTATGCATGGAGCGGCCCTAACGGATTTAGTTCTAACCTGCAAAATCCAACTATTCCTGTTGTAAATAATCTTACAACCGGAAACTACAATGTTATTGTAACCGGTGCCAATACCTGTACAAGTTCAACAACTGCTAACGTAATTGCTAATACTTTACCCGTGCCAACTATTACATCAACTGCTAAAGCCTGTGTAAATAATCCTATTAGTTTACAAGGGTCTACCGGCTTTTTATTAAATCAGTGGACTGGACCAAACAATTTCTTATCTCCCAACGCTAATACAAGTTTTACCACAAACAGTACATCGCAAAGTGGTATTTATGTATTTAGTGTAACAGATGCTAATGGTTGCACTGGTTCTACAAGCACTTTGGTTACAGTTGATCCTTTACCGGTTGGTACTTTGGTTAGTGATGGTAAAAGCAGTTGCGTTCCTTTCTGCGCTAATTTTTCGGTAAACAATAGTATAACTACTTCTACAATTGTAAATGTTAGCTGGAGTATTAATAACCAAACATTTGTTAGTCCGTTATTAAGTTATTGTTTTAATATAGGAGGTAATTATCCGGTTAAAGCAAGTTTTACAGATAATAATGGTTGTGCCAATACAACTACATTTGCCATTAGCGCTTACAATGCACCGCGTGCAGATTTTGAATTCTCGCCATTAAAACCTGTTGAAGGCATTGATAATGTGATGTTCACAAATACATCTACCGGAACTAATACTGCATGGCACTGGTACTTTACAAACCTGAATGGTTATAACACTTCGCAACAGAACACTTCTTACTTATTTCAGGAACCCGGTACTTATGCAGTAGCCATGGTTGTTACTAACAAATGGGGTTGTTCAGATACAGTTGTAAAAGCAATTGATATTTTAGAGGATCAGACATTATTTGTACCTAATTCATTTACACCAAATGGTGATGGACTGAACGAGATCTTCCAACCAAAAGGAAAAGGTTTTGCGAAATTTAATATGCAGGTGTTTAACCGTTGGGGACAAAAAATATACGAGACCAACGAATTTACTGGTGGATGGGATGGAACTTTCCAGGGTAAAGAATGCCAACAGGATTCTTACGTTTGGAAAATTACTGTTACCTATCCGCAAAGTAAAGTGAAACAGTATACAGGGCATGTTACTTTGAATAGGTAAAATTCAAAAAATATAATTTAAAATTAAAAAGAGGGCTGTGAGGCTCTCTTTTTTTGTTTAATACGCACTAATAGTACCTGCCCATCTTCTTTATCCAAGATTGTCTTAACATCGCTTATAATGACGGGTTATTCAAAACAAAAAACCCCACATCTCTGCAGGGCTTTTAATTTATCATCTAAAATTTATAATTTAAGATCTCTTAAGCTTTATCTTCTTTCTTACCTTTTTTTGCTTTTGGTTTGTGAGTAGAAACTACAACTTCATCTTTTTCTTTATTATAATCTACTTCTATCTCATCACCTTCGGCTAAATTATTTTTAATGATCTCTTCTGCCATAGGATCTTCAAGGTACTTCTGAATGGCACGTTTTAAAGGCCTTGCACCGTAATTAACATCATAACCTTTTTCAACAATATAATCTTTTGCAGCATCAGTAATTTTAATAGTGTAACCTAAACCAGTAACACGACCAAATAAATGTCCTAATTCAATATCAATGATCTTATGAATGTCTGCTTTCTCTAAAGAGTTAAACATTACCACATCATCAATACGGTTTAAGAACTCAGGTGCAAATGCTTTCTTTAATGCATTTTGAATAATACCTTGCGAAGCTTCATCTTCACCTTCTTTACGGGCTTGTGTACCAAAACCAACACCTGTACCAAAGTCTTTTAACTGACGGGCGCCAATGTTAGAGGTCATGATGATGATAGTATTCTTAAAATCGATCTTACGTCCTAAACTATCAGTCAATTGTCCATCATCTAAAACCTGTAACAACATGTTAAATACATCCGGATGTGCTTTTTCTATCTCATCCAATAAAATAACAGCGTAGGGGTGACGACGAACTTTTTCAGTTAATTGTCCACCTTCTTCATAACCAACGTAGCCCGGAGGCGCGCCAATTAAACGGGTTACAGCAAATTTTTCCATGTACTCGCTCATGTCGATACGAATTAACGCATCATCATTATCAAATAAATGTCTTGCTAATATTTTCGCCAATTGTGTTTTACCAACACCGGTTGGACCTAAAAATATAAATGAACCAATTGGTTTATTAGGATCTTTTAATCCGGCACGGTTACGTTGAATTGCTTTTACGACTTTAGCAACAGCTTTTTCCTGGCCAATAACTTTACCTGTAATAAGCTCGTTCATTTTAACCAGCTTATCGCTTTCGTTCTGGTTAACACGTTGTACAGGTACGCCGCTCATCATACTTACCACATCCGCTACATTATCTTCGGTAACACTAATACGGTTCTGTTTGGTTTCTTCCTCCCAGGCTTTTTTAGCAACTTCTAATTCTGTTTGCAATTGTTTTTCGGTATCGCGTAAACGTGCAGCCTCTTCGTATTTTTGAGAACGAACAACCTGATTTTTTAGTTCTTTAATATCTTCGATCTTTTTCTCGATCTCTAAAATATTTTCAGGAACATTAATGTTGGTAATATGCACACGACTTCCTGCCTCATCTAAAGCATCAATAGCTTTATCGGGTAAGTGTCTGTCAGTAATATATCTTGCAGTTAAAGTAACACAAGCTTTAATAGCTTCGTCAGTATACGTTACGTTATGATGTTCTTCGTATTTTGATTTAATGTTATTTAAGATCTGTAATGTTTCATCCGGTGTAGCCGGCTCAATTAATACTTTTTGAAAACGACGCTCTAAAGCACCATCTTTTTCGATGTACTGACGGTACTCATCTAAAGTAGTTGCACCAATACATTGTATCTCACCACGCGCTAAAGCGGGTTTAAACATGTTGCTGGCATCCAAACTTCCGCTTGCACCACCTGCACCAATAATTGTGTGGATCTCATCAATGAATAAAATAACATCAGGCGATTTTTCCAATTCGTTCATTACCGCTTTCATACGCTCTTCGAATTGGCCACGGTATTTTGTACCTGCCACTAAAGATGCAAGATCTAACGTAACAACACGTTTGCCAAATAACACACGCGATACTTTGCGTTGTACAATACGTAAAGCCAAACCTTCGGCAATACTTGATTTACCCACACCGGGCTCACCAATTAAAATCGGGTTGTTCTTTTTACGACGCGATAATATTTGTGATACACGTTCAATTTCTTTCTCGCGGCCAACAACAGGATCTAATTTTCCATCCTCTGCCATTTTTGTTAGATCTCTACCAAAATTGTCAAGCACAGGCGTTTTTGATTTGCTTTCACCTTGTTTCTTTTGGTTACCGGGATTACTTGCACCACCAAAATTCGATTCTTCACTTTCATCTTCATCGCCACCGGTAGCAGAGTTCTCTATTTTACCTGGGTTATCTAAAAAGCCTTCTAATTCTGCACGTACGGCATCATAATCAACGCCAGACTTAATTAAGGTCTTGGTAACCACATTATCGTTATCTTTTAAAATACACAACAATAAATGCTCTGTGCCAATTTGTATAGACTTAAAGGTTTTTGCCTCCAGATATGTCAGTTTTAATGTCTTTTCGGCTTGTTTTACCAATGGGATGTTTGCCAGGTTGTTGGATTTGCGCAATCCGGGAGTTAAGTTTTGTTCAATGTTCCTTCGAAGTTCAGTAACATCTACTCCTAAATTCTTTAATAAACGCATGCCAACACCGTCTCCTTCTCTAATCATACCAAGCATCAGGTGTTCTAATCCAATATAATCGTGCCCTAATCTTAAAGCCTCTTCACGGCTGTAGGTAATAACATCTTTTACCCTGGGCGAAAATTTTGCTTCCATAAATTGTTCCTTTTAATAAGTGAAATTACATATATAATGCCAAACTCAAAAATAGATTAAAATAATTGGTTTGATGTATTTTATAAGTGGTTTTTTTAACAATATTTTTGTTGATAAGTTTTGCGTGTATTTGTTGATTTTTCGGTACTTTCATGGGTTCAAAGTTCAATTTTTTATACGCAATTATTTAACGATAGTTTCGTTTAAATCATCTGACAAAAGAGCATTAAATTAAAGGTAGTAAATTAAAAATTAAATAAAGAAAAGAGTATGGCTGACGGAGAAAAAATTATTCCGATTAATATTGAAGATGAAATGAAAACTGCTTACATCGATTATTCGATGTCTGTAATTGTATCACGTGCTTTACCTGATGTGCGCGATGGCTTGAAGCCAGTGCATCGCAGGGTTTTATACGGTATGTTAGACCTTGGTGTTTTGCACAACCGCCCTTATAAAAAATCTGCCCGTATTGTGGGGGAGGTTCTTGGAAAGTACCATCCACATGGCGATTCATCAGTTTATGATACCATGGTGCGTATGGCGCAGGACTGGAGTTTGAGATATATGTTGGTAGACGGGCAGGGAAATTTTGGTTCTATAGATGGCGATCCGCCAGCAGCAATGCGTTACACAGAGGTGCGTTTCCGTAAGATAGCTGAAGAAATGTTAGCTGATATTGAAAAAGATACTGTTGATTTTCGCCCCAATTTTGACGATTCGTTAACAGAGCCTACGGTTATGCCTTCGCGTATCCCAAATTTATTAATGAACGGAGCTTCAGGAATTGCTGTAGGTATGGCCACAAACATGGCGCCACACAACATTACTGAAAGTATTAACGCTATTTTAGCTTACATAGATAACCGCGAAATTGATATCGATGGTTTGATGAAACATATTAAAGCTCCAGATTTTCCTACAGGCGGAACCATTTATGGTTTTGAAGGTGTAAAAGAAGCTTTCCACACTGGTCGTGGTCGTGTAGTTATGCGCGCCAAAGCAAATGTAGAACCGGTTGGAAATCGCGAAAGAATTATTGTTACAGAAATTCCTTATCAAATTAACAAGGCGGAAATGATAAAACGCCAGTGGGAATTATGTAACGAGAAAAAAATTGAAGGCATTAGCGAGATCCGCGATGAAAGTAATCGTGAAGGTATGCGTATTGTGTACGAATTACGCAGCGATGCAATTTCGAATGTTGTATTAAATAATTTATACAAGTATTCTGCTTTACAAACTTCATTCTCAATTAATAACGTTGTATTAGTAAAGGGTCGCCCTCAAATGCTGAACCTTAAAGATATGATCGTTCATTTTGTGGAGCACAGGCATGAAGTAGTTGTGCGTCGTACAAAATACGAATTGGCACAGGCAGAAAAACGCGCGCACATTTTACAAGGTTTATTAATTGCACTCGATCACTTAGACGAAGTAATTAAAATTATCCGCGAAAGCGAAAGTCCGGATATTGCCCGCGATGAATTAATAAGCAAATTTAGTTTATCGGATATTCAGGCACGTGCTATTTTAGATATGCGTTTAAGAACTTTAACAGGACTTGAGCGTGATAAAATTAAAGCTGAGTACGATGAGTTAATGAAAACCATTGCTCATTTGAACGAGATCTTAAATAATGAAGTGTTACGTTACACGATTATTAAAGATGAGTTAATTGAAATAAAAGATAAATATGGCGATGAACGCCGCACAGATATTGTTTACTCTGGTGATGATCTTAAAGTAGAAGACATGATAGCCGATGAAGATGTTGTTATTACAATTTCGCACATGGGTTATATGAAACGTACTAATTTAGATGAGTACCGCGCGCAAGGCAGAGGTGGTAAAGGAAGCAAAGGATCTAACACCCGCGAGGAAGATTTTATTGAGCACATGTTCATTGCAAGTACACACAATTATTTATTATTGTTCACCGAAAAAGGACAGTGTTATTGGTTGCGTGCTTACGAAGTACCGGAAGGAACAAAAACGAGCAAAGGACGCGCTATTCAAAATTTAATTAGCATTGCGCCTGATGATAAAGTAAAAGCATTTATTAATGTTACCAGCTTAAGTGATGAAGAATATATCAATAATAACTTCATTGTTTTGGCAACTAAAAATGGTATCATTAAAAAAACAACTTTAGAGGCTTATACACGTCCGCGTGCTAATGGTATTAACGCTGTAACTATTCGCGAAGGCGATATTTTATTAGAAGCGGCTTTAACCAACGGTAAGAACGAAATTATGCTTGCCACCAAATTAGGTAAGGTTTGTCGTTTTAACGAATCCAAAGTACGTCCGATGGGTAGAAATGCTTCCGGTGTAATTGGAATCGATCTAAACGACGAGGAAGGCGGAAATAATGAGGTTATTGGTATGATCTGTATTGATGATATGAATGCTAACGTTTTAGTGGTTTCAGAAAAAGGTTATGGTAAACGTTCTGATATTGAAGAATACCGTGTTACTAACCGTGGCGGAAAAGGTGTAAAAACAATTAATATAACTGATAAAACAGGAAATTTAGTTGGAATTAAATCGGTTACCGATGCTAATGATCTAATGATCATTACAAAAAATGGTATCACTATCCGTTTAAATGTAAGTGCGCTTCGTGTAATGGGAAGAGCAACGCAGGGTGTTCGTTTAATTAATATTTCTGAAACTGATGAGATCGCTGCAGTAACAAAAGTAGATCACGAAGATGAAGAAGGAACCGAAAGCGCAGTTATAGGCACAGATATTAACCTTAACGGTCAAAGCAATGATTCAACCGGAGAAACGGATACACCAACCGGAGAAACTGATGCGCCAACTGATATTAAAGAGTAAAAAATGTTAAATACCAAAATTTGGTATGTAAATTGAAAAAGTAAACGTCGTATATAAAAAGACATCTTATGAAAAAAGTAGCAATATTATCCCTGGCCCTGCTGCCAATTTTTGGAGTAGCGCAAAAATCTAAAGTACAAACTGCATGGAGGTCGCTTAATGACTATGAAGCAACCGTAAAGGACGGAAAACCTGATGTTGTGTATTTAACTAAAGCTAAAGAAGCCATTGATCTTGCTTTGGCTAACGAAGAAACAAAGAACCAGGGAAAGACCCACGCTTATAAAGCCAGGATCAGTTATGCATTTTACCAATATAGTTTGGCTCAGGAGTTAAAAAAACTGGAAGCTACCACACCTGACAAAAACGAAAGAGCTATGTTAGCATATGGTAACGCACCATTAACTGATTTTGAACAGGCTAATGAAGAATTAAATAAGATCCAGGAGTTAGATCCAAAATTTATGGAAACCATAAAAGAAGGTTTAACCAAAGGTACTTCTATGTTAGGGGAAGACGATCTTAAATTTGCATTGGTGGCCCAGCAAATGAAAATGGAGTCGGGTAACATTGCCAGCGGAAAATACAAAGCAAAAAAGTATGATGAAGCTGCCGATTATTTTTATAAAACAGGTTTTATGAATACAATGTTATATAAAGTAAAAGACACCTCTAATTTTTATAACGCCTGTGTTTCTGCTGCAAAAGCAAAGAATAATGCCAAGATCATTGAGTACAATAAAAAAATGATCGACGGAAAAATTGCTTCGTCATATAATTACGAATCGTTGTTTAACGCGCATATTGCAAAAGGAGATTCTACTACAGCGCTTGAGTATCTTAGAAAAGGAAGAGTTGCTTTTCCAAACGATATGGGGTTGTTGAATAATGAGACCAATCAATTCTTAGCAAGAGGTAAACAACAGGAAGCTTTGACCAATTTAAAAGCAGCCAGCGAAAAAGATCCGAATAATGCATTATTTTATTTAGTTGCCGGAAATATTTATGATAACATGGCTAACCCAAAAGATAAAGCTTCAGGAAAAGATCTTGACAAACCTGCCAACTTTGACGAACTGTTTAAGAACGCAGAAGACAATTATTCAAAGTCTATTGCATTAAAACCGGCAACCGAATTGCTTTATAATTCGCTTTACAATTTAGGAGCAATGTACAATAACTATGGTGGTTATTTACAAACCAAAGCTTCTAACTTAACCATTGCCGAAGCTGCTAAAAAAGGTAAAGAAATGGAAGCAAAAAGCCAGGAATTTTACAAAAAGGCTATCCCGCATTTAGAGCAGGCCTTATCCGTTAAGCCTGATGACAGGGCAACCATGGGTGCTTTGCGTAAACTTTACCTTTTAACTGGTAACGAAGCAAAAGGAAAAGAAATGAATGAAAAAATGAAGACCGCTAAATAGAACTGTGAAAAAAAATTATAAAGATCCTCCAAGGTTTTCCAAGGAGGATTTTTTATTTACAGTATGACATTATTAGTTAAAAATTCTTAGTGTAACTCTGTGTTCTCCGTGTCTCTGTGCTTATGTTTTTGCCAATTTGTCATTTTAAAGGCATTGGTATTATTTTTGCTAAACAATTACAAATAAAATTATAGAAAGATGAGTAAAACAACAACAACTACCGGAAAGATAAATGTTCAGACAGAAAACATTTTTCCCATCATTAAAAAGTTTCTTTACAGCGATAACGAGATATTTTTACGTGAGTTGGTAAGTAATGCCGTAGACGCTACCAAGAAGCTTAAAGCGCTTGCAAGCATGGGCGAAGTAAAAGGCGACCTGGGCGATACAAAAATTGAAGTTGCTATTGACAAAAGCGCAAAGACCATTACCATAAAAGATAAAGGTATTGGTATGACCGCCGAAGAAATTGAAAAATACATTGCGCAAATTGCCTTTAGCGGTGCTGAAGAATTTGTAAATAAATACAAAGATAAAGTAGATAAAAATGTTGTAATAGGTCATTTTGGCTTAGGTTTTTATTCTGCTTTTATGGTAGCAAAAAAAGTAGAGATATTTTCTTTGTCGCATAAAGAAGGTGCAAAAGCAGTTCGTTGGGAATGTGATGGCAGTCCGGAATATCAAATTGAAGAGATCGACTCAAAAACACAACGTGGAACGGATATTGTTTTACATATTGCCGATGATTGCGAAGAGTTTTTAGATGACCATAAAATAGAAGGCTTACTTACAAAATACTGTAAATTTTTACCTGTAGAGATAAAATTTGGCACAAAAAAAGACAGGATAAAGCCTGAATTAAAAGAAGGCGAAAAAGAAGAGGATGTAAAAGATATTGAAGTTGTTGTAGATAATATCATTAATAATCCTGCACCAGCGTGGACAAAAAAACCTACCGAATTAAAAGAAGAAGATTACAAAGCATTCTATCATGAATTGTATCCAATGCAATTTGAAGAGCCTTTATTTAATATTCATTTAAATGTAGATTATCCTTTTAACTTAACAGGGATATTATATTTTCCTAAACTTTCTAATAAATTAGAAATGCCAAAGGACCGTATTCAACTTTATAGCAACCAGGTTTTTGTAACCGATAATGTAGAGAATATTGTTCCTGATTTTTTAACCTTATTACGTGGTGTTATTGATAGTCCGGATATTCCGTTAAACGTGAGTCGTAGCTATTTGCAAGCCGATGGTAATGTAAAAAAGATCTCAAGCCATATTACAAAAAAAGTAGCCGATAAACTGGAAGAGATCTTTAAAAAAGAGCGTCCCGATTTTGAAAAGAAATGGGATGACATAAAAATATTTGTTCAATACGGCATGATCAGTGATGAGAAATTCTACGAGAAAGCCATCAAATTTGCTTTATTAAAAACAACCGAAAATAAATATTATACGTTTGAAGAATTTGAAAATTTGGTAAAACCTGTTCAAACCAATAAAGAAAATAAATTAATTTATTTGTATGCTACGAATGTACAAGAACAACATGCATACATTGATGCTGCAAAGAGCAGGGGCTACGAAGTGTTGTTAATGGAAACTATGTTGGACCCACATTACATCAATCAACTGGAAAGTAAATTAAAAGATATTTCTTTTGTACGTGTAGATGCTGATACAATAGATAAATTAATTAAGAAGGATGATAATACGGTAAGTAAAATTACAGAAGAGCAACAAAAACAATTGCAACCCATTATTGAAAACACCGTTAGCAAAGAACAATTTCAGGTTACCTTCGAGAATTTAAGTGAGAAAGATGCACCAATGGTTATTACGCGCCCTGAGTTTATGCGCAGGATGAAAGATATGAACCAGATGGGTGGTGGCGCTATGGGTTTTTACGGTAATATGCCGGATATGTATAATTTGGTTGTTAACTCTAATCATCCTTTGATAACGAAGATCCTTGATGAAAAAAATGCAGAGAAACAAACAAGTCTTGCTAAACAGGCAACAGATCTAGCATTGTTATCTCAAGGATTATTAAAAGGCGAGAGTCTTACTAATTTTATTAAAAGAAGTGTAGAGTTAATATAATCGACTAATTCCCCCTTGGAGAAGGGGGTAGGGGGATTGATCTAATCAAAAAATTTAAAGGTTAATTGAGCGATCAGTTAACCTTTTTTGTTTTGGATAACACACAGATATAAATTAATATTATTTAAATTAGCCATCTCATTGTTTCTTTAAATCGAACAAGTAATGAAAAAAATATTATTGGCAGAAGACGAATCGAGTGTTGTTGATTTTATTAAAAAAGGATTGACAGAGGTTAATTACGAGGTTTCTGTTGCATTTGATGGAGACGCCGCTATTAAAATGCTTACTGATTCTGCTTTTGACCTGGTTATATTAGATATAATGATGCCCGGTAAAAACGGTATTGAAGTGTGTAAAGAACTGAGAGCAAAAAATATTATGGTTCCGGTACTTTTTTTAACCGCTTTAGGTACCGCAGAAAATATTGCAATGGGGCTTAATATCGGAGCAGATGATTATCTTATTAAGCCGTTTAAATTTATTGAACTTAATGCCAGGGTAAATGCTTTAATACGAAGAGGAATTCAAAAAGAGAATATTGTAAATGAAGATTATATTTACTCATTATCCGATCTTGTTGTAAACGATGCCGCAAAAACTGTTGCAAGAAAGAATGTAAACATTTCATTAACAGCAACAGAATACAGGCTGCTTCTTGCAATGATAAAAAATAAAGGCAGGGTATTATCGCGGATGGAGTTATTGGAAAGTGCCTGGGATATAAATTTTAATTTAGGTACCAATGTTGTAGACGTTTACATTAATTATCTCCGCAAAAAAATAGACGCAGATTTTGAGAATAAATTGTTACATACCGTTGTAGGTATGGGCTATGTATTAAAAGAAAAATGATCACAAAGATAAATACAAAAATAAAAGTGGCGCTGGTAGTAGGCCTTGTATTTATTACAATTATAATCCTATTTGGAGGCGCTATTTATTTTTTTCAGAATAAATTTTCGTTTGAAGATTTTTATAAACGTTTAGAAACCCGCGCCAGCATTTCCGCAAAATATAATCTTGAGCCCGATACACTTAATGCAGAGAGCTTAAAAGCAATTAGAAACGATCATTTAGATAAGCTTGAAAAAGAAAAAGAATATCTTATTGAAGTTTTGCCAGGTACAGAAATAAGTCAGGTGGGTAAAAAATATGATCTGCCGGAATATTTTTTAAATGATCTTATAAGTGTTGGCAGATCAAGGGCGAAAAATGGAAATACTTTTTTTGCCGGAATAAAACAGGTTATTGATAACAGAACTTATCTTGTCATTGTTTCAGCAGAAAATTATTACGCTTCGCATCACTTAATGTTTTTAAGAAATATACTAATAATAAGTGTAGCACTCGTTATCTTAATAGTTGTTTCGCTTTCCGTTTATTTTTCGAGACATATTTTTGATCCTATAAAACAGATAACCGATAAAGTAAAACAAATAAGCACCGAGAATCTGCACTTAAGGTTAGATAAAAATAATAATAACAACGAAATAAGCGAGCTAATAAATACCTTTAACGATTTGCTTAGTCGTATAGAAACGGCCTTAGAAACCCAAAAGAACTTTATCAGTAATGCCTCACACGAATTAGGAACACCACTTACTTCGATCATTGGTGAAGCTGATGTTTCGCTGCTAAAAGAAAGATCAATTACCGAGTACCAGGATTCATTAAAAAATATACTTCAACAAGCTGATCGTTTAGATCAGATAACAAAATCATTGTTGTTTTTAGCGCAAACCGGTTATAAAGGTAAGGCAGATTTTGTTGAAACACTTCGTATAGACGAGATCATTTGGGAAACCAAGCAAATTATTGATAAGTTAAATCCCGCAAATAAAATATTTGTAGATCTCAGCCTTCTTCCTGAAGATCCTAAAAAATTAAAGGTAAAAGGTAACCGTCAGCTTCTACAGCTTGCATTTGCAAACATTTTAAGCAATGCCTGTAAATATTCTAATAATAAACCTGTTTCGGTTTATATAGCTTCAAGCCACGCGCTTGTTTTTTTAACTATAAAAGACCAGGGTATCGGTATTCCTGAAACGGAGCTGGGGTATATATACGATCCATTCTTCCGGGCTTCTAATACTAAATTATTTGAAGGTTACGGTATTGGCCTTCCTTTGGCACGAAATGTAATAAACTTGCATAGAGGAGAGTTACTTGTTACTTCTGTTTTAAACGAAGGCACCACGGTGCAAATTAAACTACCTTTAATTTTTTTTAGGTAGATTCTAATCTGTTTCTAATCTATTTCTTATTTAGCATTAATAATGCTTCAATATGTTTGCCCCATAATAAAATAAATTATGGTAAAAAACATTTTGGTACCTATTGATTTTCGTGTAGCCTCTCTTAATACATTAAAACTTGCCCTGGATTATTGCAAGGATCAAAAGGTAAATGCAGTGCTTATTTATGCTCAGCATTTAGATGATTCCATTACTGAGCTCATGTTTTATTCTCCCGGTAAAATAATAAGGTCGTTACGCTCGCCAGAGTTTAATCATGCGCTTGAAATTATAAAGAACCGTTTTGAAGGGCTTTTGGGAGATATAAGAATAGAGTTGTTTCATGGTAATAATAAAAATTTCTTAAATAATTTTTTATCTGCCCAGAAGATCGAAGAGATATTTATACCAAAAACCTATGAGCTTAATATAACAAAACGCGCGTTTGATCCAATACCTATAATTAAAAAAGCAAATATTAGAGTGGTTCAATTAGAGTGGAATATTAGTTACAATAAAACTGAACAAGAACAATTAACAGCACTTTTCAATTAAAAAAATATGAATAATAGTAACACTAAATTTCCGAAAACACCATTAAACAGATTAAAGTTATTCTTTACTTTTTTCGATTCCCGGTGGGAAGATCTTACAAAAGAAAACTGGGTAAAAGTTGTTTTTAAAGATTTAAGTGCAGGTCTTATAGTAGCCATGACAGCAATACCAATGGCAATGGGTTTTGCAATCGCAATGGGAATGCGACCTGAACATGGTATAATTGCAGGTGCATTAGCCTGTATTATAGGACGTACTTTTGGCGGATCAAAATACCAGGTGTATGGTCCAACAGCAGCATTTATACCTGTAATAGCAGCCTTATTTACAAAGTATGGCCCTGCATCGGGTGGCGATTTTGAAACAGCACATGGATTTTTGATATTTGTTTCAATTATTTCAGGTATCGTTCTTATTATTATGGGATTGTTTGGGTTTGGCAGATTTGCTAAATATGTGCCTAATTCAATTATAGTTGGTTTTACTGTTGGTATTGCGGTTGCGATTATGTTAACTAATGTTGAAGATATACTTGGTATCGAATCATTCTCTGATTTTATAGGACAGGATGAAGACATTAAAGGTGGTTTACTTCATAATATAAATGCCGCGTTTGGCAATCTTGATAAAATTAATGTTTGGTCAATATTTTTAGGAGTGTTAACCTTTGTATTAGCAAAAGTATTGTTGCGTATTTCAATTTTTTTGCCGGGCCCTGTAATAGCAATGGCTGTAGCAACAGTTCTTTCATCTACGCTTTTAGCAGGTAAAGGAATAATTCTTGTAAAAGATCTTTATGGCGCCATCCCAAACAATTTTTTTGTTTTTACGGCTCCTACATTGCCGGCTTTAAGTACGAGTGTAATAATTGATATTTTTTATTTTGTTGGTGCAATTGTATTTGTTTCGGGCGTAGAAAGTATCTTATGCTCAACCATGGCAGATAAGCTGGCAAATAATAAAGGAACACCTTTTAACCCTGATAAAGAATTTTTTGGACAGGGGATGGTACAGATATTCACACCGCTGGTTCAGGGTTTTCCATGTACCGGCGCCTTAGCACGTACAGCAACGAGTATAAAAGCCGGAGCAACAACGCCTTTAGCCGGGTATTTTAAAGCAATACTAAAATTATCAATGGCCTATTACCTTGCACAGTATTTAGAATTAATACCTATGGCTTGCATCGGAGGAATTTTAGTTTGGGTTGCAAGTAACATGATAAAACCCTCTGAAGTAAAAGAAATAAAGCATAAAGGTAGATTTGAGCTTTTTATGATGATATACACAGCTGTAATGGTACCATTAACTGATTTTCTTATTGGTGTATTATCAGCGTTGATAATTTATTTTGTAGTGAATTTCTTTTTTAAAAGAAGAGATAGAGCAACAGCATAACTAAAGGAAAGTAGATATTTGAGTTGGGTAAAGTAAAGTAGAGTAAAGTAAAGTGTGAGTGGATGCAGTGTTACATTAAAACCGTAATACTGCATTTTTGTTTTGTTGCAAAGATCTCTTCCGGGGTTAAATGTTTAGTTGAAACAGCTGTATTAAAATCTATATTAATGCAGTTATAGCAATGTTGTACAAAAGCCGAGCAAAAAAGAGAATTTTCCTGAGCTAATAAATTCTCGGTGCTGCGGTTCTTTCCTGTTAGCGAAAATAAAACACCAAATATTTCGCGGATGCTGTACTCGGTTCTTATTGCCACTAAATTTAAGGCTTCGGCTATTACTTTATTTGTATCTTCTTTGCTTAAATTAAAATCAAGAATAGCAATGTGAGAGAAGAGGGCCTTATCAAAATATTTATCGGCGCGGTTTTCCTGAACACCAACGCGCATTTGTTTTTTATAAAACTCCAGGTCAGATTCAATTACCCACCATTTTTTATCCTGCCTTATTTCATTAAATATAAAAGCGTGTGACCATAAACTTTCTTTACCATTCGATGTGATTTTTTTCTGGTATTTTTTTATTGATTTATCTATAAAGTGAGTGCCGCCAACTAAACCTACACAACCTTGTTTAGCATACTTCTCAATAAATTCCTGGTTGGATAGACCTTTTATTTCGGTTATGGAATTCACTCTTACCTGTTTAATAAAGCAGCAGCTTCAGCACCATAAACTTTTTTACCATCTTTGTAAACAGTAATAAACGCATCGGTAATACCAATACTAACGGCTTGCTCTTTTAATGTTTTAGCGAATTTTGCGTCTGTAAAATTACCAATGTTGTAAATGTATAACGCGTTAATGAGTTTATTCTCAACCGGCCATGCTTTAATGGCTGAGAATCTTGCCGCAACATCATTAGGTACTTGTCTGCTGTATGCACCTATCTGTACTTTAAAGCTAACACCTTCTTCGTTTGCTTTAACACCATTTTCAGGCGTAGCAGCAGGGTAACTTGTTACACCATTCGTAAATGGTTGTACTGTTGTTGTAACTGCCGGTGTATTATTTACTGGCGTATTGTTTACTGGTGTGTTATTAACCGGCGTATTATTTACAGTACCACCTTCAGGGAAAACGATCGGATTTTGCGGTTCTAATTTTACTGAAGAGTCGTTTACTTTTTTGTCTTTACCTTCTGCAAAAGTTATACGTTTACCATTTAAGTATGCACTTACAAATGCGTCGCGCACATAACCTTCAGCAACTCTTCTCTTATCTGTTAATAATCTTTCAGGATCGCTGTATATTCCGGCAGTATAACGGTATAAACCGCTTGGTAATTTCTCGCTGAAGATAGGACCAAGACCTTTTAACTGACCTTTAGTTACCTGCCTGTTATAAACACCAATTTGAACGGTAAATAATAAACCATTTATTTGTTCTAATTCTTTTGTAACGTTAACGGGTTCTGTTATATTAAAATTAGTTTGGGTAACTGTTGTAGCATTTACTTTTGGCACATTTGAATTGGCTGTAATGCCGGCAGACGTTGGCGCGTTGTTATCTATGGTTTTACCTTCTTTATTCAATAATTCAATTGCTTCTGCAATTGTAACACGTTTACCGTTAAAGTAAGCTACAACAAAGGCATCGTTATAACCTAAATTACGAAGATCATTTTTAACCGCACTTGCGTTCTCAAACTTAACAAAGTTACCGGCCGTGTAACGGATGTAACCATTACCAACGGTTTCGCCATTAAGCGGACTTAAACCTTTAAAGGCATCGTTTGCCAATTGATTTTTGAATGCACCAATTTGTACCCTGAACACCAATCCGTCTGGCATTTTTGAATCTACAGGAATTGGTTTAGCTGCGTTATAAGCATTACCAGATACAACTTCAAGACCTTCGATCTTAACTGTTCCTTTAGTGTTGTTTACAGCTGGATTGGTTGTGTTATTATTTGCAGTGTTGTTAGGATTATTCCTTGGGTTGTTATTGGTTGTGTTGTTACCGTTATTTCTTGGGTTATTATTGGCAGTATTATTTGCAACTACTTTATCGCCGGTAATTTTGTTTAACTGGTTAACGGCTGCATCACCTGTTTTTGCAGCTAAAGTAAGCAGTTTGGCTTTTTCTGTTGGCTTTTGTTCTTGTGTTGATTTAATTAATAAACGTTTTGATTCAGCATTTAATTCGTCTGCATTTTGTTTTACTATCTTTTCGTCTGCCGTTAAATTTTTTGGAACATATGTTTTTGCTGTTTCGTATTCTAAACTTAAGGCATTGGTTAAATTGGTTAATTCTAATGATTGTTTATCTTGTACCGTTTTTTGTTTTTGAGCTAAGTTTGGTGGTAAATTAGAAGTAGTGTTATTATCAATAGTAGCAGGTTTAACTATATAATCAGGATATGTTTTCTTTAGCTCTGTAATTAACTGATTTTGTTTAATAAGTAATTCTGCTTCTTTTTCTTCAGCATTACTTAATGCACCTATTTTTGCAGCGGTGTTTGTTTGCGCATTAGCTTCTTCTCTTAATTTTTGTGCTTGCGTTTTTAAAACAGCTACTTCATTATTTTTTTGTTCTAATTCAGTTGTTAGAGTAGGGTTATCAGTTTTTAATTTGGTCAACAACTCCGTAATAGCATTGTTATTTGTTTTGTAATCTATTTCATTGCCTTGTTGCGTTAAAGTAGAAGCTTCCGCCTTTTTATTTTGAGATGTATTCTCAAACTCATTTGCTTTAGCAATAAGACTATCTTTTTCGGTTCCTGAAGCTGTATTGGCTTTGCTTTTTAATTCAGATGATTTATTACTTAGTTCTTCCGCTTCAACAGTTAATGCATCTGCTTTTGTTTTAAGTTCTGCCGGTGTTATATTGTTTGTTGTTGCGGTTGGGTTTTGATCTTTATAGGTTTTTATCTCTGCTTCAACTGCATTGTTCTCTTCGTCGGTATTTTTTAATTCTGTAAGTGCGTTATTTTTTAATCGGTTAGCCTGTGGATTTTTAAGTGTAGTAGGTTGTTTATTTTCAAAATAACCTAAGATCTGATTAGCCGTAGTATCAGTTTTACTTAATTCATTTATACCAACTGTTTTTGTATCCACCACTTTTGTAGTTGCGGTAGTTGTATTATCCTTTGTAGCAGATGAAGTAGTTGTTGCAGTAGAATTGTCTTTCGTTGAATTATCTGTTGTTGTATTGTCCTTTGTGCTGTTGTCTTTTGTAGAATTATCTTTTACAGTTGTTGTAGCAGTTGCAGTAGAATTCTCACTGATAGTATTGTCCTTTGTTGAATTATCTTTCGTTGAATTGTCTTTAGTGTTATTATCAGTTGTTGTATTATCCTTGGTGCTATTATCCTTTGTTGAATTGTCTTTAGTGTTATTCTCTTTAGTGGTATTAGCAGCAATTTGATTGTTAACTTTTTTGTTCAAGGCATTCAATTGATTAATAGCTTCCAGTTGTTTTTTTGTAGCGGCTATCAGGTCATTTAATTTCTCATTATTGTTTGTACCTGAATCTGATTTTTGTTTTAAACCTGTTGCAGCGGCAACTTTATTATTAGCCGCAATTGATTCACTTTTTAAACTTGGAGTGTTAGATATAATAGTTTCATTTGGTTTTAAACTGTTATTTAATTGTTCTATCTCTAAAACATTGGCATCGTATAATTTTTGGTAAGCAGCAGTTTTAGTTGCAGCCAAACTGTTTAACTCTGTATTAACGGCTTCGAGCTTGGCGTTTACTGTATTATCATCCTTCACTACTTTAATAGATGAAGTAGAGGTTAGTGCAGTTTTTAAAGTAGTCGTAGGATCTGATTTTTTAAGTAGATTAAGCGCTTCTTGTTGTTTATTAAGTGCCCAGGCTTCTTTTTCTTCCGCATTGCTCATGCTTCCTAATTTAGCACCGGCGTTTGGTAACGAGTTAGCTTCAACCCTGATATTCGCAGCTTGTTTAAATGCAACTGCTGCTTCATCATTCATTTTCTTCGCACTTTCAATATCTGCATCGGATGCTTTTTTATTGGCGATCAGCGTATTTATATTATCAAGGTTGGTGTTATAAATTGCAGAGTTATCATTTTTTGCAATTTCCGCGGCCTGTAAATTTTTTTCGTTACCCTGGTCTTCTAAAGTTTTAGCTTCACTTAATAATTTTTCCTGTTCAGCACCAGTCTTCGTTTGCGCATCGTTCTTTAATTTTTGTGATTTGCCAAATAACTCTTCCGCTTCAATATTTAATTGTGTTGGTGTTACATTATTAGAATTAGTTCCAATATCCGATTTTTGAAGTTCAGCTTTGGTGGTGGCAATAATGTCTTTTAATTTCTTTTGTTGTGCAAAGGCGTCATTAATTTTTGAATCGGCTTCTATTTTTAATTTTTGTGCTTCTGTATTTTGGTAAGAGTTATATTCAAAATTGGCATTATCATTAGTGCTTAATTGATTATTAAGGTCATCAAGATTTTTTATGGCCTCGCCGTTATTTTTAGCAGCAATAGGGTTAAGGTTAATTGTTTTTTCGTTAGGATTAGATGTAGTATTTGTTTTTGCGATCTCTGCATTTAATGTTTGTACTTTTTTATTATTATTTGCAATTAACAAGTTGTTCTCTTTTTTAGAAGTTTCCAATTGTTTTATTTCGTTCGTGATTTGTGTTTTGGCTGCAGGTGTTTTTGCTTTTACTAATTCTTTTTTATTGTTAGCAATTGCCGCGTCAATTTCTTTATTGTAGCTAAGAATTTGTTTGTTGCTTTCAATATAGTTTTGCGGACTGTTTACATCGGTAACAGCAATTTTATCTTTGTACTTATCTTCCAATACCTTATCGGTAATTTTATTTGCGGCTGTAGCAGTTACACTTGTGTTAGTGCCAATAGCACTGGTTGTGCCTGTTGAACCGGCGGTGTTGGTGTTAATGGCATTTGTTTTAGCCGCTGCAATTGTCTCCGTCTTAACTTTTGTTGCAAGGTCTAATTCATTTTTCAGAGTAGCCAACTCATCATTTAATTTTTTGATCTCAACCTGGTTTTGCGCAACCTGTTTTTCTTTTTCTGCCTGTTCTGTTTTAAGTTCGGTTATCTGGTTATTTATAACTTCTTTATCCTTTTTCTTTTTTGTATTGCTAAGATCTACTTGATCACTTGTTATCTCATTTTTAATATCACCAATTTCATTATTTAATGACCTATTTGTTTTTTCTACAATATCAATTTCTTTTTCTTTTTGCTCTACATTTTCCTTTATTGATTTGTAAAGGTTATCCGAAGTCTTTTCTTTATTTGATAATGCTGCAATTTGTTTTTGAAGGTCATCGAGTTTTGCTAACGACTCGGTGTTATTCTTATTTTTATTAATGTTTATTTTTTCAAGTTCGTTGGCATACTGTTCATTTAAGATAGCCTCTTTTTGTTTATTGGCGGCATCTTCTTTTAATGAGTTGGCAAAAGTTAAGATCTTATTTGCGGTTGCCAGTTCATTCTCTCCTTCAGCTTTAAGAGCGTTACCTTTTTCTATCTCTTTATTTTTTTCCTCTTCATTGGCTATAGTTTGTGCATTCTTAAGAATATCATCACCTTCGGCTATTTTTTTATTTGCCTCTATTTTTTTCTGCTCACCTAATTGTTCTGCATCCCATTCATCCTGCTGTAATTGCGCCGCTTCTTTTTTAGAATCGTTAGCATCTTGTTTGGCAATATCTAACAGTTCTTTATTAGATACTGCGGCTACCGTTTTTGTTGTGGCTATACTTGTTGTGTTTACAGCAGCTTTAGTTGTTGTATCAACACCTGCATCAACAACTGTTGGGCCGGTATTGGTATTTGTATTAACAGCCACATTGTTTTTTGCTGTAGTATCCAATACGGTTGGACCAAGTTTATTTTCCCCTTCGTTCACATCAAGTTTCGATTTCTTCTCGATGAGTTTTAGGTATTGCAAATAACTATCGTCGGTTGGTGTTTCATCAAAATAGTTTAAGATCTTTAATATACCCTTGTCGTAAGAAATAGTTTGTTTTAACGGTCTGGAGTTTGTAGCAAGAGGTAAGCCAACCCTTTCTGATTGTGTTTTTAAACCAGGCGTTTCAACCGTGTATAACAACTTTGCACCATTTGGAAGATCCATTAAATAATTACCATTGTCTTCTGCTTCATACACACCAACAATTTCGCCATTGCCCATGTTTTTTACAGTAACCTTGCTTTTTAAACTTTGTTGGGCGTTTTCTTTTACAACCGTTCCTTTAAGCACTAAAATATCTATGATCTTACGTTCAGTATTAACTTTTAAGACATCAATTTTTCCCGGGGGGCTTTGACGACCTGTACTAAAATACGCTACTTTTTCTAGAGAATCGGTTACATACAAGTAATCGTCATCTGGTGAGTTAATAGGAAATTCAAGGTTTATAGGCTGTGTCCACGAATCTGTTGCTTCAATATAATCAGATTTAAAAATATCGTAACCACCCATGCCATTGTGGCCTTTACTGGCGAAATAAAGTGTTCTTCCGTTAGGATGAAGGAATGGATAATCTTCATCGTAATCGGTATTGATGCCATTTAATTTTACAGGTTTTGCAAATTCGCCGTTTGCTAATTTAATAGCGTAGTAAATGTCTTTGCTGGTTGTGTTTTCGCCATAGCTGCTAAAAAAAACTTTGTTAGCACTGCGCGGTAAATAGACAACTGATTTTTCTTTTTTTCTTTTATCGGCGCTGGTTCTAAAGGCTTCGGGTTTTATCAATAATTTGCCGCCAATGTCTTTAAGATCGTAACTTCTAAAATAATCGGCCTCGTTCAGTTGTTTTTTTGCCTTTATTTCAAGATCAGTTAGATTACTTAATAGGCGTTTACCATAACCGCAGGAAATAATTTCCCGATCGACCATTAATTTTTTTTGTTTAGAAGAGGAGCCTACCTGTTTGTATTCGTTATAAAATTTAATTGCTTCATCAAACATGTAATTAATGTGGTATGCTTTCCCCAAATAGAACTTTACTTCTTTTGAAGTTTCTTCTGCACGGCTATTAGCAAAAATGAGATAAGGCAGACATTTCTTTTTATCCGGCTCGCTGTAGATCATACAAACTCCTAGTCTAAAATTGTATTCAGGATCTTTTGGATAATTGGAAACTAGCTGTGCATAAAGCTTGTAAGCCTTGGTAAACTCATCATCTTCATAGAGTTTGTCGGCTTCTTTTTTAATATCTTCGATAGAAATATTTTGAGAAAAAACAGGGCAAGAAATTATCAGTGTCAATAAAACGATCGTTTTTTTAACAATTCTTAGTTCTGGGAATAAAACGTTTAATAAGGTATAAAACCTTAATCTCATAAAATCAATTGTTGTAAAATTAATAATATTATTAGAATGAAGCTATATTAATTGAGGTGCTATAACTAATAAATTTCCATATTACTTGTGTTAAAAATATGATAAATTAACTATAATTTAAAATTAATGAATTATATTTGCACATTAACCTTTAAAACTAAAAACAAAATGATTAAAAAATTACTTATTGTTGCTTCAGTTGCTTTATCAGTTACTGCTAGCGCGCAAACAGGCAGAATTGTTACGAATACTCAGATCTTAGAAGCTAATTCTGAAATTTCAAAATCTATTACTTACAAGGCTTCATCAGCTGCTTTAGGTTGTGATACAATTACAACTGCTCAAAACGCTTCATTAAGCTTAAATACAGCAGGTTCTGATACAGCTACTCCAGGTTGTTCTCCAAAAGCAGGATATGTTTTTGGTTCAAACTGTTACCAGGATAAAGAAAAGGCAAATTATTTTCCAATAGCTTCTTATAGCTCAATTGCTCAAGGTACTGTTACTGGTGTTATCGTTACCTTCTTTAAGAACTTAACAAGAGGTACTGGTGGTACTCCAACTTCAACTGTTGGTATGACTGTTTACAATGGCTCTTTAGCAGGCGGACCAACTAGTGTTTTAAGTCAAACTATGGCTACAATGGCACAAGTTTTAGCTGCTCAAAGTAATCCTTCTGTTACAGCTTTCAGCTATTTATTTAGCTTACCTGGTGGTGGTGTTGTTGCACCAACAACTGGCGGCTTTTTTGCTTCAGTTGTAATTCCAACAGTTGCTGGTGATACAGCGGTAGTATTTAACTCTCCTGCTTCTACAATTGATTATGGATACGAAAAATGGTCTGATAACTCATGGCATTCAATCAGCTCTGCATGGGGTGCAGCTTTAAAAGCTAACTTATCAATTTACCCAATAGTTTGTGGTAACGTTGTTATCACAGGTATCTCTAAAAACTTAGGTATAAGCAAAGATGTTAAAATTATGCCAAATCCATCTACTGGATTAGTTAATTTAGCTGTTACTTTACCAAGTACTCAAGATCTTAATGTTACTGTAACTAATGCTTTAGGCCAGGTTATTGTAAACAATAATTATAACTCAGTTTTAGTTGATGTAATTTCTTTAGACCTTAACAATCAAACTAACGGTGTTTATTTTGTTACTGTTAGCAATGGTAAAGATAAAATGGTACAACGTTTGATCATCAACAAATAATTTTATTTTAAATTTTTTTTTAAAACCCTCACCGTAAATTCGGTGAGGGTTTTTTAATTAAAACGATTTTAGAAAAAAAACAGTTGTCCAATGCTTTCCCCAAATTGTTAAAAATAAATTTAAATGATTTATTTTCTGTAAATGGATTTATATTTTTTATATATTTGATACTTAAACATCTAAAAAACGAAAAAAACATGAAAAAAATTACTTTAACTTTATTTACCGCAATGCTTTCATTGGCATCATTTGCTCAGGTAAACACTGTAGTAAATGTTCCAACGCCAAATACGGCACCTGGAACTACCGGCCTACGTGCTCCGAATGGAACTACAGGTCATACAGTAATGAGAGGTCAATACTTTATTCCTACAGCTGATCTAACAGCTTTATCACCAACTATTACATCTTTTGGTTTTGCATTAACAAGTGGTGTTAATGCTGCTGCATCTGGTACTTTAACTGTTTATCTTGTTCACACAAGTGCTACATCTTATACTGCAGGTACTACATGGAACACAGCAGGTATGACTACAATTTATTCAGGGGCATATAGCATTCCTGTTGGAGCTGCTGCTGCAAATGTAGATTTAACTTTACCTTCTGCATTTAACTATACTGGTGGTGCTTTAAATATTGCTTATGAATATACTGCTGGTGTTACTGCTGGTACAGGTGCAATTTATACTGCTTTTGCAGGAACTGCTTTAGGTGCTACAGGTGCTTCAGCTTCTCTTACTGCACCAGTATTAGGTGGTACAGGTTTTAGACCAGTTTTACGTTTTGGTACTCCAAACACGTTCACTAACGAGATCGTTGTTCAAAGTATTAACGCTCCGGGTAAATACCCAACTACATTTGCTACACCTCAGGCTGTAACTGCTGTAATTATGAACGGAAGTAACATTACTAAAACAAACATTGGTGTTGGTTTAAGCATCGCAGGTTCAAATCCATTCACAAATGCTCAATTCATTGCATCTTTAGCTGCTGGTGCAACTACAGTTGTAACTTTTGCTGCTGCTCCAACATCTGTTCAAGGTATTCAAACAGTTTCAGTAGGCGTTGCTCCTGATCAAAATAACCTTACCAATACAATTACTCAAACTCAAAGCGTTACTTGTGATGTTTGGGCTTATAATCCTCCATCTGGTTCTTATACAGCTGGTGTTGGTTTTAATACTGGTTCAGGTATTATTAGCAGCCAATTCTCTACGCCTGTAAATGCAACTACAACTGCTGTTCGTATTGCTGTTTCAACAGATACTGCTACTCCGGGTAATTCTATCTACGGTGTGTTATTAAACACTGCAGGAACAATTATCGGACAAACTAACACAGTTGTTGTTACTCCTGGTATGTTAGGTACATTCCAAACTTTAAACTATACAACTACTCAGGCTTTAACTGCTGGTACAATTTACTATACTGGTCTTGCTCAAACTGCAAATGCTACAGGTTGGTTCCCACTTGGTTCACAAGCAACGCCTGTAACTCCAACTAATTATTATACTTCTGCATTAACTGCTACAGCTGCACCTGCTTTTTTAGCAAGTAACTTAGGTTATTTTGGTATCGAAGCTGTATTCACTAGTACTTGTGGATCTATTGGTCTTACTGAGTTAGTTGCTGCATCTAAAGTTGCTGTTTATCCTAACCCAACTGTTAATGGTAAAACTACTATTGCAGGTTTAGAAGGAACTAACACAGTTACTGTTTACAACATGTTAGGTCAATCAGTTTTAACTTTAACTTCAGACAGAGAAGTAGTTTCAATTGATCTATCTAGCCAGCCTTTAGGTAACTATTTAGTAAGAGTTACTGATTCTAATAAAGCTACTAAAACAGTTAAAATTATCAATCAATAATTTTAATTAACATAATTTCTAAAGCCCGGGTTTTCCCGGGCTTTTTTTATGCTAAAAATATAGTATTTTTGCAGCTCTGAAGGCCTTTAAAATATTCATTCCGGTAGTAGTTCTAACCCTTGTTTCGTGCGATGGGTTTAATAAATTGCTTAAAAGCAATAACTATGAACTTAAAATGACCAAGGCTAAGGAATATTACGATAAAGAACATTATATAAAAGCTTCGCAATTATACGAAGAACTTATACCTGTAGTAAAAGGTACCGAAAAGGCTGAAGAGGTGTATTACTATTACTCCTGGAGTGAATACAATATGGGCGATTTTATAATTAGCCAATACCATTTTAAGAATTTTAGCAAACAATTTCCGGCAAGTAAACATGCCGAAGAATGTTATTTTATGAATGCATATTGCTATTTCCTAACTTCAGCGAACTATAAATTAGACCAAACAAGCACAAAAAATGCAATTAAAGAGTTTCAGTCTTTTGTGGACATATATCCCGAAAGCACGAAAATAGACAGCTGCAACATTATTATTGACAAGCTGCGCGCTAAATTAGAGAAAAAGGATTACGAGATCGTAAAACAGTATTATAAGGTGGATGACTGGAAAGCCGCCATCGTATCTACCAAAAATTTTATTAAAGAATATCCTTCTAGCGACCTTAACGATGAGATGTTCTATTTAATGATAGATTCTTACTATTTACTGGCAATTAACAGTATAAGGGCTAAAAAAGAGGAGCGATTGGATCTAGCCATCGAAAATTATATAAAATTTGTAGATCTGTACCCAAAAAGTTCGTATCTTAGCCGCTCAGAATCTGTTTATAGCAGCTGTAAAAAATTAAAAGAAAACCTAAATTAACCATGGATTTTAAAAAAACAAACGCAGAACAAAGTATTGTAACCCGCGATATTCGCAGATTTGACGCGCCTACCGGTAATATTTACGAAGCAGTATCTATTATGAGTAAACGCGCTAACCAAATTAGCTCAGAATTAAAAGAAGAATTATCAGGTAAATTGCAGGAATTTAGCAGTCATACTGATAATTTGGAAGAAGTATTTGAGAACCGCGAACAAATTGAAATTTCTAAACATTACGAAAAATTACCAAAACCAACTTTGATCTCTATTCAGGAATTTTTAGAGGAGAAAGTTTATTTCCGTAACCCCACAAAAACTGCGGAATAATTTTTCAATAACCTTTTAAAAGGCAGTAAGCAAAAGCTCTACTGCCTTTTTACTTTTAATGAACATCTTAATGCTTCACAACAAAAAAATATTACTTGGTATTACCGGCGGTATTGCAGCATATAAATGCGCGCACCTGGTAAGGCTGTTTGTGAAGCAGGGTGCCGAAGTAAAAGTTATTTTAACCCCGGCAGCTACAGAATTTATTACCCCTCAAACACTTTCTGTTTTAAGTAAGAATGAAGTAGTAGTTGATTTTTTTGACGCCAATTTTAACTGGAACAACCACGTGCAATTGGCCGAGTGGACTGATCTGTTTATTATCGCTCCATTAACTGCCAACACACTGGCCAAAATGGCTTCAGGCTTGTGTGATAATGTATTAATGGCCACTTATCTTTCCGCAAAAAGTAAATGCATTGTAGCCCCTGCTATGGATCTGGATATGTACCAACACCCAAGCGTAAAACACAATCTTGATATCCTAAAGACCAACGGGAATTTAATTATACCAGCCGAAACTGGTGAGTTAGCAAGCGGTTTGGTTGGAGAGGGCAGAATGGCGGAGCCGGAGAATATAGTTGAATTTATAACTAATTATTTTAAACAGGGTTTACCCTTAAACGGAAAAACAGCCCTGGTTAACGCAGGTCCAACCTACGAAGCCATTGATCCTGTAAGGTTTATAGGTAACCGAAGTAGCGGTAAAATGGGTATTGCTATTGCCGAAAGCCTTGCTGCTAAAGGTGCTGAAGTTACGCTGGTACTTGGTCCGAGTCATGAAAAAGTTAAGAATGCTTCTATTAAAATAATAAATGTGGAGAGTAGCGATGAAATGTATGAAGCTATGCTTTCTAATTATAAGAGTAAAAACATTGTTGTGTGTTCTGCAGCAGTAGCCGATTACAAGCCTGCTAAAGTAAGCGACAAAAAAATAAAAAAACAAAAAGGCGATCTTAAATTAGAGTTAACACCTACAAAAGACATTTTAAACGAGCTTGGAAAACTAAAAAAGAAACAATGTTTGGTAGGCTTTGCGCTTGAAACCGAAAAGGTAATAGATTACGCTAAAGAAAAGTTAAAAAATAAGAATTTAGATGTGATCATAGCCAATTCTGCTACCGAAAAAGGCGCTGGCTTTATGGTAGACACTAATAAGATCACAATTATTGATAAACACAATAAAATCTCTAATTTTGAGTTAAAATCAAAACAAGAGGTAGCAAATGATATTGTAAATTACCTTATTGATCTTTTAAAATAGAATGAAAAAATATTGTTCCATAATTATAACATTGCTTTTTGTGCATTTAAATTCTTTTAGTCAGGAATTAAATTGCCAGGTTAAAATTAATTATTCGCAACTACAGGGTACAGCTAATAAACAGATCTTTGAGCAGTTAGAGAAGGCCATTTACGAATTTATGAATAATAAAAAATGGACAAAAGAAATTTATACGACCAACGAGCGTATTGATTGTTCTATTTTTATAAATATTAAGGAAGCTATTAGTACCGAAGATTTTTCAGCGTCTATACAAGTGCAAAGTCGCCGCCCGGTTTTTAAAAGCGCTTATTATACTCAGTTATTCAATTATGAAGATGAGAATTTTCAATTTAAGTTCCAGCAATTCTCACAATTAGAATTTAATGAAACAACTTTCCAGAATAACTTAACGTCGGTGTTGGCTTTTTATGCATACGTTATCTTAGCTGTAGATGGTGATTCATTTGCGCCATTGGGTGGAACAGAGTATTGGCAAAAAGCACAGGTTATTGTAAACAATGCACAAACTGCTGCAGAAAAAGGCTGGAGGAGTAATGAAAGTCAAAGGAACCGTTATTGGATAATTGAAAACACATTACAACCAGTTTTTAAAGGTATTCGCAATTGTAATTACGATTACTGCCGTAATGGTTTAGATATTATGCATGAAAAAGTAGAAGAGGGCAGGGCAAATATTTTAAAATCGTTAGACCTTTTAAAACCGGTGTATCAATCAAGGCCTGCATCGTTTACAATGCAATTATTCTTTAATGCAAAAACCGACGAACTGATCAATATTTTTAAAGGAGCCTTGCCGGAAGAAAAAAATACAGCTGTTGAAACTCTAATGCTTATTGACCCGGCTAATACCACTAAGTATTTAAAGATACAGGAGGGTAAATAATATTCTATAAAATTTTCGTGCAAATACAAAATAGCTCATTTAGTGAGACTTTTTTTGCTATTTTCAGGTATTATTAATTTCTCAAAAAAGCATATTCGGTTCATTAGTTTGATCCTATTTGCGTTTGCAAATTATTTGCAAGCACAGGAACCGGTTTTTAAACATTTTACAGCAAAAGATGGTTTGCCGAGTAACGAGGCGCACTTTGTTCTATCAGATAGTAAAGGTTACGTTTGGATCTGCACTGATGCGGGCATTGCCAAATACAATGCAAATACCTTTAAAATTTTCAACACATCAAATGGTATGCCCGACAATACCATTTTTGAAGTTAAAGAAGATAACACAGGCAAGATCTGGTTTCGCACCCTCACATCTAAAATTGGTTACATTTTAAATGATTCGGTTTATAACATAGAAGCTAATTCATTAATTAATTCTTTTGTAGGCGAAGGCAGGATCATTTCTTTTGCCATTGAAAGCAATGGTGATCTCTACCTTGGTAGACAAAATTTACAACCTTGTAGTTTTTTAAAGATCTCTTCACCATACAAAACATCAAACGTAAAAGTGCTACAAAATAAATACCTCAATAAATGTGGTATTGATGTTATTCTTTTAAATGATGAAAGTTTGATTCATACCGAAGCAAGGAATAACGCTTATGGACTTACCTATCGTATAAACATACTTAACAAAGAGCTTGGTATTATTTTAAGTGATAGTATTTTGCATACGGATACATGGTCCGTAGCTCATTTTCATAAAAAAAATAATACATTGTTTTATAATACCAAAAACATAATTGTAAAATTCGATCTTAAAGCTAAGACAAAGGAAGTTAGAAGAGAAGAATTCAGGATGCTTGCCATTGGATCATATAAAGATTCAGTTCTACTGGTTGGTGGGTATAGTAAAGGTATTTATTGTTATGATAACAATATGCAAACAATTCCGGGTAGTTTTTTAAAGGGTCTTTCTCCAACCTGCATTACAAAAGATTTCCAAAACGGTTTGTGGATCTCCACGTTAGAATCGGGACTTTATTATTATGGGAATGACGATGTTGTAAAATATAAAATGCCAGATAGTGATGAAAGCGCCATCATATCTTTGGCTTGTACAGACCAGAATAACTTATTGGTTAGCTTGGTTAATGGAAGTGTTCATGAGTTAAAATATACTTTAGATAAAAGAGTTATAAAAAAGAAACTTTTTGAAGATAAAAAAAATGCTGCAAATTTATTGATACCGATTGCTGGTTCTAACTTTATTATTGGCGGATCACCGGATAATTTGTATTATAAGAATAAAACCGTAAAAGTTTTTGAAAATGTTACTAAGACTATAAGATTAGCTGCTAGAATGAACGATAAATTACTTTTATGTTCGGTAAGGGATGTGTTTGAAACAGATACAAATTTTAAAACTGTTAAAACATTAGGCTCTGTTGGCGATAGGATCTCAGGCATTATTTCCTTAAAAAACGAAATTTTTGTTAGTGGTTTAAAGGGATTGTATAAATATAATAGTGCTAAAAATAATTTTGAGAAGGACAACCGCTTTAATCACCGTATTGAAGCTCTTGCAGAGAACAACGGCACCATGTACCTGGCTACAAAGTTTAATGGGGTGCTCGTAGTAAAAGGCAATAAGGTAGATACAGTTTCGGAAAAGCAGGGATTGATAAGTAATATTTGTAAATCTATATATGTAAATGGTAATGAGCTTTGGGTTGTATCCAACCGTGGTATCAGTAAAATAACCGATCAAGGAAATAGTAAGTATGATGTTCTTAATTACTCGTTAGATTATTTTGTTGATCCTATAGAGATAAACAAGTTGTGTATGCTTGGCAACTATTTACTTTTTTATTCAGCCGATTGTATTTATAGTTTTAATACGAATACTGTACCGGCAATTGAGCGTTGTTCGATCGTGAAAGTTTTTGTTGATAATGTGCGTAAAGATCTCAACACCGAAATAATTTTAGATTACAATACACCTGATCTTAAAATTAATTACGAAGCTTTATTTTATAATTTAAAAGGCAAAATAGTTTATCGGTACAATTACGGACGTGGCTGGGTGTATACTTATGAAACTAATGTTAACCTTGCTGCTTTATCTCCCGGAACATATACGTTTAAACTCGAAGCACTAAATGTAAATAACAAATGGGTGCCTTCATCAAATACGTTATTAATAACCGTTAAAAAACCTTATTGGGCAAACCCTTTATTTATTATCTTATGTATTGTAATAGGTACGGTAATTATTAGTACTGTTTTATTTGCCATAAATCGCCGGCAATTAAAACAAGAAAGAAAAAGGAACGAATTGAATATTCGTTTAATAGAATTGGAATCAAAAGCAGTGCGTTCTTTAATGAACCCGCATTTTATTTTTAATTCTTTAAATACACTGCAACGGTTTATTTTAGAATCAGACCTTCAGAATGCGGAGAATTATTTAACAAAGTTCGCCAAGTTGTTGCGAAAATTAATTGAAAGTAGTGCCATAGATAAGATCTCGTTAGAAGACGAAATAAATATTTTAAGCGGTTATCTCGAAATTGAAAAATTGCGTTTTAAAAATGCCTTTGATTTTAAAATTGTTTCAAAAATTGAGGATGAGGTAAACATACCATTCATGCTTATTCAACCCTTTGTTGAAAATGCGGTGTGGCATGGCCTGATACCAAAAAAAGAGAAAGGATTGTTGAATATTACTTTTACGCGAAAGGATGAGAATTGTTTGATTTGTATTGTTGATGACAATGGGGTGGGAAGGGAAGTCGCCGCACAAAGAAAGGATCCATTAAAAGGACGTTCATTAGCGCTGGAGCTTATAAAGCAACGTTTAGATCTAATGACAAGGTCAACAGGGGTTGAATACTCTTATACTGTGACTGATAAAATAGATAATGAATTAAAAAGTCTGGGCACACAAGTTGAAATTATAATACCAATACTAAAATAATATGCTACACGCAATAATTATTGACGATGAAGAAAATGGAGTAATTAGTTTAGAACTAATGCTGAAAAAATATGCACCTGAAGTTAAAGTAGTTGCAAAAACAATGAATGCTTTAGAGGGCGTTGACTTAATAAATAATTACCGTCCCGATATTGTTTTTTTAGACATAAACATGCCCAACCTTACGGGCTTTGAGTTGCTGGAGAAAATAGAGTTTAAAAATTTTCAGTTGATATTTACAACTGCACACGAAGAACATGCAGTAAAAGCCATTAAAAAGAATGCTTTAGATTATTTATTAAAACCAATAGATGCGGATGATCTTAAAAAAGCTATTGAAAAAGTAAATAAAAAAGCCGGTAGTGATAATTTAATGAAGAGTGCTTTTGATCTTTTAGATAAATTAAAAGAAACAGAAGATATTAAAGTGAGTGTACCGGCAAAGACGGGTATTGATCTTGTTTCTGCTAAAGACATTATGTATGTGGAAGCAGATTCGAACCAGGCCATTGTGGTTTTAAAGAATAAAAAGAAAATAAACGTCAGCCGCTCTTTAAAAGATTACGAAAAGCAATTGTGTACTAACAAAAGCAAATTTATTCGTTTACACAATTCTTTTATTGTAAATGTTGATTATGTAACCCGCTATCTGCCTGAGGATGGTGGTTATGCGGTTATCCAGAACGAACGCTCTCTTCCTATCTCTAAACATAAAAAAGAAGAGTTCTTAAGCATGATCAATTTTAATCTGCGTTAAGAAATTGTTATTCTAAAAAACCTAAAACGTTTTTAATTTTTAGCCGGGAATTCTCCCAAAAAATTCTACATTAAAAATAGTACCAGTTATTAAGCCGTAAATTGTTTTGGCATCATCCTGATTTTTTTTTGTTGCTTGTTGTAATAGGTTCGTATTATAAAAAACAACAATTATGAAAAAACAGATTTTTATTTTAGGCTTTTTAGGATTAAATATAGCTGCTTTCGCGCAGTGGTCGCCAACACCTCCAGGAGGAACTGTTCCTCTTTATCAAGGGGGTGGACATCTAGTATACAGTTCGGGGGTTGGTGTGTTAAATTGGGGTAACGGTGGGGCAAACGATGATTTATATCTTAGAAGCTTATCTTCCATTAGCAACATTAATAGTTACACAGATAGAATAAGAATAAAATATAATGGATGGACAACCTTTTGGGGCGGCTCTGGAACGAATGCTACAAATCCTTCCGATCAAATTCATATTTTCCCTTCATCAGGAGCAAATGGTATTACTATTACAAATTCAAGTACGACTGGCAGAGCAGCAATTACATTAGAAAATTCTAGTGCCTTAAGAAAATTTTCTTTTGGCACAACGGGTTCGGCTGATGCCGCAGGTAGTGGGAATCTTGTTATCAGAGATGCAACTGCGAATGCCGATAGAATGACTTTTCATTCTAACGGAAAGATTGGGATAGGTTCAACAAATCCCAGCGGTTATCTTCATGTTAAAAATATTGTAAATAATAATAACATTCCTACATTATTAATTGAAAATACCTCCCAGGGAATTTATCAGGATATCAAGGCCCAGGTTAATAAGGTAATGAAGGCGGAAAACAAAGGCTTTGTTATAGAAAATACAATGAGTAATGTTGGAGAAGTATTCAAGATCTATGGTGAAGGGCGTACATTGATCGGATTAGCTGGTTCCACAGAAGTACCTACAGCAATGTTACAGGTCAAGAGCCCTATTGCAAGAGAAAGTTTCAGAATTTATAATACGACCGAAACAGCAAATTACTTAAGCCTTTGGCATGCCGGTTCAGGCGGTTCGGCAATAGATCCAATAGGCAGTGGTAAATTATATTTAGGATATGATCAGCAAACGGATATCTATATTGGCGGAAATACTGCTCCTGGTAATAACGCTAGTAGATTGGGTATTGGAACAAGCAACCCTTTAGCCGCATTACATGTTACAAGCAGAGCAGTTATTGGGGGAGCTACCGCTAGCAATATTTCTGCCGGCTCAAATGTATCACTTGGTGTTTTCCAAAATTCTCCTATTGGAATTGGACAATGTATTGAATTAAGAAGTGGTGTACAAAACCCTCCAGCAGTCAACACATTATTAATAGTTGATGACGATAATCAATCAGCAATACAGGTTGACAAGTTCATGAATCCTGGTTACCAGACAAATTTCCAGGTAAAGGCTAATGGAAAAACTATTATTGGAAACCTGACGCAAGTTGCACCTCATAATGATGCACTGCTTACCGTAAATGGCAAAATTGTTTCTAAAAGTTTATATGTTAGACCGGGGGGTTGGGGTTGGCCAGATTTCGTTTTCGATGAAAATTACATAGTGCCAAATTTGTATGATATTGAGAAATATTATAAACAAAATAAACATTTGCCCGATGTACCATCTGCTTTAGAAGTTGAAGAAAAAGGAATTGAAGTTGCAGAGATGAATAAACTTCTTTTACAAAAACTCGAAGAAATGACAATTCTCATGGTAAAAATGCAGAAAGAGATTGATGCTTTAAAACAGAAGTAATATGAGGACAAAAATATTAATAGTACTTGTGTTTGTAAGCGTTGCATACAAAGTACATTCGCAATGTGCCTCAAATGATCATTGTTGTGTAGATAATGTAATTGATGAAGATCTAAATATAACATGTACCCAAGGAGAATATAACTTGGCATTTGAGGATAATTTTGATGGTAGTTCGTTAAGTAGCAACTGGGAAATAATGAATGGCGTTTGGAGAAATTGGGATTTTAGTCAAGCACAGCAGTGGTTAACGGCAGATAATGTCATTGTTAGTAACGGATCATTAAAATTAAATGCCAACAAATTCACCACTCCGTATTATGGTACATTTGTAACGAACTGGAATCCAGTTACGACACAAAGTGAGTATTTTACCTTTAGTGGGGCTGAGATTAGAACAAAAAATTTATTCTTCTATAAAGGTAAATATGAAATAAGGGCGAAATTGCCGCCAAGTGATGGTATTTGGCCCGCATTTTGGCTTTATTCCGGAGGAAGATGGAGTGAAATTGATATTATTGATAATCTTCATGGAGCTAATAAATTAACAACTAGTGTTGGATATGATTATGTATACAATCCATCTATAGGCCAGGTTGAACATTATGGGTGTAGTAAAACTTATAATAAGGTAAATCTCTCCGATTGGCATATCTATACATTAGAGGTAGATGAATACACAATAAAGTGGTATTTCGATGGTGATTTGCTTAGAACTTTCCCTCGATATATATCTACCAATGGCGATATTCGTACTTGTAATACAGGGGTTAATCCTTTTGATACTAGAACAAAAGCCTTCCCAAAGGATCCAATGCAAGTATACCTAACAACAACTGTTCGTAGTGGTAGTTCCGCGCCTGAGACTTCCACACCCTTTCCTAACACATTTGAAGTAGATTATATAAAAGTTTGGACAAAGGGATGTTTGGATTGTAAGGAGAATTTTACTTATGAAAATACTTCCGTGTTACCTGGAGTTACCAGAACATACAATTCTATTGTAGCTCAAAATAACGTAACCCTTAATTCAGGATATGGAGCAAAATTTAAATCAAACGAAGTAAAATTGCTTGATAACTTTTCAGCTCTTGAAGGTTCAAGCTTTGAAGCAACGAATGAACCATGCACCACCTCAAATTACGAGGATGTACCAATTAGTTGGACGGGCAGTAATGCCATAAATGATATACTCATAGATAAATGTTATAATCCCAACTACATAATTTATACGGGAGCAGTTTATTCATATACATTTCAAGTCTTTGCAATTAATGGCCCTTTAATATATTCAACAATTGGATATCCCTCGTCTAATAATATTAGTCTTTGGAATGCTTCAACAGTTGCCGATGGTCAATATCTTGTAACATTGCAATTAGCCAATTGTTATGAAACTTATACTGATGAATATAATTTATTTGTTGGATCTGCTTCTTGCAGGCAAAATACTGCTGGTCAAAACATAGATAGTTTAAATAATTATAATATGGTTGAAGTAAAGAATTCTACGAAAACACATAAAATTAGTGAAATAAAAAATGATGTAATAGTTTTCCCAAATCCTAGCAATGGAAAATACTTAATTTCCGCAAAAAACGAAAATGACCTTTATGTTGAAGTATATAATATGCTCGGTAGTCTTTTAATCAAAGAACGATGTAAAAGCAATCAACAAATTGATATTTCAGATTATAGTCCCGGTATTTATACCTTTGTTATCAGGCAAAATAATGGTTTAATAAAAAGTATAAAAGTAATCAAAGAATAAAATAATTTCTTTCAAACCAAAAACCCCTCCCAATCCCGGGAGGGGTTTTAGTTTTCATCTTCTCTTCAATATAAACTCAACCCTTCTGTTCTGTTTTCTTCCTTCGGCGGTTTCGTTTGTTTCAATGGGTTTGGTACTGCCGTAACCGTTAGAGGTGACATTTGCCGCGAGAACACCTTTTGCTTTTAAATAGTTAGCTACGGCTGCAGCTCTTTTAATGGATAGTTCAAGGTTTTTTGCCTCTTCACCTACGTTATCGGTATGACCATAGATCTCAATATATTTATCCGGGTACGGTTTCATATTGTACGCAATAATGTCCAGCTCAGGGTAGGAGAGAGGGGAGAGGATCGCTTCGCCGGTTTGAAAAAGAAGATTCTTAAAGGTCATTACCACATCCGAAGGCACTTTATCAATAGTAACGGGTTCAACAATTTCGGTGTCCGGCACCTCTGGTTGCTGATTTGCAAAATAAGGGTTAAAGACTTCTGCTGTATCAATTACTTCCCGCTTATATTCAAATATACTCACATCATCTATATAATAATAAGCATCGCGTTCAACACTTTTATTAATGGGCGAACTTATTCCATAAGGAACCGTATTCCCCGTTTGCCATAACCGTTTAAGGTTAAAACTTCCTATCAATAAAGTATTCTCGCCACCTTTTGCTTTGTATATAACAGTAAGTTGATGCCACTCGTTTGTTTCCATTCCTACTTCTTCTTCTAATGGAATGTAGATGGGCCTAAGATCTGTAATAGCATCAGAGTGTTCGTACTTTACGTTTTTATTCAAAAAACAAACACCAATTTTATCTACGGCAAGCCGCGAATAGTCAGACAGACTTACATACATGCTTAAAATATATTCTTTACCTCCTTGTAACGACTGGTCCAATGTAGTTTGCAAATACTCCCTGTAATAACCATGAGAACAGGCAAAGATCCCGGCGTAACAATTACC
>JAUXSA010000160.1 GCA_030681615.1 Bacteroidota bacterium
CATTTATTTTTGAAAATAGCTTTTGATCCGTTCAACTCAATATTAGCGTGTTGCTTAGAAAGTTCTTTATCTACATCTGTAGCAGTAACCTCCATACTTGGATTTTCTTTAAAACGACGGGCCGTTTCTTTTAAGATCGCAAAAGCTTCAGGAAGAATTTCATTTAAAACCTCTTCAATTTTTTTTGTGATCTCTTTATCGATGTCATCAATTTTTTTGTAAGAATCTTCTTTGGCATTTACATCAATATCAGGATTAGAATCTACCTGTGCTTTAATAGCTGCGATCTCATCGTTTTGAGGTTTGATAGCAGTTTGAATTTTTGCTTTTAAAGCTGCGGACTTTGCCCTGAGCTCATCATGCGAAATAGAATTTAAGGAAGTATAGATGGTATTTATTTCTTCAACTTTTGATTCAAGGCCTTTAACATCTTTTTCGCTTTTAGTACCTAAAAGCTTTTTTAGAAAATCGAACATGTATTTATAAATTTTAAGCCAATAAAGGTAACAAAATTTGAGAGTTCTTTGTTACTTAATTTTGATTTGTTAACAGAATTCTAAAATTGAAGATATAGACGATTTTATGAAGTTTTTAAAACCTACCAGAATTTGGGTTCATGATATAGTTTTGCAAATCAATCTTTTAATGATTAGATTTGAAATACAAATTAAAATCTCATGAAAAAAATATTTACTCTTTTCTTAGCAATTTGTTCATCTTTCAATTCATTTTCACAAGACCTTCCAAAAGGTTTTGCCGATGGCGAAAAAGAAAAAATGCCTGCCTATTTAGAGCAGATAAAAAAGAATGAAGACTTTAATAAATCGTTATTTACAACGGTGCCGCCTTATACAAAATTAAGGAATGCTGCCGAATGGGAAGAGATACAAACACTGGTTATTACCTGGACATCTTATACAGCCATTCACCGCGAGATCATTAAAGCCGCACAATTGGAAACAAAAGTTACTATTATCTGCTCAGATTCTAATACCGTTAAAAACAATCTTATTGCTAACCTTGTACCTTTAACCAATCTAAAATATATTGTTGCGCCTTTTAACTCTATCTGGATGCGTGATTATTTTGGAAACTCTGTATATGGAAAAGATGTTGACTCTTTGATACTTGTAGACTGGATCTATAACCGCCCGAGACCTTTGGATGATGTAATTCCAACGGTTGTTGCCAATAACATGAACATCCCGATCTATGAAACAAAAGTAGCGCCAAACGATATTATTCACACAGGTGGTAATTATATGAGCGATGGTTTTGGAACCGCTTTTTCTTCGCAGTTAACCGATAACGAAAATCCAACACATACCGCTGCAGCTATTGATACTATTATGAAAAAATACATGGGCATTAACCGATATATTCGCTTCCCGGTGTTGCCTTATGATGGTATTCATCATATTGATATGCACATGAAATTACTGGATGAAGAAACTTTATTGGTTGGGCAATATCCTTTAGGAGTAGCTGATGGTCCGCAAATAGAGGCCAACCTGCAATACATTTTAACTAATTATAATTCTGTTTTTGGTACACCATATAAAGTTATACGCATACCAATGCCAAAAGATAAGAACAATAAATGGCCAAACCAGTCGGGTGGCTGGTATTGTACTTATACCAATGGTGTTTTTGTAAACAAAACTTACATCTTTCCAACCTATTATCAGCAATACGATACAACCGCTTACCGCATATTAACACAAAGTTTACCAGGTTATAAAGTAGTAGGTATAGATTGTGATAATGGTACTTCGCCTATTATTTCACAAAGTGGCGCTATCCATTGCATCACACATTGTGTAAATACGAACGATCCTTTATTGATCTCGCATCAACCGCGCTCATTATCATGCGATACCGGAAATTATGTGATAAACGCCAAAATAATGCACAGATCAGGTATTTCAAGTGCTAAAGTGCATTGGACAACAGATACTTTATTAGGCTATACCCAAACAAATATGGCATTGGTAAACCCCGCAACCGGAATGTACAGCTGTAACATTCCTGCCCAGGCAGCCGGCGATACCGTTTATTATTATATTGGAGCCACAGCCGTTAACGGTAAAACTATGACAAGGCCAATGACAGCGCCACTTGGCCGTTACAGGTTCAAGATCCAGGCTTGCAGTATATCAACTTCTTTAAAAGAAAATGCTTTGATTACAACAAAGCCTATTTATCCCAATCCGGCTTCATTTATTACCTGCATTCCATTAAGCTCTACCAGCAACCAAAACGTAAAAGTAAGTATGCTTAACATACTTGGCCAAACCGTTGATATCATTTATGATGGCGAGATAAATGCCGGCGAAAAAAATGTATTTCTTCATGCTGAAAACTATGCCAAAGGGGTGTATTTTATTGAAGTGAAAACAGCTACCGAACGAAGCGTTCAAAAACTGTTAATTCGCTAATAAAAAGTCAGTTTCTACTTTCCTGCTCGTTGGCCAATATAATTCACTCAAAATTAACCTATTGGCAAACAATTATTTTCTCCAAAAATTGGGAAAGATGCCGTAAAATGATATATTTGCACCCTTAAATTAAAAAAATTATAAGTAGAATTTTAGATTATGCAAAACAAAGGTGCTGTTAAATTATTTGCCATTTTATTAGGCTTAGCGTGTATATTTTATTTATCATTTACATGGATAACAAAAGGAGTTGAAGAAGATGCCAAGGCATATGCTGAAACTGCGGCCTCTTCCGCTAAAACAAAAAAGGCTGCAAGTGAATATTCAAAAGGAGATGCATCAAAAGAACTGCATTTTGTTGATTCTATAAAGGGTTATCTAACCGATCGTTATTTAGATTCGATGAAAAAGATAACAGTATATGATATCTTAATTGCTGAATATACTTACGAAGAGTGTCAGAAAAATGCGATCAACTTAGGTCTTGACTTACGTGGTGGTATGAACGTTACCTTAGAGGTTTCGGTAATTGACATCATTAAAAACTTAAGTAACAATAGTGCTGATGTTCAGTTTAACCAGGCTTTAAATGAAACTCAAAAAAATCTTGGTGTTAAAAATAACGATGACTTTATTACTTTATTCGAAAAAACGTATAAACAAATTGCACCGCAAGGTCGTTTAGCGCCTTTATTCCAAACTATTGAGAATAAAAGTAAACTTCCATACAATTCTACAAACGAAGAAGTTCTTAAATTTATTGATGAGCGAGTTAAAGAAGCAATCGGAAATGCTGAGAAAACATTCCGTAGCCGTATTGACCGTTTTGGTGTAACACAACCAAACATCCAGCAATTAGAAGCAAGAGGCCGTATTCTTGTTGAATTACCTGGTGTAAAAGATAAAGCGCGTGTACGCGAATTATTACAAGGTACTGCAAACTTAGAGTTCTGGGAAACATACGAGAACGGCGAGATCGCCCAGTTATTTGATAAAGTAAACTATTTAGTAAGAAGTACCATCAACCCAGAAACAATTACTGCTGTAGTTGATACTACTGCAAAAGCATCTACAGATTCAACTAAAGTTATCGATCCTGCAGTTGCTGCAAAAGCAGATTCTCTTAAAAAGGCAGACTCTATTCAAAAAGCTGCTACCACAGCTTCAGTAAATCCGCAAGATACTGCATTAAAGAATTTCGTTAAACGTTATCCTTTATATTCAATGTACTCTCCGTTAAAACCAAACGTTATAATGGATGAAAAAGGACAACCAAAAAGCTACGGCGAAGGTCCGGTTGTTGGTCGTTCTTATTCAAAAGCAGATACAGCTTTGGTTAATCAATATTTAAAGATCGCAAAAACAAAAAGTATCTTCCCTTCTAAATTAAAATTCATGTGGGGTTCAAAAGAAGTTGAACAAAAAAATGAAGAAGGACAAGTTGTTGCAACCTATTTTGAATTATTCGCTATTAAACAAACAGATAGTAAAGGTAAAGCTGCCTTAAGTGGTGATATTATTACTGATGCACGTAAAGATTACGATCAACGCCAGGGTGGTGTTCCATTAATTAGCATGAGCATGAACTCTGAAGCTGCACAAAAATGGGCAACCATTACAGGTGCTAACAAAGGTAAATGTGTTGCTGTTGTAATGGATAACATGGTATTTTCTGCTCCACGTGTAAACGGAGCGATTACCGGCGGTCAATCTCAAATTACAGGAAACTTTACAGATGCTGAAGCAGATGCATTAGCTGCAATTTTAAGTGCCGGTAAATTACCAGCGCCTGCACACATTGTAGAAGAAAGTATTGTTGGACCAACATTAGGACAAGAAGCAATTGACTCTGGCCTAATGAGTTTTGGTATCGCTTTATTAGTGATCTTAATTTTTATGGCGGCTTATTATAATAAGTCAGGTTTAGTTGCCAACGTTGCTCTCGTAGCCAATATGTTCTTTATTATGGGAATTTTAACTTCGCTTGGCGCGGTGTTAACATTACCAGGTATTGCGGGTATAGTATTAACCATTGGTTTGGCGGTGGATGCCAACATCTTAATATTTGAGCGTGTACGTGAGGAATTAGCTTTAGGCAAAGCTACAAGCCAGGCCATTAAAGAAGGTTTTAAACATGCCATGTCATCTATCATTGACTCTAACGTTACATTAGCAATTCTTGCCGTTATCCTTTACGTATTTGGTTCTGGTCCGGTACAAGGTTTTGCTACTACTTTATTTATCGGTATCTGTACTTCATTATTCTCAGCTATCTTAATTACACGTGTTATTTTTGAATGGATGTTAGAACGTAAAATGGAAATTCCATTTGACACGACAGCTACTCGTAATGCATTTAAAAATATCTCTTTTGACTTTGTTGGAAGAAGAAAATTATACTATGCTATTTCAACAGTGATCATAATTTTAGGTATTGTATTTTATTTTAAAAATGGCGGTCTAAACTTAGGTGTTGATTTTAAAGGTGGACGTACATACCAGGTTCAGTTTGATAAGGAAGTGAACACAGAAGATGTGAAAAAATCTTTAGCACCTTTATTTGAAGGAGCTCCTGAAGTAAAAACAATTGGTGGAAATTCAAGTAAAGTAAAGATCACTACAACTTATCGTGTAAGCGATAACGATCCAAATGCTGATAAGGAAGTAGAAGATAAATTATTGACAGGGTTAAAAGAATTTGGCGCAACCTCTAACAACATCGTATCGCAACAAAAAGTTGGACCAACCATTGCAACAGACATCGTTTATGGTGCTTATGCCGCAGTATTATTCTCTTGCTTAATGATGTTCTTTTACATTGTTATACGTTTCCGTAAATGGCAATATGGTTTAGGTTCGGTTGTGGCTTTATTCCATGACGTTTTAATTGTATTATCGTGCTATACTATTTTCCATGGTCTATTCCCTTCATTATTAAATTTAGAGATAGGCCAGGATTTTATCGCCGCTATCTTAACTGTAATGGGTTACACCATGACAGAAACGGTGGTTGTGTTTGACAGGATCCGTGAGAAATTAGCAGACAGCGGAAAATCAGATGTATTTGGTGAAGAAAGAAATAAGCTTATTAACTTTGCGTTGAACAGTACATTAAGTCGTACTATCTTAACATCGTTAACTGTATTCTTCGTGTTATTAGTGATCTTCATATTTGGTGGTGATAGTATCCGTGGATTTATCTTCGCCTTATTAATTGGTCGTGTAATTGGTACTTATTCATCATTATGCATCTCTACACCAATAGTTGTAGATTTCGATAAAAGGAAATAAAAATTAAACATCGCAAAAAAACCTCCGTTAAAAGCGGAGGTTTTTTTATTTAATAATGTTATTATGAAAAATGCCTGGTTAGGTTATTTAGGATCCTTTTTAACGCTTTTAGGAGGTGTTATAATGATCGTTGCAGAACGATATATTATGGGTGGCCTATTAATACTGGCAGCTATTGCAGGTGTAATTGTGAAAATTTATTTAGGAAAGAAATCCGGAAATTCTTGATTCGAATGTCATGTCGAGCGCAATCGAGACACATATATGCTTCTTGCTAACACAGTGTCTCGCTCAAAAGCTAATCGCTTTTGCCGTGCTCGAAGTGACAATGTTTTTAAATCTTAAGAAATTACTTATTCAAAGTTTCTAAATTCCTGTGTTCGGTTTTATTCAGTTCGTCTTTACTTAACGATTTAAAATATTCGAATGTAATTTTTAAACCTTCTGCCCTGTTCACTTTCGGTTCCCAACCTAAAATTTCTCTGGCTTTTGTAATATCCGGTCTGCGTTGTTTAGGATCATCCTTTGGTAATGGCAACGAAATTAATTTTTGTTTAGCACCGGTTAATTTTAAGATCTCTTCGCCAAATTCTTTAATGGTTATTTCGCTTGGATTACCAACGTTTACAGGCATATGATAATTACTCATTAATAAACGGTAAATACCATCAACCAGATCGTCTACATAACAAAAACTTCTCGTTTGGCTACCATCACCAAACATAGTAAGATCTTCACCTCTTAATGCTTGTCCAATAAATGCAGGTAAAACACGTCCGTCGTTAAGGCGCATGCGTGGTCCGTAAGTATTAAATATTCTTATAATGCGCGTTTCTAATCCATGTGTATCATGATAAGCCATGGTTAATGCTTCCATAAAACGTTTTGCTTCATCGTAACAGCCACGCGGACCAACAGGATTTACATTACCCCAATACTCTTCTGTTTGCGGATGCACATGCGGATCTCCATAAACTTCGCTTGTAGAAGCAACTAAAACCCTTGCATTTTTTACACGCGCTAATCCTAAAACATTATGCGTTCCTAAAGAAGAAACTTTTAAAGTTTGAATAGGGATCTTTAAATAATCTATAGGACTTGCGGGTGAAGCAAAATGTAAAATGTAATCGACGTTACCAGGAACATGAATAAATTTTGAAACATCGTGATGATAAAATTCGAACTGTGGTAATTTAAAAAGATGCTCGATGTTCTTAAGATCTCCTGTTATCAGGTTATCCATGGCAACTACATTCATACCTTCCTTAATAAATCTGTCGCATAAATGCGATCCTAAAAATCCTGCAGCGCCTGTTATAAGTATCCTCTTTTTCATAATTTATAAATTAGTCAATTAACGAAATTTGTTTTTAATTATTTAATTAACGAATTGTCTCATTGACTAATTAGTTTTAATACCTATACAATAATAACTGTAACCTAATTTTTTCATATCCAGCGGATCAAAAATATTTCTCCCGTCGAACATTACTTTTTGTTTTAAACGTTTTCCAAGTTCGTCAAAATTAGGCACTCTAAATTCAGGCCATTCGGTAACAACCAATAAGGCATCTGCATTATTCAAACAATCATACATATCTGTTGCATACGAAATTGTTTTTCCTATCATTCGCTCTGCCTCATGCATTGCCACTGGATCGTAGGCTATCACACTTGCTCCTTCACTAAGTAATTTTTCGATGATCACCAAGGATGGCGCTTCACGCATATCATCTGTCTTCGGTTTAAAAGATAAACCCCAAAGAGCAAATTTCTTTCCTTTAAGGTCGCCTTTAAAATGTGTTTTTACTTTATTAAATAAAACTTCTTTTTGTGTATCATTCACTTCTTCAACTGCGTTTAAGATGCGCATGTTGTAATTTTTTTCTTTAGCTGTTTTTATCAGAGCTTTTACATCTTTAGGAAAACAACTTCCGCCATAACCAACACCTGGGTAAATAAATTTAGTACCAATACGTGCATCACTGCCAATACCTTTGCGTACCATGTTTACATCGGCGCCCATTATTTCGCAAAGATTTGCAATATCATTCATAAAACTGATCTTGGTTGCAAGCATAGAGTTAGCAGCATACTTCGTCATTTCTGCAGAAGGAATATCCATAAAAATGATAGGATGACCATTCATTAAAAATGGTTTGTATAATTTACGCATGATCTCTTCTGCTTCCGGTCTGTCTGTTCCAACAACAATTCTGTCGGGTTTCATAAAATCTTCAATGGCTGCGCCTTCTTTTAAAAATTCAGGATTGGATGCAACATAAAAATCAATTTTTGCTCCACGTTTATCTAATTCAACTTGCACTGCGTTTCTAACTTTTTCGGCTGTAGTAACCGGCACAGTAGATTTTGTAACAACAACCAAAGGTTTTTCCATATGCTGACCAATAGATGCAGCAACTGCCAAAACATATTTAAGATCGGCTGAGCCATCTTCGTCAGGTGGTGTACCTACTGCTATAAATGCCACTTCTACCTTTTTAATACTTTCAACTAATGAAGTAGAAAAATGTAAGCGTTGTTTTTGTGTATTACGCAAAACCATTTCCTCCAATCCCGGTTCGTAAATAGGAAGAATGCCTTTATTTAAATTTTCAATTTTCTTTTGATCAATGTCTACACACGTAACATCAACACCAACTTCTGCAAAACAGGTTCCTGTAACTAATCCTACATATCCCGTTCCAATTACCGTTATCTTCATATTCTTTAATTAGTTAATTCGACAATGTGACAATTAGTTAATTGCCGCAATCTTCATTTTTTGTTTTGTAGATGAAATTATTTTTGATAAAACTTTTATTATAATATGGAGCTTATCCTTTAATTCTTTATTTGTAGGATAAGATTCAGATTTTTCACAAATAGTTAACCAATACATAGTTTCATCCGCTTCTTTATGTGCTATTTTAAGTTTATGTATAAAATCAGCCTTACTTTCAGCATTCTGAGCTTCATGCACATTAGCACCAATTGATGTGGCGGATTTTATTAGTTGATTTGCTACAACAAATTTTCGCTGTGCTTCCAATTTTTCAACAAAAGAAATTGCCTCAATAGAAAATTCTATTGTTAAATTTAATATGGCATTTTCCTTTTGTTCCATTTTCTTTTTAATTGTCAAATCGACTAATTATCTAATTGACTAATTGTAGAACTGTGTCCGTTATATATTTTAAAGTCTCGCCATCTAATTCAGTATGCATAGGAAGCGAAAGAACACAAGCACATAATTTTTCTGTTACCGGAAAATCGCCTTGTTTAAACCTATCGCTTTTAAATGCATTTTGCATATGTAAAGGAATAGGATAATAGATCATCGCCGGAATTCCTTTTTCTGCTAACTGCTCACGTAACTTTGTTCTATCAACACCATTTAATTGTAAAGTGTATTGATGAAAAACATGATTAGACTTTTTTGTGCGCACTGGTGTTTTTAATTTTGTATTATTAGCAAAGGCCTTATCATAATACTCTGCTACTTTATTTCTTGCAGCTGCGTATTCATCCAAATGCTTTAACTTAACTTTTAGTACTGCCGCTTGTATAGTATCTAATCTCGAATTCACTCCTAAAACATCGTGTACGTATTGTACACTTTGTCCGTGATGCGCTACCATTTTCATTTTTTTCGCAAGCTCATCATCGTTTGTATACATGGCGCCGCCATCGCCATAACAACCTAAATTTTTACTTGGAAAGAATGAGGTGCAACCAATAGTACCAATGGTTCCGGCCTTTGCTTTTTTACCATCAGAAAAAATATAATCAGCGCCAATTGCCTGTGCAACATCTTCTATTACATATAAATTATGCTTTTTTGCTATAGCCATTATGCGTTCCATATCGGCACACTGCCCAAATAAATGTACAGGTACAATAGCTTTTGTTTTTGGCGTAATGTTACGTTCTATAGCTTCAATATCTATATCAAATGTATCGGGATAAACATCCACTAAAACCGGGGTTAAACCTAAAAGACCAATTACCTCGGCAGTAGCAACATAGGTAAAACTGGCAGTAATAACTTCATCTCCCGGTTTTAATCCAAGAGCCATCATGGCAATTTGCAGGGCATCAGTTCCGTTTGCGCAAGGTATAACATGCTTTACTTTTAAATAAGCTTCCAGGTCGGCCTGAAATTCTTTTACTGCTGGTCCATTAATAAACGCGGTAGTATTAAGTACTTCCTGAATCCCCTTATCAACTTCGCTTTTTATTTTCTCGTATTGACCTTTAAGGTCAACCATTTGGATTTTTTTAGTAGAGATCATGTTAAATGAATATTATGAGCGAAATTAAGCAATTTTAGCTATAAAATGCTCAAAAAAATGGGTCAAATCCTTTTTGAAACCAATCGGGGATCTTGCACATTTTGTTAGTTGCTTTATCTAATAATACAAGAGTAACTTTGCCTGTATTTAAGAGCTCTCCCACTGCGTTAAAACACTCGTAGTCAAAGATAAGGCGCAGGCCTGTTGGGCGTTCGCGCATATAGGTAACAACAGTTATCTCATCATCATAAAAGGCCGGTTTTTTGTAAGAAATAGAAAAATCTATAACCGGCATTAATATGCCTCTTTCTTCAACCTGCCTGTAACTAAAGCCTAATTTGCGCATAGCCTCTACCCTGCCCACTTCGTAATATTGCGCGTAAACACCATAATAAACGTAACCCATTTGGTCGGTTTCGCCATAACGCACACGTATCTTAGTTTCAGCTTTTATCATGTCTATGTTAAATTTTTACCGATGCTTAAATATAATAAAACAAGGCGAGTTTAAAATATTATTTTTACAAAAATAAGTTTTTTAATGAAAGGCAAAATCTTATATCTTTTTTTATCTCTTTTAATTTCTAGCTCCTGTTCTAAAAGTTATTTAAAGCAAAAAGCAGATTTTACACATTATTCTTTAAAAGAAAATACCGAAAGCCAAAGTGCAAAGATCGCCATTGCAGAATATAAAGTAAAAGTAAACGCCGAAACAGAAAAGATAATTGGAAATTCAACCGACGTACTTTTAAAAGACGGCGATGAATCTGCGCTTGGAAATTTTGTTTGCGATGCCTTAAAATACAATGCAGAAAAAGAATTTAAGAACCTACCTGTAGATGTTGTTTTAATTAACCGCGGAGGTTTACGTACTAATTTACCAAAAGGAAATATTAAGGTTATAAATATTTTTGAGTTAATGCCCTTTGAAAATGACCTTATACTTGTAAAAATTTCGGGTCAAAAATTATTAGAAGGTCTGCAAATCATTTTTGAAAAACGCCATCCTTTTTTAGGATTAAAAATAAAAGCTGAAAATAATAAGATCACAGAAGCCACAATTAATGGTAGCTCAATTGATAAGGAAAAAATTTACACCATAGTTACCAGCGATTATTTAGCTTATGGTGGCGATAATTTTATTTTTTTGAAAGAGCCTTTTACAATTGAAAAAAGCAATTTAAGGATCAGAGATGCTATAATAAAATATTGTATTTTTTTAAACGAAAATAAAAAACAAATTATACCATACATTGATGGGCGATTTCAAATTTCAAAATAGGCGCGAATTTTTAAAATTCACATTAGGTACAGCGGCCACTGTTTATGGGCTAAACAGCTATGGGCAAAATAATTTGTTATTAGAAAAAGGATTTACAAAACTCACTATTTTATATACAAATGATCAGCATAGTAGAATAGAACCTTTTCCTGAAAACGATGCAAAATATGCCGGCGAAGGAGGTTTTGCAAAGCGGGCTTCTATGATCGAAAAAATAAGATCGGAAGATAAAAATGTTTTGCTTTTAGATGCCGGAGATATTTTCCAGGGCACCCCCTATTTTAATTATTATCATGGCGAAATAGAATATAAATTAATGACCTTAATGCAGTACGATGCTGTAACGTTTGGTAATCATGATTTTGACCTTGGCTGTGAAAATATAGTGACACAAATCCCACATGCAGGATTTGATTTTATTAATTGCAATTATGGTTTTGAAGACACAGCACTTTCAAAAAACAAAAAAATTTCGCCTTACAAAATATACAAAAAAGGCCCCTTAAAAATTGGCGTGTTAGGTGTTGGAATTGATCTTGAAAATTTGGTAGATATAAAATATACCAAAGGGATCATTTATAAAGATCCTATTGCAAATGCTAATAAAATAGCCTCTACGTTAAAGAACGAAGAAAAGTGCGATTACGTGATATGTCTATCGCATCTTGGTTATAAATACGACACCAATAAAGTTTCAGATCTGGCTTTAGCCGAACGCTCTAAAAATATAGATCTCATAATCGGCGGTCATACACATACGTTTTTAGAAACGCCGCAAATAGCTTTAAATAGCATTGGCAAAGAAGTTCAAATTACGCAAGTTGGCTGGGCAGGTATCTGGTTAGGCAAAATAGAAGTATTCTTCTCTTCATATAACAAAAAAACCTTACAAAACAACAAAAATATGAGGATTTAGAAGGCCATGTAAAAAAAAACTAATCCTGCAAGTTTTAGGCTAAAATTTTCTTAAACTTTTTTTTCGGTTTTTTTGTTGCAAAGACAAATAATCCCATTATATTTACAAACAAGAATAAGTTAATTACTTTTACAACAACATAATATTTAAATATTTTAATAATGATGAAGGAGAAAACTGCAGAACAGATTTGGAATGGATGTCTCGAGATAATAAAGGACAATGTTAGCCCTCAAAATTTTAAAACATGGTTTGATCCGATTAAACCAATTAAATTAATAAATAACGTTTTAACCATCCAAGTTCCATCACAGTTTTTTTACGAATGGATCGAAGAACATTATATTACTTTAATTAAAAAAGTAATTAAAAAAGAATTAGGCGCTGAAGGTAGATTAGAATATAATATCATTATGGATAATGCTTCAGGTAAAACTGAAACACCTATTACTTTTAAATTACCAAACATTAATACCAATCTAAAAAATCCATCCGTATCAATGCCAATTGATATTGGTTCAAACCCTATTAAAAATCCATTTGTAATTCCGGGTTTAAAAAAGGTTCAGGTAGAATCGCAATTAAATCCTAACTATAGTTTTGATAATTCGGTAGAAGGTGATTGTAACCGTTTAGCACGTAGTGCCGGATTTGCAGTTGCGCAAAAACCAGGCGGAAACGCTTTTAACCCATTATTACTTTATGGTGGTGTTGGTTTAGGTAAAACTCACTTAGCTCAAGCTATCGGTATTGAAGTAAAAAAGAACTTCCCTAACAAAACCGTTTTATACGTTCAGTCAGAAAAATTCATCACTCAATTTATTGAGTCTATAAAAAACAATAACCAAAACGATTTCGTTCATTTTTATCAAATGATAGATGTTTTGATCATTGACGATGTGCAGTATTTTGCAGGTAAAGAAAAAACACAGGATGTGTTCTTCCATATCTTTAACCACTTACACCAATTAGGAAAACAGATCGTTTTAACTTCCGATCGTCCCCCTGTTGATATTCAAGGAATTGAACAACGTTTATTATCCCGTTTCAAATGGGGGCTTAGCGCCGACTTACAAGCTCCTGGTTTAGAAACAAGAATTGCTATCCTTGAGAAAAAAGTTTACAACGAAGGTATTCAGCTTCCAAAAGAAGTTATTGAATATTTAGCTTACAGCATTACTTCAAACGTTCGCGAACTGGAAGGTGCATTGATCTCATTATTAGCACAATCCAGCTTAAACAAAAAAACGATCACTTTGGAATTAGCCAAAACAATGATCGACAAATTTGTGAAAAGCACAGCCCGCGAGGTTTCCATCGATTATATCCAAAAAGTGGTTTGCGATTATTTTGATCTTGCCATAGACACTATGAAGTCTAAGACCCGCAAACGCGAAGTAGTTCAGGCCCGTCAAATAGCCATGTACTTTGCAAAAAGTATGACCAAATCTTCATTAGCTACTATTGGTATGCACTGCGGCGGTAAAGACCACGCCACTGTTTTACACGCTTGCCGTACGGTAAACAATTTAATGGATACCGATAAACGTTTCAAAGCTTATATCGAAGAACTTGAGAAAAAGATAAGCATTAGCAACTAATTCTAAAGAACATTTAAAAACCTCAAACCCTAAGTTTGAGGTTTTTATTTTGTAAAGGAAAATGTTTAAAATTTTCTTTGTTTAAACCAAAATTCTAAGCTAGATTTAGTCTTCAAAAATCAAACAGTAAACATCAAATTACCTAAATACTTTTAGACTAATTAGATTGAAACGATACAAGAATTAAGAACAAAAAATAATTTTACAATGAAAAATATAACAGTTATAGGAAGTGGCACAATGGGAAATGGAATTGCACATGCTTTTGCTCAGTGCGATTACAAAGTAAACTTAGTTGATATTAACGAAGCGGCTCTTCAAAAAGCATTAGCTACCATTACTAAAAATTTAGACCGCCAGGTTCAGAAAGGAACTATTACCGAAGAAGCAAAAAATGTTACGCTTAAGAACATCACTACTTATACTGATCTTGCTGCAGGCGCAAAAAATGCCGACCTGGTTGTTGAAGCTGCCAGCGAAAATGTAGATATTAAATTAAAGATCTTTAAACAATTGGATGAGATCTGCTCGCCAAATACCATTTTAGCAAGTAATACCTCTTCTATCTCTATCACGCAAATTGCAGCAGTTACAAAACGTGCCGATAAAGTAATTGGCATGCACTTTATGAACCCTGTGCCAATTATGAAGTTGGTTGAGATTATTCGTGGTTACAGCACTTCTGATGAAGTAACTGACCTGATAATGGCAACTTCAAAAAAATTAAATAAAGTACCGGTGGAGGTAAACGACTTTCCTGGATTTGTTGCCAACAAAATTTTAATGCCGATGATAAACGAAGCTATCATTACTTTAAATGAAGGCGTTGCTGGTGTTGAAGAAATTGATACGGTTATGAAACTAGGAATGGCACATCCGATGGGGCCGTTACAATTAGCAGATTTTATTGGCTTAGATGTTTGTTTAAATATTTTACGTGTTTTACAAGACGGATTTGGCAACCAAAAATATGCACCTTGTCCGTTATTAGTTAATATGGTTACTGCAGGCCACCTTGGTGTAAAATCAGGAAAAGGCTTTTACGATTATAGCGGTGGAACTAAAGATCTTGTTCTGGCTGATAGATTTAAAAAAAAAGTAACTGAGTTAGCTTAATATAAAACAAAATTTATCTCAAACAGTTATACAAATATTCTTCCCATCGAGTACCCAAACATTCCAAGTGCGGGTGTGTATTATTTTAATACCAAAAGCGCGCTTAGGTACGAAGTTAGGTTTGGCCGTTTACAGGATAATATCTTACACTCTAATATTGTATTTGGCGTGGTTAACGATGAGTTTGAAGGTGAAGAATATGTAGCCACCAACAAAGGCGAAGTTTACCAGGTAATGAATACGATTGTTGAGATCGTAAAAAATTACATGAAAGAACACCCTAAAGTAAACGTATACGAATTTAACGCTGTTGGCCGTGATAACGAAGACGATTCTATTGAGAATGGCCGAATGGTTTTATACCGTCGTTTCCTTCCTAAAATTTTCGAAAAAGGCTGGCACTTTAAAATTGAAGGCAACTTTGCTTTGGTGACGAAATTGTAAGATCAACGCTACCTCCATCATATTAAGAAAAACACTTGTATTTATTTTTTCCTGTCTTTTATTAAAAGCAGGAGCAACATCTCCTACAAGCCCATATCATTTTTACGCGCCAGACTTTAACAACCTCTTGCCTTTTTCTAAAGAATACCTGAAAAAATATAAAGAGAAAGGCATAAAAAAAATTACCTCGTCTTCATCCGATTACAAGACCATCTATTATTTTAACAGCCTTGGACAATTATATCTTGAAAAAAATTTCCTGATTAAAAAAAAGAAAGACAGAGAGCGTTTAACAGCGTTAGATTCAGTTATGTACAAATACGATACTGCTGGAAATTTAATAGTACTTAGAGCTGCAGGGCATGTTGGAAGGTATGACTCAATTGCCTATAACAGTTCCGGCAGAGTTACCTATTATTTTTCTTATGATTTTTATTGTCAAAAAAAGAATAAAATTTCGATAGATACAAATTACATTTTAGTATTGGAAAAATCAGATGCTTTTACTACAACTTTTATTAATAAAGCAGCAGCCTATACTTCGCATTATGTTTATAATACTAATAACGAGATCAAAAAAAAATATGATCGCAATAGTATTGATTCGCTTACCAGGATCGATATTGCTCCAGGAGAATATAGTGTAAAGTATTTTTATAAAGAAGATACAGCAAAATATAAACTAGGACAGGAATTTTTATACAAGAACAATAAAATTTCTGTATGCACTTATTACGAAAAACTTTACAATAACACTGAATTAGGACATATGACGAAACGTTATTTTTATAATGACCACGGGTCTCTTATATTAAAAACAACAGGAGACCATAACTATGGCACTAAAGAAGTTTATTTCTACGACTACAAAGGCTATCTTTTTCAGCAGTATGTTCTTTACGACGGTACCATAAAAGAATTTTACCAATATAATTATTCATTATACGAATAAAGGTTAGATCCCCAACCAACTCTTTGCACTGCCCCCTAAAATAATTTCTTTTTCTTTATCAGAGATAGGTGCTGTTCTCACTAATTCGCCCGGTACAGCTTCGCCTAAAGGAAAAGGATAATCGCTGCCCTGCATTACTTTATCGGCACCAACAAGGTCAATTACATATTGCAACATTTTATGATCACACACATGGCTGTCTACCCAAAATTTACCTAAATACTCTTTTGGGTTAATTGGGTTATCTATGGCAACCAGGTCAGGACGGCAATCCCAGCCATGTTCAATTCTGCTTATAGTTGGTAAAAAAGAACCTCCACCATGCGCAAAACAAACTTTTAATTTTTTATATTTTTCAAATACACCGCCAAAGATCATGCTGCAAATAGCACGGCTAATTTCTGCTGGCATACCCACTAACCATGGTAACCAGTATTTGCTCATGTGTTCCTGCCCCATCATTTGCCATGGGTGCACAAGGATGGCTGCATTTAAACTTTCGCAGGCTGCAAAAAAATCATCAAACTGTGGCTCGTGCAAATTTAAATTATTTATGTTGCTGCCAATTTGCACTCCTTTAAAACCATTTTTCATAGCGCGCTCTAATTCCTGAACTGCCAGTTTTGTATCCTGCATTGGAATAGTTGCCAAACCAATAAATTTATCAGGATGTACATTTAATGTGGTAGCAATATCATCATTTAAGAATTTACTAACTTCTAAACAATCATTTGCTTTTGCCCAATAGCTAAACATTACAGGAATGGTACAAATAACCTGCATATCGGCTTTGTGTGCTTCCATTTCACGAATGCGTGTTTCCGCATCCCAGCAATTCTCAGATATCTCTCTAAAACGTTTATTGCCCTGCATCATCCAGGCCTTACCTTTTTCGTGATGATCCAACATAATAAAATCGCCATAACCAAATTTTTTATTAAAATCAGGAATGTGTTTTGGGATGATGTGGGTGTGGGTATCTATTGTAAACATATATTATAGCTTCTTATTTCAATTTTCTACGAAGTACGAATTTATTACGAATATACGAATTTGGAATTGAGCATTTAGATTCGTACAATTCGTATCTATTCGTAATTCGTAGCGAGAAATTATTTCTTTTTCGCAAAGATGATCACATCCTTTTTACTTCCCCAGTGGTAACCTAAATGAAATGGTAATTTTTTTACATTTAAACTATCTTTATGAAAAGCTTCCTGCAATGGTTTTTGTAAACTTAAGTAAGGGAAGTCTTCAACCGGGCGCGTGTATTGTCCGTATAGTTTTGTTTCGAATTTACCACCCTCTTCAAAGAATTTATAAGGAATACCGGTATCATCTTGTATGACGCTACTTGAATTATTTAAGATAAGCGTGCGCATATTGCTCATAAAACCGGCATGTAATAAGTAGGATGCGCTTTTAATGTAAGTTATGGCACCTTGGGTATTATCGCTAATATATTTTCTAAATACAGTTGTATCATTAAAATTCTTGTTGCTTACATCATACTTAAAATAGTAAACCGATTTTTGTTTTCCTTCTTGCAAAAAATCTACACGCACACCAAATGGCTTTTTATCTGCGCTTTTAAAATCATAAGCAACTTCAGAAATGCTATCCTGCTCGTAACGCACTAAATATTTTATATCTAATATTTCGTTTCCCGTACGTTGTATAAAGAAAGCAAGAATTGGTAAAAGACCATTTACTTTTTGTGCCTGAAAATCGCTTTGCATTTTGCGGGTAATAAAATAACTCTTGTCAAAAATATCACCTAAAGATTTTTTAAAGTCTGTAGAATATTCTGAAGGCTCGCCTCTTTTAAATTTATCAAGCTCCGGCAATTTACCTACTGGCTCTAAGCCAAGCATAATGTATTTATCTGCATTTGGAAAAAAAGCATTGGCTGTTAAATAATCCGGTCCGCTAAAAGGGTAAAAAACAATATTGGTTTTTGCAGAAGCATCTTTAAACTCTTCTCTACCCCAGTCTTTCATAGCTTTTAGGCGTTTACGTTCTAAACGACTCCAGCTACTGTCTATAAATTTAGAATGCGCGTCCCAAATAACTGTATCAAATAAATAATTTAAACTATTTGCTTTGCCTTTATAGCCCGAAAGTACAGCTGTAATATTATTAAATTGGTTATTGGTATTAAAAGTTGGTGTGGCAACAACTTCAGGTATTGTATCTTTTGGTGCTTCTTCTTTTACGGTATCTTTTTTTACAACAGTTTGTTCTTTTGTTGCATCGGTGGGATTACATCCGAAAAGTAAAGTAATGGTAAAAAATAAAAAAAGAGTGTTTTTCATAGCGAAGCCAAAAGTAACAATTTTGGGCCTAATTGAGCAAGTCTATTTATGTTTTTAAAGAGGATTAAATTGATATTCGTTTATTATATCGTCCCTAAGGGACTTGGAAAGCCACGACCAATATTTCTACCATATTTTGCCCCTACGGGACATTAATAGCTAGATCCCGTTAGGGATCAAATATTATAGAAAACGTATAAATTTTAATAAGTCCCGTCGGGACGATATAACATCAAAAAAAACGCCCTTCCAACAATTGAAAAGGCGTTTGATCATTAAGGGTTAAAATCGTTATGTTCCTATAGAAGCGAACCATTTCTGGAAGGCCTCGCCCATTATAGGCAAAGGCTTTTCTTCTGCATTGATAGCAGAAACAAGGCCTATGATCCAAAAGATCAAAAGCGCTATAGATATTAATAAATTTGCTCCCCACCCGATAAAAGGAATGAACATTAAAGGGATACGGATTACAATAGTAGATATTGCCAATAGCATTAAGCCTAATGACTGACGAAGGTGATATCCACCTATCGAGGTTTTATTACTGCCATGCATTACCAAGGCAACTATCCATCCGATAAGGGTGATATAAGAGATAATGGCAATTGTTTTGCCCTGTTCTGCATTTGCCTGTGGGTTGTTTGTGTTTTCCATTTTATTCAATTATGACTCGTTATTTCCAAGCTTAATAAGCTTGTCTTTAATTTCTTTTAGCTTGGCAATTACTTCTTCGTTATTGCCCTTTTTTGAAGCAGGTTTGTTTTTTAGCTGCTCTTTAGCGCCTTGTATAGTAAAGCCTTTTTGTTTTACTAACTCAACTATCTGTGCAAGATAGTCGATGTCTTTTTTTGTAAATAAACGGTTTCCCTTTTTGTTTTTGGTAGGGCTTAACATTTCAAATTCTTTTTCCCAAAAACGTATAGTACTTGCATTTAGATCAAATAACTCTGAAACTTCGCTAATTGAATAATATAGCTTTTCGGTTTCTTCTTTTTCGTTAACTGGCATAGATTAAAAATACATTAATTTGTTACAAAATCAAATTAATAGTTTTCAACAGGAAAGATAAACTGTTAATAATACAGATAATAGAAGCGGGTCTTGTTTTTACTGAACTGAATTGCGGGTGCAGGAAATTTAAGAATATTAATTGCAGTAAAGATCCTTTTCAAGACTTTAGACTTTGTCTTTATCCTTGTCATATCCACATCCAAACTAAAGTAATAACGTCTTTCTCTTTCGTATCTTAAAACATTTCCATTAACATCCTGCACTGCAAAACTATTATATGTACCACCTATCATACCATAGGCACTATAGCCAAAGGCCACGTTTAACCATTTAGGGAATTTATTCTCTTTTTTTATAAATGCGCTTGGATTAATACTTAACCAATAGGTTTGTGCATTATAATCTTTCAGAATTTGTGTGCCAAAATTCTTACCTAAAATTTCAGGATTGTATTGCGCAAGTCCACTTTGTGCATAAGAGAATTTAAGTTGAATACGTTGCTCGTTCCAAAACGCTTCCTGGCTTATGGCTATTGAAGAACCTAATATATTGCACAGCTCATCGCCAACCGAAAAACCCCAACCATTACTAAAACCATCCATGCACTCCACCGCTGTCATATAACCTAAACCAATTGTACCGCCAATAAATAATTTTTTTTTTGTACTAAAGCCTGCCCAATTAAAAGCGCCCATCATTAAGCGCGACATTTGATACGTTGTAAATACATGTCCCACCTTATCCATTTGCAACCACTCATCATTATCATTAAAAAAATGGAATTGCCCGGTGTTATATTGCGCGTACCAGGCATTGTTCAAATAAAAAAGCGAACCCGTTGTTAAGGCTGCTGAAGAAGTTGCTAAAACAATTTTACGGCATTTATAATTTGGATAACCGCAAACAAACGATGCAGAATCAGCCTGCGCAAAAGAATTTTTGGCAACGATCAAAAACAAAATAAAGATGCTGATATACCTTGTTCGCATTTAAACAAAGATAAACCTTAATTGAACACGGTTGTAATTTAGCATTGGATTTAGCAGATTTATTTGAATGTTGGGATACATAGTCATTCGCAAACCGCGATCACTAATACGAATTTGCGTTGTGAATTATTTTTTTTATCTTTAAAAAAAGAAATCCTATGAAATATTTTTACAAGTTCATATTTATATTTTGTTTATCGTTTGCTGGCAAAACGCAGATCAATTCTTATTTAAATAACAATCCTTGCTGGAAAACCCAAAGCATGTGCGAAATAGCTCAAACGTGCTATACCGTTAATGTATATAATTATTTTACTAATGGCGATACATTAATTAACAGCTATCAATATAAAAAAATTTATAAAAAGGGTTATAGTTATGCGCAATATGGCGCGCCCGGAATGCCCCCTGCTGGCAATCCTTGTTTGTCTCCACCACCAACTTATTTTTATGGGCCTGTCCTAAGTTTCTTTATCAGGTCGGCGGGCAAAAAAATGTATGCCCTCAATATACCAGCTATTTCGGGGCCTTGTAATGGCGATTCGCTACTTTATGATTTTGGTCTTAATGTTGGCGATACTTTACCTACCACTTGTATAAACCCAGCTTCGTCTACAATTTTTAAAGTAACTGCAATTGATAGTATTAATACACTTAACGGTTGGATGAGACGATTTAAACTAAATGGTGGTAACACCTTCGATCTGATAGAAGGTATGGGCTATAAAAATGGCCTTATTGAATTAATGCCTCCAAATGTTGTAAGTTGTGGATGGAACTTACAATGCTATAGCCAGGATAACACTTCCTATTATCCATCTAACGGGCCATCGTGTATGTTAACAACCACTATTCAAGAAAATAAAGATCAGGCTCAAAAACCGGTGGTATACCCTAATCCATCGTCAGGAGTTTATAAAATATATTTTACCGAAAGCAACGCGAAAATCGAAGTGCGTAATGTTATTGGGCAATTACTACAAAGTAATTTAGCGCAAAGCAATACATTCGAAATAGATTTATCAAAAGAAACTTCAGGCGTTTATATTCTTAACTGTATAGATAAACAAGGCGAAACGAGATCTGTAAAACTTCTTAAGAATTAGGCATGTGGTTAATCAATTTTCTATTTAAGAAAATCCTATAGCTTATCGGCCTTTTTAAAAATCATTATAATCAATAAGATCCTGGACAGATTGAAGGTTTATTTCCTTTTTTGACTTAGGAGTAATTGGTATTTGCGGATTGCCAGCCGAGCCACCATTGTCACCCACATCCATTGTATTATTAAGATCCATAACATCATACATATTCCTGTCTTCATAAAAGGTGCGGGTTTTACCGAATTTAAATACAAGGCCCAGGTTAATAAAGATAGTTGGCTCTAATGTTTCTTTGAAAAAATAAGTGCGGTATGGCAGATTTGGTCTTGCTTTATTAGCTTTTTCCGAATAAAAAGTAATATTATTTCTTGAACTTATACCGGCAGCAACATAAAAATTAAATTTATCGCTTGCCCTTACATCTGCCCTAAAACCAGAATTTAGTTCGTAACGTGTATAACTAAATGTTGCCGCATTACTTAAATAATAAAGCGAATCGTGGTTAGAGAAATTATACATACCGCCTTGTGGTTTTGTATAAAAACTCATTGTTAATTTTGGACCAACCGGAACGTTTAAATTAATGCTGCGCGGGAATTGAATGCTTAAATGCGTTTTATCCAATCTACCAAACCGTAAACCAATAAAAGGCCAGTAATTTTTATTGCCCCACATAAATGATTTGGTAGCGCCAATACGCCAGTTAAATCTCTCGCTTACATTATGGCTATATACAACTGTGCTTGCCATGCGAAAATAGCCTTTTGAAACATAAGTTACATCTCTTGTAATAAAAGGAGACGTATCAACAAACCAAACACCTTTTTTACCAGAGTTAAAAATAAAACGTAAACCAAAGCCTATCTTCACAAGATCGTGTTGTTTAATACCTTCAAATACCGGGCGCAAACGCACATAATTACCAGTTAATAATATATGCGTGTTCTTGGTAATGTTTTTAACAGTATCAACATCGGTATAACTTACAAGTGGTGTATAAAAAGATAAAGAGAATTGTTTAAGGCCATAACTTTTTAACCGCTTAGCTATAAAATCGTTTGTATCAGCAAACTTTTGATCGGCTTTATTGTAGGCATCAACAACAATAACCGTTTTAAAATAATGTTTGGGCAATTTTACTTTGAGGCTATCATAAGTAGTAGCCTGACCGTTTATTTCGGTATTAAATAAAAAAATGGTGCAGATAAACATCAGCACCTTAAATATGTAATTTCCGGGGTTCAATTAATCGTTTTTATCTTTTATAGCATCCATTACTTTTCGCTTAAATTCTTCTTCAGCTGCACGCAATTTAACTGTTTTTCTGGCGCCAATAATTGCTTTTATTTTTTCCCTATATTGTTTGTAAAGTTCGGCTTCAGCCTGTTTAGACTTAAGATCCAACAGGTATAGATCTTCAGCATCCTTATCGGTTAGTTCATCCGGGGCTTTTTTAAAACTCTGTCTTAAATTTTTTCGAACGGCTTTAATTTTATCGTTGTATTCGTTATAAACGGGCCAGAATTTTTCAGACTCATTTGTAGTTAGTTTCAATTGCTCCGAAATAAAACTAACACGTATGGCCTCTACCTTATCTTTATCGCCCTGCGCTACAGAATAGCCGGAACATAAGAACAAGCAGCATAAAATAAATATTTTAAAAAGGCTTTTCATTATATCTCATCCAAAAGATCTTCCTGCGAAACGTTTTTTAAACTAGTATCAAGATCTTTTTCATCATTTTTAGTTTCAATCTTATCTTCAGTTTTGTTATTTAATTTTTCTTCGAGTTTTTTAGTATCTACCAATTCGTACAACTCGTCACTATCAAGTGCTTCTAAATTCTTTGTTTTTACAAGGTCAAATTTATCCACACAGGCTAAGGTGCCACAATCTTTAAATTCTTCTACTTTATAATATTGATTGTACGCCCATAAACCTAAAGTAATAGTTAACACAGCCGCGGCAGCGTACCAAACTTTTGCAGAGAACAGCTTAATTACTTTAGCTTCTTTTTTCTCGTTCAAAACAGCAGCAGTTAATTTTTCTGTTGAAGCACTAAAATAATTCTCATCAACTTTAAAATTATTCTGTTTTTTAACGGCGTTTAATTTATCAAATGCTGTTAATTCATTTTCTTCATCAATTAATAAATTAGAAAGTTGTAAGCTTTCTAATTCTTCAAAATAATTAGCAGGCGTTTTAAAATTGTTGGCTCTGTTCAAAGAAAATAATGTAGGGCATTCTAACAGCTCTAACTTAATCTCATTTTCGGTAAAATATTTTTGCGGAACAATAAAACCACTTTCTTTTTTTAACTCACTTAAATACGGGTAGGCCTTATGCTCTTCTATCCACTCAATTTTTTGAATGATAGAAGCAGCCGAATCCTGGAAATAGCCTTTTGGCAATCCAAACTTATTTGGCTCTTTATTTAAATCGTTATTTTCGTTATTCTCAAACATTATATAATCTATAGACTTCCGTTCTCTCCTAAGGTTTAACGGGTAGTTAAAAATTCTTCTACTTTTTTTGCTGCAATATGATAACTGGCTTTTAAGGCTCCCACAGAGGTTTCAAGTATCTCGGACATTTGTTCATACGGCGTTTCATCGTAATAGCGCATATTAAACACTATTCTTTGCTTTTCCGGAAGTGTTAAAATAGCCTGTTGGAGCTTTAACTGTATCTCATCTCCTTCAAAATACACATCACTTTCAAGGCTTTTGCTTAATTGGTATTCTATGGGGTGTATGGAGGTGGTTTGCTTCCTTTGCTTCTGTTTTAGATGGGTTAGAGCCTCGTTGGTGGCTATTCTGTACATCCAGGTGTAAAGCTGACTTTCTTCCTTAAAGTTCTCAAGGCCTTTCCAAACCTTGATATAGGTGTTTTGCAACACATCGTCGCTGTCATCGTGATCTATTACTATTTTACGGATATGCCAGTATAAACGCTGCTGGTATTTAGAAATAAGGTGGCTCAGGGCGGTATTCCGGGTTTTTTCGTCCTTAAAAAGGTCTAAAATGGTTTTATCGTCTATCTGGGCCACAAATATTTTATTATTAGATGTAAAAATAAACTAAAAGTTTAATTTTGGATGAATTTTTTATGGAACTTCTTGATAAAATACGCAAATACGAAAGTATGCACATTGTGTTTTGGCTCATAAAAGACAGTTGCTGGATGCTGGAGCTTAAATGGTTGGGTGCAATTATGATGGTACCAACACTAGGCATTGCAATTTATATTATTTATAAGACCATTGGCACTTTAGATCTTTATATTAATACCGCCATCCTTTTTTGGATCACGGCTAACAGCTTTTGGATGATGATGGAATTTTTTAATGATAATGAATACAGATATTTTGCCACTATTCCTTTTGCAATTGGCTTTATTTTTGTGGGCATTTTTTATTGGAAAACGCTTACTAAAAAGGTTAAATAACGATCTTGTTTTATCTCCTTAAGAAAAAAATTTAACCGCAAAGAGCGCAAAGTTTTTTCACAAAGATCACAAAGAAAAAACACTCTGTTTGCTTTGTGCCTTCTTAGTGTCTTTGTGGTTAAATTTAATCCGGCTTATTCCTGATCACATCGTACTTTATACAAGCTTTTAACTAAAAAAATTGAAAAAATTGCCTAAAAACATTAGCTTTATGGCTCAATTTTACTTTTATTATGATCGAGACCGTTCCATACAAAACCAAACATAAAATTCGTATTGTTACTGCAGCCGCTTTATTTGATGGCCACGACGCAGCTATTAATATCATGCGCCGCGTTATGCAAAGCACCGGTGCCGAAATTATACATTTAGGGCACGACCGCAGTGTACAGGAAATTGTTGATTGCGCCATACAGGAAGATGCCAACGCTATTGCCATTACAAGCTACCAGGGCGGACATAACGAGTATTTTAAATACATGTACGATCTTTTAAAAGAACGTGGATGTTCTCATATAAAAATATTTGGTGGCGGAGGTGGAACTATTTTACCTTCTGAAATTGAAGATCTTCATAAATACGGTATAACAAGAATTTATCATCCTGATGACGGGCGTACACTTGGTTTGCAGGGTATGATAAACGACGTTTTAAAACAAAGTGATTTTGCAACGGGTGCAAATTTAAATGGCGAAGTAAAACAATTAAAAAATAAAGATCATAAATCTATTGCCAAATTAATTTCTGCTGCCGAAAATTTTAATGAAGAAAGTAAAGCGATTTTAGATCCAATTCGCGCAGAAGCAAAAGATTCTAAAACACCGGTTATTGGAATTACAGGTACAGGTGGCGCCGGTAAATCTTCTTTAGTAGATGAATTGGTACGCCGTTTTTTATTGGATTTTCCTGAAAAGAAAATTGGTATTGTCTCTGTTGACCCAAGTAAACGTAAAACAGGTGGCGCTTTATTAGGAGATCGTATCCGTATGAATTCTATTAAAAATGAACGTGTGTATATGCGTTCGTTAGCAACACGTCAAAGTAATTTAGCTTTATCAAAATACGTACAGGATGCTATTGACATTTTAAAAGTTTCCGGATTTGATCTTGTAATTATTGAAACAGCTGGTATTGGCCAAAGTGATACAGAGATCATTGAGCACAGTAACATGAGCTTATACATTATGACTCCTGAGTTTGGTGCCGCATCTCAATTAGAAAAAATTGATATGTTGGAATTTGCCGACATTGTTGCCATAAATAAATTTGATAAACGTGGCGCATTAGATGCTTTGCGCGATGTAAAAAAACAATACAAACGCAATCATAATTTATGGGAAGCGAAAGATGAAGATCTTCCTGTATACGGAACCATCGCTTCTCAATTTAATGATCCGGGAACAAACACTTTGTATAAAGCTTTAATGGACAAACTGGTTGAAAAAACCGGCACTGATCTAAAATCCAACTTTAAAGTAACGGATGAAATGAGCGAGAAGATCTA
>JAUXSA010000161.1 GCA_030681615.1 Bacteroidota bacterium
CAGATCTTATTAAATTGTTTGTACGTTTGCTCATTATCGGGATTGCTTTTTATCCAATCGAGTAATTCTTTTTCCTCTGCTATCGAAGCATTGCCGGATAAATACGTTATTATAAGCTCTATTTTATCTTCGTTTGGCACCTACAGTTGTTAAAATTGGGGTTCTATACCTATAAGACAATTAAAAGCCGACTTAGGCCCAAAAAGAACCCGATTTTTTTTGGAAATGTTAAAAATGGGCTAAAAAAGACAGGTTACAAAAGTTACAATTAGATATAGGGATAGGAATTGAACAAGGAAAGATATCCCGGTACTAAGAGCAAGGGCAAGAAACTCTTTAGTTAAATAAGGGCGTAGGTCTTCTCGCATTTTGTTTAAGGCGATAAGCATTTGATTTTTGACTGTCTTTTCGGAAATATCAAGATGCTCGGCAATTTCAGCATATTTCATCCCCTCAAAGCGACTTAATATAAAAATGGCTTTACATTTGGGTGGTAAGCGGTCTAAAGCGTATTGAATTTTTGCTTCGAGTTCCTTTGTAGTAATTGTTTCGTCAGGATTTATTGATAGTGTAACACCTGATGTTTCAAGAGAAATTATTTTTTTGTTTTGAGAAAGATAATTGATTGAAGCGTTGGTTGTTGCTCGAAATAAATAACCTTTGACGTTTGAAATTTCGAGCAAAGCCGTTTTTTTATCCCATAATTTAATAAACACTTCCTGAACAATGTCTTGCGCTCCATCGCTGTCTTTTATAATATTGCGGGCGATATTGCACATAGTATTATAATTGGATATAAATAGATCCTCAAACTCAGAAACGGATTTAGACATATTTCAAAGGTAATAATTTATACGGCTCGATGAAAAAAGGTTTTGAAGTAGGTTATGTAATTAACAAATAGAAAGCCCCTGCATTTGCAGAGGCTTCACCAGACAACTATAAAAAAATTAGTCCTTGTCTTCTTCTCCGGTTTTAGGATCACCTTTCTTTACAAAGTTACCCTTATCATCGAAAATAGCATCGAAGTGTTCTTTGCCCTTACTCATTTCTGCTTCAAACATCACTTTTCCATTTGAATCTGTGATCTTTGCAGCTTCTGATAATTTATATCCCGCATAGTTCTTTGTGCAATAATCGGTAACTGCTTTTGGAAGTTCGGATTTTTTAATTTCCTGCTCTACTTCCTTGAAGTTACCACTTGCATCAAATACGGCGGAAGATTCAACTTTATTCAAATCAAATTCTGCTTCGTAATCTGCCTCTTCTTTTTCCCACTTCTCAACCTTTGCTCCGGGATATTTTTTATCGAAACCATTTTTTACATTTGCAGGAACATCTGCTTCATTCATCTTTTGAGCGTTGGCACAGCTAAATGTTAGCACGCTTGCCACCATAATTAACGTTGTTTTCATTTTTATTCAGTTTTTAAATTTATAATTCAAAGTAACAACACAAATCTTAAGAAATTCTTTAGTTAATCCTTCTCTTCATGATTTGTTTCGCATTCGCAACCAGACTCGTTGTCTTGGTGATCGCCCTGATTATCTTGCTCAACTTCTTCCATTTGAAAAACACCATCTCTGCTAAATAGAGCTTTAGTTTCCGTTCCATTAAAAGTAAACACAGCACAATACGAAGAACCGTCCTTGTCAAACCAAGTAACGGCGGTTGCCCCCGCATACTTTTGATTGAAATTATTTAATACTGTTGATGGCAAAGTTTCCGAACTTATCGTAGGACAAACTTTTTCGTGTTTGTCTTTCTTTTCAAAAGGATTTACCTCTTTCATTTTTTCGCAGGAAGTTATCGCAATTACTAATCCTGCCATTAAGATTGATTTTTTCATTATGTATGTTTTTATTGGTTATTAAGGATAAATGGGCATTTCTTTGGCTCAACTTGAATAACAACATTTTGGCTAAGATCTAAACAAAGGTGCAAACAGATTCTTAAGCAAATCTTTAGAGATTCTAAAGAACGATCAACACTTAAGCAATCTTCTTTTTCTTGTCTATAATTAAGAGCAAAATAAGAATTAAAAATAGAATAAGTGATGATTCAATTGTCCCCAAATTAAGTCCTCCCTTTTCCGTTGATTTGGTGAGCAAATCTCCAAACGTTGCTCCAAATGGCCGGGTTAACACAAACGCAATCCAAAATAAAAGTACTGTTGAAATTTTAGTAAGGTACTTGGCTAATACAACCAAGGCCAATAGGCTAACAATTAAAACCGCTCCGCCCAAAAAGCCAAGACCAGAGTCATCTGCTAAAAAATCTCCAACAGCCGTTCCAAGCGTATTAGAAAATAGAATGGCTGTCCAGTAAAATATCTCACCTTTAAACGTTGTAATATTTGTAACAGATAACGACTTTTCACTCCATCTCCATAATGCGAAAATTGTTAAAAGAATTGCAATTAAAATAGCTGATCCAGTTGCATACCCCAGTCCAAGTGTTCTGTCCATATAATCGGACATTGTTGTTCCTGCTGTACTCGTTGAAAGAATTACAAGCCAATAAACTATCGGATTATATTTCTTTGAAAGTAATTGAATAGCAAGTGTAGCAAAAAAGAAACTAATTAAAATCACGGAACTGACCGCATAACCAACATTCATCGTCATTGATAATAAATCTCCTGCGGTCTCACCAAGTGTTGTAGCGCAGATTTTCATTAACCAAAAGGTAATTGCTATTTCAGGAATTTTCTTCATAATAACTTTATTAAAACTTATAATTATAACCTACCCTTACTACTTGCGTTTCATAATAGTCTGTACTTACATATCTGAATCCGTTGCCTTGAATGGATTTTTTGACCTGCATAGTATTTAATAGATCCGTTGCGTTTGCAAATAGTTCACCTTTGCCTTTTTGGATTTGCTTCTTTATTCCCAGATCCAACGAAAAACGAGCCCCAATCTTACCCTGAGGAATTAAATCAGGAGCAAGATAAATGGCTGTAAGCTGTATGTCTGTATTTTTCTTTAAGTGAAATAAAGCATTCAACTTTGAATTCCACGATATAAGAGACTGCTTGTCGGATGAGTAAGTGTTTGGTGATGGATACTTATTATAAACGGTAAATGCTTCTATGGTGCTTTGATAGCCATTGAAATTCATGTTTACTGTCATCCACTTTTTTACATCCTGTGAAACCAATAATTCGAGGCCGGTATTGTAACTCCTACCTGCATTCTGCATGATCGAGTAAATAAGGGTGCTACCCGGAACCACACTCGCAATACGGGTAATTGTACCATCCGTAATTTTATGATAAGCGGCTGAATAAAAATAACCTGCTTTCCAATTCCCCTTGTAGCCTAATTCAAATATGTTAGTGAACTGAGGACTTAAATCAGGATTTCCAACCTTAATGATTTCTGCGTCATCGTATTTCGGGAAAACACGAATGTCAACTTCATTGGGTCTGTCAACACGCCTATTGTAGAAGAGCGAAATTTTGTTGTTGTCATTAAACTTATACCTAAACCGAACATTAGGGAAAGGTTGCGTATAATTATAGCCGTTGCTTTTATAGGTTGGATGATTTGGATTTACTAAATAATTCACTTGCACATATTCAACTCTCAGCCCTGCTTCCAATTCGTACTTCTTATTCTCAAGAACATAGTTGCTATACAGGGCAGGTATTGTTTCTTTATAGGTAGCCCAGCCACCCGCAGCTGAATCAATCGGAGAATTAAGTCCGGGAAAGAAAAGCATATTGGTGGGTATGTTTCTGTATCTGAATTTCGCTCCAGTTTCAAGTCTTCCGAATTTTAATGGTTTGATGTAATCTAAATTAAAATCTACAACATGTTCATCTGAGATTAATTTAAAAGCATCCTGTCCTGTAAAAGTTGGCATCACGTTAGTAAAGTAGTATTTCTCATCTTCCCTGTGGAATGTATAGTTGAGACCAATGTTTAAGGTGTGTCCTACTTGTTTAAATTTATGAAGAAATGATGATGATGCGGTAGCTGTGGTTTTTAACTCATCTTCTAAAAATTGCCACAAACGTTTTCTGTCGCTAAGATCTGAGTTAAAGAATGGTTCTTCTCCATGATCCAATATGCGCTCGGAACTAAACAAACCTGACAAACTAAACTGGTTGTATTCATTTGGATTGTAGTCAAAACCCATTCTGCCTGTGGCAATGGTAGTATTTCTGTTTCTTCGTGTTTGTTGGCGGATAATATCTCCGTTGTCATAATAGCGGTCAACAAATTCATTTTTATTAAGTGTGTTCGTTAGTAGATAATCGCCTTGCAAGAACAAATTGATTTTCTTCTTTTTGTAATTCAGCGAAAGTGAAGGATTTAGCTTTGGGGTGTTTTGATATTGCGGTGCAATGGTTGGCAGATTATCTTTCTTGATCCATAACGCACCTAAACCTGTTGCTAATCCAATCTTTCCGTTAAAACCCTCTTGTTTATTTTTTTTGTAAACAATATTGATAATACCTGCGTTACCATTAGCGTCGTATTTTGCAGAGGGATTATTGATGATCTCAATCTTTTCTATCGCTGATGCGGGAATATTGTCCAGACCCGTTTGATTACCAAAACCGGTAAGTGCTGTTTGTTTTCCGTCAATCAGTACAACAACTTTATCACTTCCTCTTATTTGAACTTTTCCATCCTGAACTGTTACACCTGGTAAATTTTGTACCGCTTGTAAAACTGTACCGCCATTTTGAGTGATGTTGTTTTCAAGCGTATAAGATTTCTTATCCATCTTACCGTTAACTTCATCTTGTTTGGCCGTAACTTCCACAGCATCCAATACTTTGGCATCTTCCGATAATTCAATCGCGCCTGCATCCAAAAATGAATTTAAACTTCCCACAAAAAGTGATTGTCTGTTTGTTGCGTAACCTATAAATGAAACTTCAATGTAATAGCGTCCTTGCTTTATGTTGTTTAGAGTAAACCTACCTTCTTCATTTGTAATTGTACCAACAATTAGCGAACTGTCCTTTTCTGCTTTAACGGTCACACTAACATATGGCAGAGGACTGGATGTAGTTTTCTCTCTTACTATTCCGGATACCGAAGCGTTTTGAGCATAAGAATGGAAACTGATAAAAACGAGTAATAGCTGTACGATTGTTTTTGACCAAAAAGAGATATTAATGATTGCTTTCATAAAACAAACCTACCACACAATTCTAAAGTAAATCTTTAGTAAACTATTTGAAAACAAGAACGAGCGTACCGGCAGTAATTAAACCTGCACCAATTAAAACTTTTGGAGTAAATGGTTCCTTCAAAAAGAAAAAGGCAAGGATGATCGTAATTACAAGGCTTGCTTTATCTATGCTCGCGACAACAGATACATCGCCAATTTTAATGGCTCTGTAATAAAATATCCAAGAGAGGGTGGTAGTAATTCCAGAAATACACAAAAAAATAATATCCTTTTTTGTAAAGTTGCTTAACTGACTTGTGTGTTTGAAAGCTATTGCATTGATCCAAATCAAAACAAAAACCATTGTAGTTCGTATGGCTAAGCCCAAATCGCCACTAACATTTTTTAATCCGAATTTAGCAATTACCGAAGTTAGTCCTGCAAAAAACATTGAAGCTAAAGCGTATAAGATCCAAGTAGGCATAGTTAAAAATTAAGTGTGAATGTGTGAAGACTATTTTGAAAAGAATATCCAATGTTAATATTGTTTGACTTGCAAATACTTTTAACAATGGCTAACCCGAGACCCAATGATTCTTTTGAAGCGTCATTTTTTTTAAAGCGCATGAATAATTGCTCTTCAGGAATACTAAGCGGCATCCCTGTATTAGAAATGATTAATTGATTTCCTTTTGACTCTATTGTTATTTTCCCATTGTCATTATTATGCCTTATCGCATTTTGCAGAATGTTTGTAATAAGTATCTCTGCCAAAGTGGGATTCATTTTCACCAAAATATCTTCACTCAGGTTTAAATCCAAGTTTATATTTTTAGATTGGATTACTTCAGCAAAATTATCTGTTATTCGTGAGACTATGGCCTTAATACTAATTGTGTCACTTTCATTAAATTGATTGTTCTCGATTTTTGAAAGTAAAATCAAAGCTTTGTTTAAGGAGGATAGTTTTTTAATTGTGTTCTCAATTGTTTGCAAGCGATTCATTTCATCCTCTTTCAAATTTGGGGACTGCATTAATAAACTGAGATTCGCTTTAACCACAGCTAAAGGCGTTTGCATTTCATGCGATGCGTTTTCAGTAAACTCTTTTTGTTGAATAAAATCAGAGTAAATTTTATCCATCATTTTATTGAGGGCATCATTCAGTTGATTGAACTCAATTGTGTTTTCCGGATTAAAATGATGATGTTCGTGGTTCTTTATTTCATACTTGTTCAGTTGCAGAAGTGTGCTATAAAATGGCTTCCATAATGTTTTTGAGAGTAACCAGTTCACAATAACAAAAGAAACAATTAAGAACCCGATAACCAAGGTAAAAGTGGCTAAAATGCCTTCTAATAACTCTTCTTCATCCATTGTTGATTTAACAAGCGTTATTTGATAGATATTCCCGTTGAATGTATAGTGGCTTTTCAACATTCTTGCGCCAATATTTTCGTTTTCTTCTTGGTCAAAGATGAGAGTATCATTAAAATCAGGATTTAGTAGAGAACCGGAAGAGAGTTTAATATTAGAAAGACTGTCGGAACTTAAATAAATGGTGTTCGAGGTTTTTAATGATCGGATCAGTTTTTCAGCATTTACTTTTTCACTTAACAATGTTTCATCAGTTCCGTCGCGAAGTTCGGCCTTTATTAAAAAGTAAGAAAGCAGCCCTGCAACAACCAATAAAGGAAGGCTTACAAGCAAGTAATAGATAAGTGTTTTACTAATTAATTTCATTTATTCTACTTTAAAATTATACCCTATGCCATAAATCGTTTGTACATAATCTGCACAGCCTTTGTCCATTAATTTCTTCCGGAGATTCCTGAGATGAACATAAATAAAATCGTGACTATCCATTTGATCGGAATCGTCTCCCCACAAATGTTCAGCAATGGTATTTTTTGAAACAACCCTGTTTTTATTTGAGATAAAAAACATCAACAGGTCATACTCCTTTGCTGTAAGCATAACGGTTTCGCCTTTAACAGAAACTTGTCTTTGTTCAGGTATAATAGTTATCTCGTTTACAACAATGGATTTATTCCCATCAAAATTTCTCCTGCGGATAAGAGCTTTAATTCTTGAATTTAACTCGGCTAAATCAAAAGGTTTTGCCAAATAGTCGTCAGCACCCAAATCAAGTCCTTTGATCTTGTCACTTGAAGAATTTCTGGCTGAAATAATGATAATCCCTGCTTTAGAGCCATTGTCTTTCAATTGCTTTACAATATCCAGCCCGCTACCTTTTGGCAGGGTAATATCCACCAAAACGCAGTCGTAATCATATACACCTGCCTTTTCGGATGCCTTAATGAAATCCGCAGCAGATTCCACAACATACCCTTCCTGATGCAGATATTGTTTAATTGATTTCCGAAGTTCAGGTTCATCCTCTATGAGCAGAATTTTCATACGTCAAATTTCGTCTTTAATTCTAAAGGAATTCTAAATAGAATAAAACATTGGTAACAATTTTATACATCATGTTCATGCCCAATCAATAGAAGGTAGGCGGTTTTCAAAATTAGAGTATTTTACATAAATGTAACCTCACCGCTTTTCATATCATAGTATGCTCCGGAAATCATAATTTCGCCTTTTTCAGCCATTTCTTTAAGAATAAAACTTTTGCGTTTTATTGTTTCAATGGTATTCAATACATTGTTTCTACTCACGAGGTCAACAAACGCATCGTTTTTTGTTGTTTTCTCCCCTGCAAACTCATGCGACATTTTAATGGCCGGATTTATTTTCTTTAGCATTTTAGATATATTTCCCATTTTTATACCATCAATTGCCGCCATTATTGCGCCGCAATATTGATGCCCCATTACCAAAATTAATTTGGCTCCTGATACCTTACAGGCAAACTCCATGCTTCCCAGTATATCTTCATTTACAAAATTGCCTGCTACCCTTGTCACAAAAATATCACCTATCCCTTTATCAAATACATCTTCCACTGGAATTCTGCTATCCATGCAAGATAGAACTACGGCCTTGGGATATTGTCCAAGAGAAGAACTTCTAATTTGTTTTGAATGATCCCTGGAAGTTAATTCATTATTTAAAAAGCGCTTATTGCCATCTTTAAAGCTTTGTAAAACTTTTTCAGGTGTCAATGCTCTTTGCTCTTCGGCTGTTAATACTTTTTCTAAATGAGTTTTCTTTTTTTTTCGCATTTTTTTATTCTTAGCCATATCATAAAAGTATAAATTAATTTCATTTTGTTTCCGGTCTGCTAAAATAGCTGCCAGCCTATATTAAAATAACAGAGGCAGTAGATCCTTACTACCCCTGTTATTATCAATTAAAAAATACATTTCAGATTCATGCCACCAAAAAAATTAATTTCATTGGGAGCCGGTATGTATGCATCAGGTAGTTGATTTACAAATACCATGTAATAATATTGCGAACCTGTTATGTTATTTGCTCCGCCATAAACATCGAACTCAAAATGCTTGATTCTTTTTCTAAACCCGATCTTTGCGTTTAATAAGCTGAAAGCTTTAGTCTCGTTAAGTTTATCAGATGTGTAGTACATAGAACTGCGGTAGTTATAATTTACATTTCCATACAAACCAATCTTTGTATCCACATCAATCCCGATATTATAAACCAAAGGTGATACACCTGCAACCGCATTTCCTGAATAATCCTCAATAATCAAGCTATCCTTGTTTGCGGAGTTTTTTCCAACTTTCTGAAACTGAAAATTATCGTATTTGAAATCTGAATAGGTGAGGTTTGCAAATGACTGCAAAAGTTTAATAAACCCCTCTTTGGAATCTATAACTTTATATTTTAGCAAAACCTCAAGCCCGTTATTATTCAAGGTTCCTCCATTAATAATGTACGAATATAGTGTAGCTGTATTTCCGGGATTCTGCACAGACACATTGGTGAATTTATTTTCAAACCTTGCGTTGAATGCTGCAATGGTATAAAACAATCGGTTATTCATAAAACTTCCCTTCGTTCCTATTTCAATCTGAGTACCTTTTTCAGGTTTTAAGCCTGTATTCAATTGTCCGGTAGTTGAAATAAGTATATTACCACTTACAGGCGCTTTATAGGCAGTAGAATATGAAGCATAAACAGAAGCTACCTTACTGATTTTTTTATTGATGGCCACATTTGGCGATACAAGGTTATTGTAATGCGTTTCGTAAACCTTAAGCTTCATGTTATTAGGATGATTATTTGATAATCCCCACAACCTGTCTTCCAATTTAAGACTCATGTTGCTGATTCCGACCCCTGCATTTAAGCTGAATCCTTTTGGCATTTGCAAAGTCCATTGAGTAAAATAGGAATAGGTCGAATTTGTCGTTGCCTGATCGCTGTTTGTCTTTGTAATAATATTGTACCCGCCCAAATTAGTACTGTCGGCAGACATTGCGTAACCAACGGTCAAAGCATTCATTTTTTGCATCTCAATGCCGGTGATTCCTGAGAGCTTAATGTTTTCTGAAAAACTGAATTGTTTTTCAAAAACAGAACGTAAACCATAATTTAACGGAAACTTATCTGTCCAACCTCCTGCTGAACTCTGATCAATACTCTGTGATGATCCAAAAAAAGTTGTTGTGTTTGATATTTTTTCTGTAAACCTGTAGGTATGACCAATTCCTCCTCTGAAAGTTCTCACACCGGAATGGGCATTATTAGCAATGTATTTTGGATTTCCGGAATAATCAAGTGTATCATACTGCTCTTTTGTTAACTCGCCGTTCCTTTCATCGTAGCTGTCACTGAAACCAAGATAGGAAGTTATCGTCTGCTTTTTATTTAAGGTAAAATCTCCCATCATATTCACAAAATCTTTTTGAGACTTGGTGTGAACCATAAAGCCATCAAAATTCTGGTGGCCATAATTTATCAGTACCGATGAATTTTCACCGCCTATTGCTAACCGTGTAGTTGTCCTTAACAATCCATAGCTGCCTGCTATCACCTCTTGTCCTACGGTGATTTTATCTTTTTCTGCTTTTTGAGTTTGCAGGTTAACCACTCCGGCAATTGCGAGGCCATAAAGTGTTCCCGATGGCCCTTTGCTAATCTCAATGTTGCTCAGAGAACCAAAATCAATATCGTCCATAACAGTTATTCCTTCGGCGTCGGTCACAGGAATTCCGTTGAGATAAAGTTTTAATCCTTGCGAATCAAAATTACTGCTAACGCCTCTAAAACCCATTCCGTTCCCATAGCCACGAATATTTAATTGCTGGCCTGCTGAATTAGTTCGTCTTGTCATAAATACCCCCGGCACGTTGGTATTAATGGCATCGTCCAGAAATAATCCTGTGTTTCGTTTCAATTCAATATTATCAAGTTTATCAATAGATAGCGGTTGATTTAAAACAGATTTGTTTTTATCAGAAGTAGCCGTTATTTGTACTTCGTTCAGATTAATTGACTTTTGAGTACTGTCAATTTGAGTACTGTCAGTTTGTGCTTCGGCACAATATGTCATTATAAGCAATGACGTAAATAATATTTTTTTCATTTTTGCTATAATTAATTTGATTTAAATTTTTATAAATAGAACGATCATATTACATAGTTACTGGAACGCCATCATGTGCTTTTCAAAGAATGAAATAGCATACAACAATGCATTAAACAGCAAAACTTCTATGAATCGCCAATAAAAAAGAAATTGAATTAAGCAAGAAAATCCGGCGGTGGGGTTGGAACTTCAAGAAAGATAAAAGAGTTCACCCGACCATATACAAATGTTGGGATGAAGGAACTGCTATTAGGATTAAAAGTAAAATTTTCGGTGTGGAAATAATTCAATGAGTTAAAGATTTTGAATAAAAATTTAGCTGCCCTACCCGCCGGTGACTTGTCGTTGTCAATTTGCTGGTTTATTATTTCTTCAAGGTGTGCAAACAGCATAGTTTCCTGCACGTCGTTCACGCAGTAATAGCTTATTGAATCTTTTTCAGTTTCAAATTTAACAACATCATACATCGATCCTTTGTGCCTGAATTCCTTACCTTCTTTTGTCCATTCGATTTCACTTAACTTATTAACGGGAAACTTTATGACGTGTAATTCGTTTTCAGGCACTCCTTTCTTCAAAAAGGTTTTCATTTCCTTTCGTATGCTTAACTGAGCATATTTGAATAATGGAAAATATCCGAATAGCCCGAATAGGAATATACTTAGTAATAATATAGAAATCGTACGTTTCAAAATATATAGTCGGTTAAAAATACGATTTACAACAACACGAAATGAGTTTTTTTTAACTTTCCAGCTTTCAAATAGTTACACGAGAGTAATTCTTACTTCTAACCACTGTTAATTTTAACAAAATACTTTTATTGTACTAAGATAAGTACTACTTTTGAGTACTTAATCAATTCTCATGTTTAAAGGTCTTAAGATAAATATTGCCATAATTATTTGTGTGGCATTTCTATTTCGCCTTTTTTCTCTTAGTCTTAGTTTTGTTTCTTCTTCAAATGAAAGCAATGCTCTTGCAAGTGCTTATCTAACTTCTGTATCGAAGAAAGGGATAGTCCATGTCGCTCCTTTAAAAAATTCTAAGTCTATATATACCGATGTTGTTATCTCTGAAGAAGATCCTGATGATGAGAACGAACATAAATCTTTCACTCCTATTTTATTAGAGTCTTTCTGTGGTCTTACAGTATGTAGTATTGGAAATCATTTTAAAGCAATTACCCCATCCAACAAGCATTTCGCTTGCAATTCGTCTCAGCGCCGTCTTGAATTTGGTGTTTTCAGAATCTGATAAATTTTCCTTAGAGGGGAATTCAATTAGTACAATCTCCATTTTATTCTCTTCTGAGTCTATTAGCATTACGCTAACAAAATTGGCATAGGAATACCTCTGCCTTTCAAAAATCATCATCTTATCATTTAAAGAAAATTACCATGAGAAATAATCTCATTTTTATTAGCTTATGCGTTTTGTTATGCAACGCCGGCTGCACTTCACATAAAGAAGAAAAGGAAGAAGAAGTTAAATTTTTGGTGACCAGTTCCCTGAAAAAAGACACACTAATTACAAGGGATTATGTCTGCCAAATCCACGCCATCCAACACATCGAATTACGAGCATTGGAAAAAGGTTACCTCGAAAAAATTTATGTTGATGAAGGGCAGTCTGTAAAAAAAGGCGACCTGATGTTCAAGATCATGCCGTTGATATACAACGCTGAACTTCAGAAAGCGCAGGCGGAAGCTGATTTTGTTGAGATTGAATATCAAAATACCAAACAACTCTCTGAAAAAAACGTGGTGTCACCAAATGAACTTGCTATGGTAAAAGCGAAATTAGATAAAGCCAAAGCTGAATTATCATTAGCTCAAATTCATCTTCAATTCACCGAAATCAGGGCGCCGTTTAATGGCATCATGGATCATTTTCAGGTTAGGTTAGGAAGTCTTGTTAATGAAGGTGACCTGCTAAGCACTTTATCTGACAATAGCGAGATGTGGGTGTATTTTAATGTTCCGGAATTGGAGTACTTAAATTATAAAACTCAAGTCACCGAAGAAAATTTACAAAAAGTAAATTTATTAATGGCCAACAATCAGCTCTTCAAATACTCCGGCAAGGTAACAGCGATCGAAGCGGATTTTAATAATGAAACAGGTAACATCGCTTTCAGAGCCACATTCAGAAATCCAGAAAGACTTTTAAGACATGGGGAAACCGGCAATATACAAATGGGCATTCCTCTTAATAATGCGATCATCATTCCTCAAAAAGCAACCTATGAAGTTTTGGAAAAGAAATATGTTTTTGTAGTAGATAATAACGACGTGGTTCATTCACGTGAGATCATCATCGCTTCTGAAATGCCTGATCTGTATATCATCAAAGATGGTTTAAAAGAAGGAGAAAAAATACTTCTTGAAGGAATACGAAAAGTTAAAGACAATGAGAAGATCATTTATAATTATGAAGATCCCAAATCGGTACTGCCGAAATTAAAAGTGTATGTTGAGTAGTATAACAATTTAAAAAGAAAAACATGTTCAATAAATTCATTCAAAGGCCTGTACTGGCTATTGTTATATCACTTGTAATTTTATTTATAGGTGGGCTGGCAATTAAAACATTACCTACATCGCAATTTCCGGAGGTGGCGCCTCCAGTTGTAATGGTGAGCGCATCATATCCCGGTGCCAGTGCTAAATCTTTAGCCGAATCAGTAATCATTCCGTTAGAACAATCTATTAACGGTGCTTGGGGAATGCGATATATGACCTCAGACGCCACAAGTGCGGGTGAAGCAAATATTCAAGTGGTGTTTGATCCGGGAACAGATATAAATCAGGCATTGGTACAAGTTTCAAATCGTGTTCAACAGGTAACAAACCGGTTACCGATACTGGTGCAGCGCGAAGGAGTTGTAATTACACCGGTAATTCCAAGTATGCTTATGTACGTTAATTTATACAGTAAGGATAAGAATGCAAACATGAAATACCTTTTTAATTACGCCGGGGTGAACATGGTTCCTGAATTACAGCGTATCAATGGTATCGGACAAGTTAGAATATTGGGAAGCCGCCAATATGCTATGCGTATTTGGTTAAACCCTGATCGTATGCGCGCATACAATGTTTCGCCTGATGAAGTAATGGAAGCTTTGAATGATCAAAGCATCATCGGTAAACCAGGACGAATAGGACGAGGCGATAGTAAACAAGCAGAGGCACTTGAATATGTGTTAACATACACCGATCGTTTTAATGAACCAAAACAATACGAGGATGTAATTATCCGTGCAAACGCAAATGGTGAGAACCTCCGGTTAAAAGATGTGGCCACAGTTTCATTAGGAAGTGAATATTATGATATCTATTCGAGCATGAATGGCCATCCTTCCGCCGCTTTAGTTCTGAAACAAACTTATGGCAGTAACGCAACTGAAGTGATAAAGAACGTGAAGGTAAAATTGGAAGAGCTGAAAAAGTCTTTTCCGCCGGGAATGGAATATGAGATCAGTTATGATGTTTCTACTTTTCTGGATGCGTCTATTGAAAATGTAATCCACACGTTGAGAGATGCTTTTATATTAGTGGCACTTGTCGTATTTGTTTTTCTCGGAGATTGGCGTTCTACTTTGATCCCTACATTAGCAGTACCCGTGTCACTCATCGGTGCATTTTTCTTCATGCAGATTTTCGGATTAAGTATTAACATGGTTACACTTTTCTCTTTAGTACTCGCTATTGGTATTGTGGTTGATAACGCGATAGTCGTCGTCGAGGCCGTGCATTCAAAAATGGAATTGGAAAATCTTTCTCCTTACAATGCTGTGAGGAAAGTGATTAGTGAGATCAGTGGTGCCGTTATCGCAATCACTTTAGTAATGGTATCGGTGTTCATTCCTGTTTCTTTCATGACCGGCCCGGTAGGAACATTTTACAGACAATTTTCCATTACCATGGCGTCGTCCATTATTCTCTCAGGTATTGTTGCACTAACTGTAACTCCTGTACTATGCGCGATGATCTTAAAGAACAATCACGGAAAAGAGAAAAAGAAAACATTGCTCACAAAAGCGATGGATAGTTTTAACAGAGCCTTTGAAAAATTAACAGGAAGATATGTTAACCTGTTACGCAAAATCGCACATAGAAAATTATTGACTGGGATTTTATCAGTGTTGTTTATTTTAGGAATAATCGGACTCAGTAATAATTTACCATCCGGGTTTATTCCGAGCGAAGATCAGGGGATGTTATATGCGATCATTCAAACACCTCCGGGCTCAACATTAGAAAGAACAAATGATCTCTCAAATAAATTAGTTGAGCTTATTAATACAGTTGACGGAATCCAATCAGTTTCTTCCATTGCAGGTTATGAAGTATTAACAGAAGGAAGGGGATCGAACGCAGGCACATGTTTAATCAATTTAAAACCTTGGAAGGAACGGAAACATACAGTTACGGAGATTATTGAAGAACTGGAACAAAAAGCCAAATCAATTCCGGGAGCAACGATTGAGTTCTTTGATCCGCCTGCCGTTCCCGGATTTGGTGCTGCGGGTGGTTTTGCTTTGCAATTGCTCGATAAAACAAATACAGGCGACCTGAATCAACTGGAAAAAGTAACCAATGAGTTCATGGGTAAATTAAAAGAACGCAAAGAGTTAACAGGATTGTTCACATTCTTCAGCGCAAATTATCCCCAATACGAAATTGAGATAGATAACCAAGCCGCCATGCAAAAAGGTGTCACCATCGGAAATGCCATGAACACATTATCAATTTTTGTAGGAAGTACTTATGAACTTGGTTTCATTAAATACCAGCGTTTCTTTAAAGTGTTTGTCCAGGCTGCTCCTGAATACCGAAAATTGCCAACCGATATCATGAATCTATATGTAAAGAACAACCGCGACGAAATGGTCCCGTTCTCTGCATTCATGAAAATAAAAAAGAAACAAGGTGCCAACGAGATTAATCGTTACAATATGTATAACACCGCCGCCATCAGAGGTGGCCCTGCAAGCGGCTTTAGCAGCGGCGAGGCTATTGATGCAGTTAAGGAGGTTGCTAAAACTTTACCGAACGGATTTGATATTGATTGGGCTGCTTTATCGTTTGATGAAACACGCCGTGGTAATGAAGCGATTTACATTTTTATAATAGTATTAATATTTGTGTATTTTATTTTAGCAGCACAATATGAAAGTTTCATTATTCCGTTAGCAGTTATCTTTTCTCTGCCTGCGGGTGTATTCGGTTCATTTCTACTTATCAAATGTATGGGGTTGGCCAATGATATATATGCGCAGGTAGGAATGGTAATGCTTGTCGGTTTGCTCGGAAAGAACGCAGTATTGATCGTTGAGTTCGCTGTACAAAAACACCGTGAAGGTGCAACTATTTTACAAGCTGCCATTGAAGGCGCTAAAGTTCGTTTCCGTCCTATCTTAATGACATCCTTTGCGTTTATTGCAGGATTGATTCCGTTAGTGCTTGCTCATGGAGCCGGCGCAATCGGTAACCGTACCATTGGTTCTTCTGCTTTAGGCGGTATGTTGTTCGGAACTATATTCGGTGTGATTATCATCCCCGGATTGTATTACATTTTCGCTTCAATGGCAGAAGGCCGCAAACTTATAAAGAATGAAGATGATAGTCCTTTAACAGAAGACATTGTTCATCAAATAGACAGTTTTCCACAAACACAAGAAAATGAAAACAATGAAGACAATAAATAAAAATATCGTCATTAAATATTTAGGGATAATTCTTGTTTCTCTTTTTACAGGCTGTAGTGTGCCTGCATGGCTTCAGAAAGCGGAGAGTAAAGTAGTTCCTTCCACTTTTAGTGATTCGAAAGATACATTGAACACAGCGAAAATAAAATGGAAAATATTTTTCAAAGATTCTAATCTGGTAGCGCTCATCGAATCCGCGCTTAATAAAAATCAGGAACTGAATATTACTTTACAGGAAATATACATTGCGCAAAATGAAGTAAGGGCAAGAAAAGGTGCATACTTGCCTTTTGTGGGAGCCGGTGCTGATGCGGGCATCGATAAAGTAGGAAGATATACAAGTCAGGGAGCCAATGATGCTAACACGGAAATTATGCCAGGAAAAGAATTTCCAGAACCTTTACCAAATTATAGGTTTGGTCTTACCGCTTCATGGGAAATTGACATCTGGAAAAAACTCCGTAACTCTAAAAAAGCTGCATTGAATAGATATTTTTCTACAGTAGAAGGAAAAAACTTTATGGTGACGAAGCTTATTTCAGAGATAGCAAATTCTTATTATGAATTAATGGCCTTAGATAATCAATTGGAATTTTTAAAGAAGAATATTGAGATTCAGCAAAACGCTTTAGAAATTGTGAAGCTTGAGAAAGTCGCAGCAAGGGTTACAGAATTGGCAGTTCGTAAATTTGAAGCGGAATTATTTAAAAATCAAAGTTTACAATATTATTTAATGCAGCAAATAACAGTAACTGAAAACAAGATCAATTTTCTTGTTGGAAGATTTCCTCAACAGGTTAAGCGTAATTCTAAAGGCTTTGTTAATTTAATTCCGGATACTATTCATGCGGGAATTCCTTCTCAACTGTTAGCGAACCGCCCTGACATCAAACAAGCGGAGCAATCATTATTAGCAGCTAAATTAGATATTAAAGTCGCGAAGGCTGAATTTTATCCATCATTTATGATCAAGGCCGGCGCAGGCTACCAAGCATTCAATCCTAAATTTTTAATTCAAACTCCTCAATCGTTAATGTTTTCCTTGGCGGGAGAATTGGTGGCGCCCTTAATTAATAGAAATGCGATAAAGGCTGCGTTCTATTCCGCCAATTCTAGACAAGTGCAAGCAGTTTATAATTACGAACGTACGATATTGAATGCTTACATTGAAGTGACGAATCAGATGTCAAACATCAGTAACCTCGAAAAAAGTTATGATCTGAAAACAAAACAGGTTGAAGCACTTACCCAGTCAATAGAAATTTCAACAGGATTGTTTAAATCGGCCAGAGCAGATTATATGGAAGTTCTGTTAACACAACGGGATGCTTTAGAATCGAAATTTGAATTGATTGAAACCAAACAACAACAACTAAATGCAATGATAGGTTTATATCAGGCTTTGGGGGGTGGGTGGAAATAAAATAGACTAAAGCGCTTTGAGACTTTTTAGTTTAGTGTTTCAGAAAAATTGGTTTATTTACTTGACAATGCAATTTCTATTCTAGTTTTTATGATTATCAAATCGGTCAAACTCAACTTTTCTAATTCCTCTCTCATTAGCAAAGGATCATGCTTAAGTATAAACAGAATAATATCTTCTTTTGAAATCGACATTAGTTAAATTTACTCTAATAAGAGACGGCTATTATGATTTTAGACTAACGGTTATTGCACTAAGACTAATGGTTGTTATTCAACAACGGCTATATCTAAGTTAATCGATTCGCTATTGCGAAGTTTTGCCGACAAACCACCATAAACGTTAACAGAAATACCTGAATCGTATCCGACTCCATAAAGGTAGTAATCTCCTTTACGCAGTTCTTTAATTTCATAGTTACCGTTAGCATCGCACGTTACATTTGCATCATACTTGGATACATCAGCACCAGGAAAATCTTTTGCTCCGTATTTTATATAGACAACTGCATTAGCAATTATGGCCGAGTGGTGTTTAACACCCCCTTTGATGCTTGATTTACCTCCTGTACCTTCTTTTTTACAAGATGCGAATAGCATTACTGTTGCAACAATCATAATGCTGATTAGATTTGTTTTTCTTGATTTCATGGTTTTATGATTTTAGGTAAATATGGTGGGCAGGAGAACCTGACTTTGAAAAAGTTTCTTATCAAAATAAAAAGACACCAAGCCTTCGCCCATAATCTCTATAAAAAACTATTCTTCCTCAGTATTCTTCATCTTCATTAGTATTGTATAAGCTCCTCTGATCACAAAAGTTTTGCCGCTCATCTCTGAGTTGTCAGCAAAAGTGATTTGAGTATAACCATTCTCGGTATTCTGAGTGTTTATCTCCTGCATTTCAAATTTTCTCTTGTCAACCTCTATATAAACATACTGTTTTCCTTCAAAGCGCACTAATCCATCGTTAGGAATGACAAAAGCTTTGTTTGTTGAAACTTCAACCTCTGCATTCATGTACATACCGGGGATTAGGGATTTGTCGTATTGCTCAAAATGACAATGAACCGTTACTGCTCTTTCGGGCGAAATATCTTTGCCAATTAACAGTATCTCGCAAATATATTTTTTAGCGGGATTTGTGTTATTATAAGCAAATATCTTCTGTCCGATGGAAAGCTTGTCCAAATCTTTCTCAAAAACAGTTAACGCCAAATGAATGTCGGCAGGGTTTACCAATTCAAACAGTATATCAGTTGGCGCAGCATATTTTCCGATGTTCATTTTTACTTGGGAAACAAAACCATTAATCGGTGAATAAATATTAATATTTCTTGAAATATTGTTTTCATTTAGGTTGTCAGGATTAATTCCAATAAGTTTTAGTTTTTCAGATAAAGATTTTACAAGGATTTTTTGTGATATGTATTCGGCTTGCGTACTTTCAAAGAGCTTATCGCTGCTTGCTTTACTCTGATTCAGTTCTTTCTGCCTATTAAATTCTTTTTCTGTTGACGATAAATGAGCCTTTGCTGTCAAATAATCTTGTTGCAATTGAATGTACTGCTGATCTTCCATTGTAGCAATTACCTCACCAACACTAACGTGCATACCCTCCAAGAGTTTGGTCGATTTTAAATATCCGCCCATTGGAACGCTAACGGAAACCATATTTTGTGGTGGAACTTCTATTTTCCCATTCACTTTAAGCAATGAAGAAATACTCCGTTGCTCGATTTTCCCTGTTTTGATTTCCGAATTCTTAAATTGCGCCTCTGTAAATTCAACTGTTGCTTCGCTCAAAGTTTCGGTAGTTGTCTCCGTATTAGTTTGTTTACTGCCGCAGGCGGTAAGCATTATGTAAGCTATGATTATAGTGATATACTTTTTCATTGTTGGAGGTTATTTAGAGGTTAAATAATTAAGTTGAATGATTGAAAGATTCAGATTTTTGAGAGCATCGGCATAATCACTTTGAATGGCTACGGCATTATTGATGAGCATAGTCCATTCTAAATAATTTATATCCCCATTAGCAAACTGTTGATTAGCAGTTTTTGTAATTGTATTTGCATTTTGAAGGGCTGTATCTTCAAAATACTTCACTGTTTGCAGTTGGGCTTGATATTGCTTAAAGGCCGATTGATATTCCACCTTAAGCGTTTGTAATCCCAATTGGTAATTGTTTTCGTTAATTAGTTCCAACGTTTTGGATGAATTAATTTTTGCTTTTTGCGAACCAAAAAATAATGGGACTCCAATTCCAAACTGCACGGAATTAAAGCGAAATGACTTAGAATAGAAAACATTATCTGAGCCGACCCCCTGAATGCTTTGATTGTTATAACAAAAATTTATGTTGGGTAATAATTTCGATCTTTCCAATTGCGTATTAATAACCGAAATATTTTTTTGCTGTCGCAATACTTGAATTGTTGAATTTTTACTGATCGCTGTCGTATCAAGTGAAGCCGTGTAAATCATTTTCGAACTTTCATTAGAAGGAATGACAGCGGTCGTTGTATTTAAGAGCAACTGAAACTGCAATTTAAAAACCTCAATGTCGGTTTTGAGTTGATTTAATTGCACAGCAATTTGCCCTCGTTGGGTTTCAGCGGTTGTTTTTTCAAGAATGTTCGTTTCACCCTTAGCAAACCGCAATGTCGCCTTTTCTAAAAAGGAAGCGTAAATGCTATCGATTCTTACCAAGGTCATTTGCTTTTGTTTTAAGTAAACCAATAAGTAAAAGACGTTACTCACTTGCTTTTTTAATTCCGCTTCTTTAACAGCAATATTTAATACGCTGTTTTTATAGGTTTCATTTTGCAATGATCTTTGTTTTGCATATACGGTAGGAAAGCTAAAAGATTGAGAAACTCCAAACTTTGTGTCCTTGTAAATACTATTGAATTGTCCATATTCACCTATAAGATTTGTTTGTGGAATATCCACAGCGGCAGATCTCAATTTCTTTTGATACTCAGCATTTAGTTTTTCATTCTTCACCTTCAAATTGTTTTTAAAAGCCGTATAAATTGCACTTTGCAAAGTGATTTCCGTTTGTGCATTTGCTTTTTGAAACGGGAGTAAGAATAACAGCACCATTGGTGCAATAATTTTCGCATTTATACCTCCCGATTTTCTATTTCCAAATCTTTCAAACACAACGTAGAGTACCGGCAAAACAAAAAGTGTGAGCAAAGTCGCAATGAGTAAGCCGCCAATTACAACAGTTGCTAATGGTCGCTGCACTTCAGAGCCTGAGCCATTACTTAATGCCATTGGTAAAAAACCAAGTGAGGCAACTAAAGCTGTCATAAGAACTGGTCGCAAACGGTGTTTTGTTCCCTGTAAAACAATTTGTTTTGTATCTGTTCCACCACCTTTTTTAATTCTGTTGTATTCGGAAATCAATACGATACCATTTAAAACTGCCACCCCAAACAATGCGATAAAACCTATCCCTGCACTTATACTAAATGGCATTCCTCGTAAAGCCAAAAAGAAGATTCCTCCAATTGCAGAAAGCGGAATTGCAGAATATATAAGTAATCCCTGCTTAACGGAATTAAACGCAAAATAGAGTAAAAAGAAAATTAAGAGTAAAGAAATAGGAACCGCAATTGATAATCGTTTCTTAGCGGCAACCAAGTTTTCAAATGCACCGCCGTAAGTAACATAATATCCTGAAGGCAATTTTATTTCTGCATCTATTTTTTCCTGCAATTCGGTAACAATACTTAGCACATCCCTTCCCTGAACGTTGAATCCCACTATAATTCTTCGTTTTGCATCATCTCTTTGAATTTGATTAACACTTTCTTTAATAGAAACATCCGCTATCTGATATAAAGGAATTTGCGTTCCCTTTAAGGTTGGGATTAATAAATTTTGAACGTCATCCAACTCTTTGCGATTTGCACCTGCAAGTCGAACAACTAAATCAAAACGTTTTTCATCTTCAAACACCAAACCGCTGCTTTGTCCTGCAAACGCAGTATTCACAATTCTATTGACGTCAGAAATAGTTAAACCGTATTGAGCAATAAGGTTACGTTTGTAGTTGATAATGAGTTGAGGGAGCCCGTCTAACGGCTCAACATAAATGTTCTGCGCTCCATCAACTTTCTCCACAACTTTGCCAAGTAATTTTGAATATTTTGAAAGGGTGTCTAAATTTTCTCCAAATATTTTACAAACCACATCTTGCTTGGCTCCGGTCATCAATTCATTGAATCGCATTTGAACAGGGTATTGAAAACTATAGGTCACGCCCGGAATGTCTTTTAGTGCGGTACTCATTTTTTCAGAAAGCTCGTCCCAGGATTCTGCCGATGTCCATTCGCTCTTGTCTTTCAATATTATCATAATGTCTGCTGCATCCGTTGGCATTGGATCGGTTGGAATTTCACCACTACCAACCTTACCAATTACTTTTTCCACTTCTGGAAATTTCTTTTTGAGAATATGTGCCGCTTTCATACAAGCGTCAGCAGTTGTATAAATACTGCTCCCTGCCAATACTCTCGTTTCAACTGCAAAATCTCCTTCTGGCAATTCGGGTATAAATTCACCGCCAAGTGTTGAGAACACAGCTATCGAA
>JAUXSA010000036.1 GCA_030681615.1 Bacteroidota bacterium
TTTTTTACTACCCAAGGCCACAATAAATAGAATTGTTCCTCTACACCAATGCTCCACAATTGCCCGATATGCGGTAATGGTTTAAAAATTGCAAAGGCCAGGTTTGGCAACATTACTAAAAACAAAACCAGGTTAAAAACAGAAAGGTGTGCATTATACTTAGCAAAAAAAGATATCTCCATAAAATGAAAATGCGGTAACACAAAAAAACCAAGAATAACAATTAAAAAATAAAGTGGCCAGATGCGTAAGACCCTTCTTATATAGAATTTTTTTACATTAATTGTATCTGTTAGTTCTTTTTCTTTTAGAAGCAAATACGTAATTAAAAAACCACTTAAAACAAAAAAGAACACTACACCAAGGCCGCCCAATTCAAAGATCATTTTACTGGTATAGTATAGGTTAGGACAATGCATTTGATCCTTGATCAACTCAATATGCGTGATAATAACCGCAAAGGCAGCAAAAAAACGTAAACCGTTCAATCCTTTAAAGTAAATATTTTTGCTGCCTTCCACCTAAAACTGAAAATAAATAAAGGGTTGCATTTCGCCACTCATTAACTGGTACATCATAAAAACAGCAAATATAATCATTGCTCCTATTGAATAATAAGACTGTCGCGCAAACCAGTTACGATAGATCTCTTTATGCCTTTCAGGTATCCAGTGGATCAAATACCCAATAAGCATTAAAGCAAAAACTGCACGATAGCCATAAATAACCTGGAAAATAAGATCTAATCCAAAATGATTACCCATCCTGTAAAAGATAGTATCAACGGTTTGCAAACTGCTGCTTCTAAAAAAAATACGGGTAAAGCTTATAAATGTTAAGGTTATTAGCACACAGGCAATTTTATATCCCACGTGATCGGCATTTTTAAATGGAGATATTTTTTTCCATTGCTTATGAATGATCAATCCCAATCCGTTCAATCCTCCCCAGATCAAAAACAACCAGCTGCTGCCATGCCAAAGGCCGCCAAGCAACATGGTAACCATCAAATTAATATTGGTGTTTAAGCTGCTTTTAATTTTAGGGAAGAAATAAGCCAGGATCAATAAAAGAACAGCCAGTAACATTAAAACCAGAACCAACCAAAGCTTGCCGCTTAACAACACCATAAACAAAGCCAGTATCGAAATGGCAATATAAGAACCAATAGTTCCTTTTCTGTTGCCTCCTAAAGGGATATACAGATACTCCTGCAACCAGGTAGATAAAGAAATATGCCAACGTTTCCAAAATTCACTTGTACTGGTTGCTTTATATGGTGAATTAAAGTTTGTTTTTAACCGGTAACCTAATATCAATGCTAAACCAATGGCCATATCGGTATAACCGCTAAAATCCATATAGATCTGTAATGAATATCCAAAGATGCCAAACACCATTTCGATACCACTATAATAAGTTGGACTGTCAAAGATCCTGTCTATGAAATTAACGGCTAAATAATCGGCCACAATTTTTTTACAAAAACCATTTATGATCCAAAAGGCCGCCATGCCAAATTCAAATTTTGTAACTTTATAAGGCTGATAGATCTGATGAACAAAGTCATGTGCCTTTACTATAGGGCCGGCTACAAGGTGGGGAAAAAAACAAACAAAGAAACCGTAATCAAAAATACTGTTAACCGGTTTTATTTTATCCCGATAAAGATCGATCGTATACGAAAGGGATTGAAAGGTAAAAAAGGAAACGCCCACCGGCAGCAATAATTTATCTACACTAAAACCAGTAGAAAAATAGGTGTTTGAGAATTGCGCAAAATGATTAAAGAATTTTAAGTGTTCGTCTGCAATCTGATTATAACTGTCAACAAAAAAATAAGCGTATTTAAAATAACACAAAAGTGTTAAATTTAAAATAACACTAACGGTTAAAAATAATTTTCGTTTAAGAGCGGAGGTTGTTTTATTTATTTGACCTCCCCAATAATAATCGCTGCAAATTGTAAATAAAAGTAAAACAACAAATACACCACTGGTCTTAAAATAAAAGAACAAGCTAACAGCCAGCAAATAAGCTGTACGCACTTTATTTACTTTATAAACAACCGAATAAATTAAAAGAACAATTGAAAAAAAAGCCCAAAAGAATAATTGAGTAAAAAGCAAAGGTTTATCCTGCGAATAAGCAATTAAATTATGTAGAATATCGATCAGTTAACTTTTTTTTGATTGTTTAAATAGGATTTATAAAATGCTTCGTACATTAAATTTCCCAGAAAAATATAGCCTTTGGGCGAAAAGTGAACGCGGTCTTTTCCTGCCAGACCTGCCTTTTGCCATTTCATCATCGATTTGTACCCCCCCATTAATGAAAATAGATCCCAAATGGCAATATTATGTTTTTCCATTAATTCAAACATAGCATCTTTTGCTATTACAGTTCGTTTATTGGAAGTTTTGCGCCGAATAAAATTATCCGTGGTGGTGGTTAAAATAATAGCAGCGTTTGGATTAGCTTTTTTTATTACCATAATTAAGCTATCGTAATTTTCTATATACACACCCTTTTGAAAATCTTTTGCCTGGGTATCATTTACACCCAAAGAAATAATAACCAGGTCAGCGTTTAAACTTGTGAATTGAGATGAAAGATCGGTACATTTTAAAAAAGAGCCACTCGCTGCACCATTAGCCCCAAGGCCGGCAAAATAAAATCCAGATTGCAGATCATTATCCAAACTAAAACCAAACAAAACAAAATCAGAATGCACCGTATCTTTACGAACTAATTTAAAATTGACAGAGTCTATTGGTAATTCAAAATTAAAAAGTGTGTAACCAAATTCTTTAAAATCTGTTCTTATTGGCGTGAAATTATGTAAACTATCTAATCTAAATTCAAAACCCTCCGTAAAATTATGATACACTTTAATAGAACTAAAACTTCTACACACGGCTTTTTTTGTAAGGGCTACGCCAAAATTTGTTACACTATCGCGGGTTGAGATACTTAAAGCACTCATACCTAATGGCACAAAAAAATCTTTACCAATTGCCCTAAACCTTTTCCAGTTACCGTTTGAAAATGTTGTAGCAAAAGACTGTCCGTTGGTTTTTGCGATCTTGTATGGGAATACAAAATAACCACCACCAACTGTTTTAAACTCGTTCTGCAAATTATTTACAAAGGTGCTACTCCATGTGCCTGCCTGCACGTGCGAACCGCCAAAGTGTGCCACGCCTACCCTGCTTATTTTTTTTAATTTAAGATCGTCTAATTTTTTATATAGTTTCAAGAAGTTGGAACTGTCTTTCGAAAAATATAAATGATTGTACTCCATTTTCATGAAGGTGTACGTAGGAACAGCAGATTCCTGAGCCTGAAAAAAACTTGCTGTTCCAAAACAAAAAATTACAAGCAATTTAATTTTGAAACTATATATAGAACTTAAATTTCTCACTTCTTTGTTTTTAGATAAGCATTATAATCATTAATTAAAGCCGAGTATAATAAAGTGGCTATTTTTCTTGCGCCTTGTGGACTAAAATGAATATAGTCTGTTGCAGCCAATTTTTGGTCTACCCACCCTGCCATTGAATTTTTGCCGCCCATACAATCGTACATATCAAAAAAAGCGCAACCGCTTTCCAATACTACCTTTTTTATTTCATTACGCGTTGTTTCCAGGAAAGGATACGTTTCGTATTCGGTACCCTTCTTAATACTCATATCGGCAGGACCAATAAATAAAATACTGGCATTAGGTGCCGCTTTTTTTACAATATTAATTTGAGAGCGTAAATAACTTGCATAATTAATTGCCGTTTTCTCATCTTTAATTGAAGGCGTTGCATTACCGCCAAATTGAAGAATAACCAATTTTACATTTAAATAATCGTAAAATTGTTTTAATTGCCCATTATT
>JAUXSA010000190.1 GCA_030681615.1 Bacteroidota bacterium
AAGATATTCATTTACTTCATCTAAAAAAAAGCGGATATAAGGATAACCGTTATTGTTTAAAGAAAGTGCATTAATAATTATTAAACAATGATCGAAAAGATTATTTAATGAAAGATTTTCATCTGGCAGTTTAACATTAAAACTTTTTAATACTTCAAACAACGAAATGTTCTTTGCGAGTTTTTGTGCGCCGTTTGTAAATTCTTTATTAGATATCTGTTGTGTTTGTTGTAAATAATTAATAACGGCAGCAGCACTTACTTTATCCTGGTTATTTGACAGATAGTTTAAATAACTGATAACCGTATTTATCTCCAGGTTGTTTTTTAGTAATAAAGAATCGGATGAAACAATTGGTATTTGGTTCTCCATTAAAAAATTAGCAATGCTGTTACCATGTGTATTCTTACGGACAATAATGCAAATGTCTTTATATTCAAATTTTGAGTTTAAAGCATGGTGGATCTGGGTTTTAATAAGGCTAAAATTAAGTTCATCCAGTTCCTCACGGCTTACTTTGCCGGTATTTATTGTTATAAATCCCGCTCCTGTATGTTTTACCTCCTGACGTTGGTCTTTATATATTTTTTTATGCGCCTCAGTTAAAAGGTCGTTACTTAATTTATTAAAAATGTCGTTATTAAAGTTAATGATCGTTGAAAGACTTCTAAAATTGGTGTTTAATAAATTCTCTTTAAAATTCCGGTTCAGGGTATCGCCTCTTTCTTCAACCAAAAAATTATCTGTTGCATTTTCTATTTGAGGCAGATCGATGAATTGTTTTACATTGGCATTTCGCCAGCGATAAATACTTTGTTTGCCATCGCCAACAATTAAATTAAACCAGCCGTTAGATAAAGAGTTATCAATAAGCGGTAATATATTATGCCACTGCAGGCTGCTTGTGTCCTGAAACTCATCTAATAAATAGTGCTGGTATTTTTCTCCTAATCGTTCATAAATAAAGGGCGTAGGTTCATTGTTAATTAAATCGAATATATTTTTATTGAACTCGCTAATAAATACCAGGCGTTCTTCCTGTTTTTTATCGTTACTGATCTCTTCTATTTTCTTTAAAAGGAGTAGTGGATAAATTTGTGTACTTAATAATTTGCATAAACTGTAATAAGAATTATTTTCTTTTATAAAATCAATTAAGTTCTTTGCAATGGAAGTTAATTGAGAACTAATTTCTTCTACTTTATTTTTGTTTTGCGTTTCTTTATTGGCCCACACATTTTTTGCAATTGCATCAATGGTTCTACCTTTAACTGTATTTTCAATATCTACACTTTGGCTAATACATTTTTTAAAAAAACTTTGTGGTCCGGCGGCTTTATATGTAAAATCATTATCACTTAAACCATTTTTAGAAATAAGATCAACCGCTTTTTGTCCTTCAGTTTTTAAATGTGAGTTGTAATAGTTTATGTATGCAAACAGTTCTTTTCTTATTTCTTCCAGTTCATGCGGACTAAAGTGTTTTAATTTTTGTAAATAGCTGTCGGAGTTTTCTTTTTGTAAAAGTTTTGCAAATTCTTTAATTGCTTTTTCAGGATCCCAGCTGCTATTTTCTTCTGCTTTATTTAAAACAAATTCTTTTAATAATTTGCTTACATATTCGTCTTCACCAATTTGATTGAAGAGTGTTGAAATTACTTTATCGTAAAAGCCTTCCACATCCATTTCAAGGTTAAAATTTACCGGAAGTTTAAGGTCGTGTGCAAAGGTCTTTACAATTTTGTGCGTGAAACTGTCAATAGTACCAATAGAAAAATCGGAATAGTGGTGTAAGATCTGGCTTAATACGATTCCAGATCTTTGTTTTAATTCTTCAGGCTTAATTTTTATTTCTTCGCATAGCAGTTGGCCTATAAAAGGTAGCTGGGCTTTATTTGCAATTTGATCCAGCGCATCCAGGATGCGTTGTTTCATTTCTGCAGCTGCTTTATTGGTGAAGGTAACCGCCAATATGCGCTTGTAATTGCTGTTTAATTTTTTTGGATCAGATAGCGATAAACGTAAATATTCTTTTACAAGCGTAAATGTTTTCCCGCTTCCTGCACTTGATCTATAAACTACAAAATTTTCCAATTCAATTACTTATAATTTAAAGGTAAGTATTACTCCAAAAAAAAAGGCTACAAATATTGCAGCCTTTAATATGATTTAAGAACAAAGATTATTCTTCATCTTCATCTTCTTCATCTCCACCTTTTTTAATATTTGTTTTAGTTGGTGTTTTAGGAGCGTTTGGATCAACAAAATCCCAATTTAAGATACGGAAAGCGGTTCTACGGTTTAAAGCGTGTAATGCTTCTTTTTCTTGTTTAGTCTTTGCTTTAGCAATAACATCATCACCAATTAATAATTGAGTTTTACCGTAACCTTTAGCTTGTAAACGAGCAGGGTTAATTTTCTTTTCATTCACTAAATAATCAACACAAGATTGAGCACGGTCTTGAGAAAGTTTTTGGTTTTTAGCAGCATCACCACGGCTATCAGTGTGTGAGTTTAACTCAACAACAGTTGACGGATTATCCACTAACGTTTGGTATAAGAACTGTAATGAATCTTTTGATTCAGGAAGTAACTCAGCGCTACCTAAAGCATATAGAATTTGTGGCATACGGATAAAAGGAACAACCGGAGCTAATTCAAAATCTGCAATAAAATCTTTTGATTTATCTAAACCAACTGTGGTTACAACACGTTGGTCTTTAGACGCTAAATAACCTTTTGTAAATGAGGCAGATTTAGTTGTTTTATCAGTTGAAGTTGAAAGTGTATAAGTAGTTTTTTCTTTTAATTTAAAAGTGTAGTTACCATCTTTTGGTGTTGTGAATTCGTTAATAGAACCATCGCTACCAACAATTTTTACTTTTACTAATTCAACTGCTTCACCTCTTCCGGCACCCGTTCTGTCATCACCTTTGCTCATTGCCATACCTTTAATGTTATAATTTAAAGGTGGTAAATTAAAGCTCCAGATATCATCACTTCCTTTTCCGCCTTCACGGTTAGAAGTTAAATAACCACGTTGTTTTTTTCCTTCGTAAATGATACCAAAATCATCATATGAAGAGTTGATAGGATATTTTAAGTTCTCTACAGCTTTAGAGAATTTGCCATCAGCACCAGCTTCTGCAACAAAAATATCTAAACCTCCCATTCCCGGGTGGTAGTTTGATGAAAAATATAATTTTTTACCATCATCTGAAATTGTTGGATACATTTCATCTCCTTCTGTATTAACAGCAGGGCCAGCATTTGTTGGTTGTCCCCATACGTTTGCTTTCGCATCGAATGTACATCTCCATATATCAATTCCGCCATATCCTCCGCTCATACGTGAAGCAAAATATAAAAATTTACCATCAGCAGATAAAGTTGGGTGACCAAATTGGATCGAATCATTATTAAATGGCAAACGCGTTGCAACACCCCAGGTGCTACCCTGCTTTTTAGCCATATATAAACCGCATTTTACTTGTTTGTTCTTTTCTTCAGGACAACGTGTAAAAAAGATCATATCGCCTTTTTTGCTTACCCAACCTTGTCCTTCGTTAACCGGAGAAGATATAGCCGGAGGTAATAATACAGGAGTTGACCATTTACCGTTCTTATCTAATTTTGTTTCGTAAAGATCGGAGTGGTTTGAACCTAAGTTAACTTCCTGCGATCCCAAAGCACCTTCCCTGCGGGAAGTTATCACTAAAGTTCTGTATTTTTTATCGCTAAAACTTGGAGAGTAATCACTTTCTTTTGAGTTCATTAATGACATATTCTCAATTTTGTAACGTTGAGGAGCATCTTTCCATTGTTGCGCTAATTCGCAAGATTTTACACCAAGATCAGCTTTTTTAGCGTTACCGCCTTTAGCCTTGTAATTATTAAACTCAACAATTGCTTCAGGATATTTCATCTGGCTTTTTAAAACTTCAGCTAAGCGTAAATAAACTGTAGGATCGTCATAATTAGCAGCGATAGCTTTTTGATAAAAGGTCTCTGCGCCTTTATAATCGTTAATCTCCTGAGCAGCATAGCCTGACTTAAACATTATCATTGGCTTTTTATCCTTTGGAGCGCCTGCATATGCCTGTTTATACATATTTATGGCGTTATAGTACTGACGAGCTTCAAAAGCTGCATCTGCCTTTTTAAGCAATTTTTGCGAGAATCCGTTTGCAACAAAAATAACCAGAGCTGCTGCGGTTAAAGTAAACTTAGTAATGTTTTTCATACTTTAATTATGAGTTTATAGGCTGCTAATATAATAAATATTATACAAATCGTTAAGAAAATTAAATTTTTTTGATGAAAAAGGCCAAATTTGAGGTTTTAATATAATAGATTTGCCCTTTAATCTAGGGTTACACATGTTTCATCAATAAACTTAATAAGAACAAGCATTTGGCGGGTATTTACTTACATATTCCTTATTGCAGGCAGGCTTGCAGCTATTGCGATTTTCATTTCAGTACTAATTTAAAAGATAAAAATACGCTTGTTAATTCAATCGTCCACGAAATAGAATTAAGGCATAACTATTTAAAAAACAATAAGTTAGAAAGTGTCTATTTTGGGGGCGGCACGCCAAGTTTATTAACCAGATCAGAATTTGAGGCCATTTTTGAGGCATTAAATAAGTATTTTATTTATGATAACGCTTCTGAGATTACCATAGAAGCCAACCCCGACGATATTTCCGAAGAAAATCTGCAAATATGGAAAGGCTTAGGTATCAATAGATTGAGCGTTGGTTTACAGAGTTTTAACGACGAAGAATTACGCTGGATGAACCGGGCTCATAACGCAAAACAATCGGTAAATTCTGTTCTTATGGCACAGGATAAAGGTTTTGATAATATCACCATCGACCTTATTTACGGTAGCAAATTTCAAGACCTTAAAACCTGGGAAAATACACTGCTGCAAACCGTTAGTTTAAACACACAACATATTTCTTCTTATAATCTTACAATAGAAAATAAAACTGTTCTGGGAATTCAAAATGCTAAAGGAAAAGAGCCTGCCATAAATGATGATCTAAGCAGCAAACAATTTTTATTGATGTCGGATATTTTAAAACAGAACAACTTTATTCATTACGAAATCTCCAATTTTGGCAAGCCGGGTTTTTTCGCAAAACACAATAGTAATTATTGGTTGCAAAAAGAATACTTAGGCCTTGGTCCTTCTGCACATTCTTTTAATGGTACCTCGCGTCAATGGAATATTAAAAATAATTCGCAGTACATAAAAGCAATTTCACAAAACACAAATTACTTTGAGAAAGAAGAATTGAGTGTAAACAACAGGTTTAACGAATACGTTTTAACGCGCCTGCGCACTATTTGGGGTTGCGATGCGCAAGAAATAAAACAGCTTTTTGGAGAAAAGATCCACGCTCATTTTTTTAAAATGATAAACGAAAAACAAAATAGTTTTGAAGAAAATAATGGCGTTTATACTTTAACTGCACAAGCGCGTTTGTATGCCGATGGTATTGCTTCCGATTTTTTTATTTCGTAAAAGTAAGCCACAGATTTCGCGGATCGCACAGATTAAGATTTTTTGTTTGATTAAGGGGGGGGTGAAAAAATAATCCGCGAAAATCAGTGTAATCTGCGGCTAAAAAATCACTCAGATTTATCCTTATAAAAATTCTCAATCAAACCAACACTCGCATCAATACTATTTACCAACCAGTCAAAATAAATATCAATTTTTTCGTCCTCCGTCAATAAATGATTTGGAACAGTTTCTCTTATCCTTGTAGTTAATTCATACAAACATAAAGCTGCGCAAACACTCACATTAAAACTTTCAGTAAAACCGTACATGGGTATTTTCACAAACTCATCTGCATTATCAAATATCGTTTGTGAAATTCCTTCTATTTCTGTTCCAAAAAACAAAGCCATTTTCTTATCTACCGGTAATTTATCAATAGTGCAATCGTTTTTATGCGGTGTGGTTGCAACAATACGATAGCCTTTACTTTTTAATTCTTTTATAGCGTCGAGTGTATTATTCTCATGGCCTTTGTGTTTGTGTATGTTAAGCCATTTGCTGCTGCCCATATCCACATCGGCACTTATTTTAATGCTGTTCCGTCCTTCAATGTAATGTATATTTTGCACGCCAAAACAATCGCAGCTTCTTAAAATGGCACTGGCGTTATGTCCCTGGTAAACATCTTCCAATACAATTCGTAAATGATCGGTGCGCTGTGCCAATACTTCATCAAATCGTTTTTTGCGACTATCAGAAATAAACCCTGTTAGGTAATTTATTAATTCTATTTTTTGTATTTGTTCCATATTATCAATGTGCAAAGAAAAAATAAATTCTTTAATTAAAATACAATTCTTTATCTTTGCCCTGCAATTGGTTCTTTTTTAAACAAAAGATTAATAGGGAATAGCGTGCAAATCGCTAATAGTACCCGCTGCTGTGAGTCCTTTTGGAACTTTAAACATTCTAGGCCACTGTCCCGATAGTTATCGGTGACGGGAAGGCGTTTAAAAGTAAGGATAAGTCAGAAGACCTGCCAAATGTACAATGTTTAAGGCTTTCGGGATGTGAAGCTAAGAACGCCAAAAAGGTATCAAAAAATTGAATGTAAAAATAAATAGGCACTTTGCTTATGACTTTAATTTTATAATTAAAGCATTATGTGTTTTATTTGTTTTAACAAGCCAAATTTCTTTGGCGCAGGATACAGTTTCGTTGCAGAGTGTTGAGGTGATCGAAAAAAAAATACAACTTTCGCAAATAGGAAAAAAAACAGAGCAGATAGATTCAACAATTAAAGAGCAATTTAAACTAAATTCTATTGCAGATTTGCTAAGCCTTAATACGCCTGTTTTTATAAAAAATTATGGTCCGGGTGCATTAGCTACAACAGCTTTTAGAGGCGGTAATGCTGCGCAAACAGCTATTTTATGGAATGGTTTTAATCTTCAAAATGCAATGTTGGGGCAATCAGATCTTTCTTTAATGCCCTCTTTTCTTTTTGAAAATATTGATGTAGAATATGGCGGATCTTCATCTTTGTGGGGA
>JAUXSA010000196.1 GCA_030681615.1 Bacteroidota bacterium
AGTTAATACAGCCCCAGAATTATCAATAGATATTGAGCGCCCTTGTTCAGTACCAATTCCGCCCATGCTTTTTGCCCAATTAAAAACACCTCCGTCCAAGCGTATAACAAAAGCATCCCAAGAGCCGCCTGAAGTTAAAGTTGTAGTTCCAACACCCGGATCAAAATCAGCTGTATTTTGAAATGTACCGGTAATAAACAAAGTCATACTTGCATAGGTTGCTATAGCATTTCCATAATCTGTGCCCGTTCCGCCAATACTTTTGACCATAACAAAATTGCCATTATTATCTAGTTGGGAAATAAAAATATCATCTAAACCATTTGAAGTAACAGTAGCTGTTCCTACCCCGGGATCAAAATCAGCTGTGCCACGAAAGCTACCTGTTGTAACTACATTTCCATTTCCATCAATTGCTATTCCTACCGCACCATCAAAATCTGTACCACCCATAGTTTTTGCCCATACATAATTTCCGGCAGCATCGAGCTTTAATATAAATACATCTGTTTGACCAGCTGAGAAAGCGTTATTGAGAGTTGGTCCCGGATCCATATCGCAAGTACCATTAAAATTTCCACTTACAAACACATTCCCAGAGTTGTCAAGAGCAATTCCCCAACTGTTATCATTTCCACTACCTCCAATTTTTTTCGCCCATACAAAATTTCCGGCAGCGTCAACTTTAGAAATATAAACATCAAACGCACCTGCACTACTCAAATTAAAAATTGCTGCACTAGGGTCAAAGTCTACACTTCCTGTAAAAACACCAGTGCTATACACATTACCTGTAGCATCAGTAACAATTGATCTACCCTCATCTCCACCGCTTCCGCCAAATGGTTTTGCCCAATTATAGTTTGGCAATTGCGCAAAAATTGTGCTGCTAAAGACCACTCCTAACGATAATAATAATTTTTTCATGCTAATTTAGTTTATACAAACATATCGCATCAAAACCAAAGCTTTTTTAATTCTTCAGCAACAGACAAAATACTTTAGGAATGGACGGATTTTAAGAAGAAATAGCTGCTTCGAATTCCGCTTTTTTGTATTTAGAAAGTTTGGTTAACAAACCATTTGAAAGTTGTATGGAAAGGTCGGATTTGGAATAATTTTTAATATGTTCTTTATTTACCATCCACGATTTGTGTACTCGTATAAATTGCGGTAAACCCTCAAGAACTGTTTCAAAATGTTTAAGATTTTTGCTGGCAACGATCTTTTTTTCGGTTGTATGAATAATACAATAGGATTCCTGCGCTTCTATGGCAATTATACTTTCAATAGGTATAATGTTTTGCTGACCTTTATCGCTAACTACAATGTTTTTAAGCTGTTTGCTTTCTAATGTATTGCTTAATAAGTTTAACCGCTGTGATTGTTGCTGAATGTTGCGTTGCTGCAGCGCTCTTGCAACGGCAAGTTTTAAACGTTCAATATCAATTGGTTTTAGTAAATAATCAATAGCTGCAATTTCAAAAGCTCGAATTGCATATTGATCGTAGGCAGTTACAAAAATAATTTCGAAATTTATTTCTTTAAAAAAATTTACAATTTCGTAGCCTGCATAGTTAGGCATTTCGATATCTAAAAAAACCAGGTCGGGCTTTTCTCTATTAATAACCTCAACAGCTTTAGTAACATTTTCGCATTTGGCAATCAATTCAACCTCGGGGCAAAAACGCAATAAAAGATTTTGAAGCACATCCCTTGCTCCTTCTTCATCATCTACTAATATAGCCCTGAGTTTATTCATTTTATTGCAAACTTAGCCCACGACTTGAAGTTAAAAAATTTAATTTTATTAATCATCCTGTTTACTTTAGCAATGGATCAAAATTTACGTTTTATAGGAATATGCAAAGTAACTTTTGTTCCGGTCGCTTCCTCATTCTGATATAGATCTTCATAAACATAACCGAATTTGCCCTCAAATACATTGCTCAAAATCTCAAAACGTTTATGAATTGCCTTTCCTGAAAAAGATTCGTGCTCGGAACGTTGACGTAGTTTAATAGCTTTTGCTTTTTCACGCCCTATACCATTATCTTCAATTGTGCAAACTAACATTTCTTTCAACTCAAAAGTTATTCTTAAATTCTTTTCTCCTCCTTTATGAAGTAAACCATGTATCAACGCATTCTCTATAAATGGTTGAATCAAAAGAGGGGGAAGCATAATATCTTCAACATTTTTAAAATCGATACTGTAGTTTAATTCCTTTTTAAATCTTAATTTTTCTAATGATAAATATAATTCCAGCAATTTAATTTCCTGATCAAAATCAATAAAATCTTTTTCCGAGTAATTTAATGTTCGTCTTACAAGATTCGAAAATGTAGTGATGTAAGAGTACGAATGTTCCACATCACCCTTCAATACAAGATCCTGGATAGAGTTGAGCGCGTTAAAAATAAAATGAGGATTCATTTGCGATTGAATAGCAATAAGTTTTGAAGCGTTCAGCTCGTTTATCTGCTCTGATTTTTTACGCTGAACATTTAACTGCCAGCGATAAATAAATAACACCAATACTACAAATAATGACACCACGCATACAATAAACCACCAGCGGTTATAAAATGGTTCGGAAATGTTAAACGAATAAGATACAGGATCGCTAAAAACATTCTGATTCTCGAGTTTAACAAAAAAAGTATAACTGCCTGGGGCAAGTGCATTGTAGGTAATTTGATTAGATAGATAATCATTAATGTTCCAACGTTCATCATTTCCTTCCAGTTTATAGTGATAGCGTATATTTTCCCTGCTTCGAAGTGTAGGAGCGGAGAGAATAAACTGTATTTTTCGCTCACTGCTTGAGAAGTTTGTCCTATTAATTGCATTTACTTCAGAGTCGTTGATCTTAATTTCAGAAAGCCGAATGTTAGCCGGTGTAATTTTTTGTTGTAGCCTGTTAAGGTTAATCTGCTGAACACCGTTTGTATGACTTACCCATAGCTGATCGTCCTGAATTGTAAAATCAACAACGCGGTTCGAAGAAAATCCCTGAGAGGTGCTTAAAGCATTCATTAGTTTGCCACTCATATCAAATTGAAATAAACCTTTTGAGGATTTGGCAATTATACTATTATTATGAATGATTAATTTTGTTATTACTTCCGGTTGTTCGTTTACAGACGGAGCAATGACTGCAGTAACAGAACTTTCTTCAATTATTAAAACGCCTCCTTTTTTATCGGCAGCATAAATTTTACCATTATTATAATATAAAGTGTTTGGAAAAATAGCCTCTTTATTATAAGTAATTTCCGTTCCTGTTCCATCAGGCAGAATTTTAAATAATCCATTGGAGGTAGAGGCGTACAAATTACCACTAATAGTATTTAACGCCAAGGTGTAAATTCTAAATGCAAATTGTTTTAAAAATTGGCAATCAAATGTTGATCCTCCATCCCAATTGCATTTAATAATGCCTCTGTTGGTGCCTAAATAAAATTGCTTTTCTGATACAATTACTGCGTCTTTTAATGAAGCTTCGTAAACAACATTAATGCTCTTGCTTTCTTTGTTATATGCCCTGATGTGACCGTCATCAAACAACACTAAAGGAAATTCAGACCTATTATACAGTCGCTCAATTGGCCTATTACCTTTATCGTTTATAAGTTCAAGCGTTTCGTTTTTGTAACTCATGAGCTTGCCTTTTGATGAACCAAGCAATAAACCCAATTCCGCATCATACTGTATCGCCGTAACCGGATCGTCTTTACATGAATGGATCACATCGGGTATTTGCATATCCTGAATAACTAACACTCCTTTATCGAACGTACTTAGTAAAATATTTCCTTCGCGATCTTTGTAAATATTTGAAATAAAGTAATCCTGGTAGAATAAAGTATTTTTTTTAGATACTAATTGTTCGCTTAAAAGAATTGTCCCCGGCAAAGTTCCTGCTATCCAAAGCAGGTCGCCAGTTGAATAGAGGCGAATTGATTCGCTGCGTTCAAAGGCTTCGTTTTTTGGCAATTCATTCAACTCAAAGGTTTCGGTATTAAATTTGTAAAGTGTTTTTGTTTTGAGATTAATAGCGTAGTTAACCTCCTTAACTCTGAAAAATTTTAATACATCGCTTTTTTGAATGGATCCCGATAACAGAATTATTTTACGTGTGCTAATTTTATTTTTGGAGAATATCAATACAGAATCGCAGCCCGCCAAATGATAAATTGTATTTTGGTTTTTATCTGTATAAGCCTGACTTAAATAGTGCCCCTTTATTGAAATACGGTTTATTACTGAACCTTGTTGAGTTAATTCAATTATTTTTTTTGCGCCGATCAACACGTTGTTATTTGCTGTTATGGCAAGGCTAATATCCGAATTTGCCTCGTCTGTTTGTAGTTCATAAAAAAGTGAACATGTTTTATTCTTAATTTGAAATATCTGGTTATTGAGGTTGTTGCAGTAAATAATTCCATTACTATCCATCACGAAATTAAAGATCGAGTTGCTTTTAGCCTTATCACATTCTATTTTTTCATAGGTGTAGTGATTAAAAAAATAAAGTCCTTCATTAGTAGCAAACCAATAATTTAGATCATTATCCTGTATAACATTGTAAATTTGTACACCTTTAAATTGGTTTTCGCCAAGAATAAAATAAGCGGGCTGCTGCGCAAATAAATTACCAAAAAAAAGAAAAGAAAATACTACGGCAATTGTTTTTACTAATTGGACTGGTAGCGTTAAAAAATTTATTTTTCCGAGGTTGCTGATAGGCTTTACTAAAATATATTTATAAAAATACAAATTAGAGTTGTATTAAAATAAAAAAGCCTCTTTTCAGAGGCTCTTAAAAATTTTTTGGCTAAACTACGATCTCATCGCCGTCTTTATTAAAGAATTTGAATTCCATAAAACTTTGGCTTGCCATGCCTTGAACTTTTATCCACTGCTTGTGTTCAAAATACCATTTCCATTGCTTGCTTCGAAATAAACCACCTTGTTTAATAAACGCCTCAATATATGGATGGATGTTTAACGTAATATTTTTTTGATTTTGTTCCTTTAAAATAAAACGCAACGTATTCTCAATTTGGTCAACAAACAAAATGCTTGGTTGTACTTTACCTGTACCATTACAACTTGGGCAAGTTTCTAAAACTTCAATATTAACCTCGGGGCGTAAACGCTGACGTGTAATTTGAATTAAACCAAATTTACTTGGCGGCAAAATATTATGTTTTGCACGGTCACTTTTCATCTCCTCTTTCAACTTGTCAAAAAGCAACTTACGGTTGTCGGCATTGTGCATGTCAATAAAATCAACCACAATAATACCGCCCATATCACGTAAACGTAGTTGACGCGCAACCTCAACAGCAGATTCTAAATTTACTTCTAAAGCATTTTCTTCCTGGCTGCTATCACTTTTTGCACGGTTACCGCTGTTCACATCAAATACGTGTAAAGCTTCAGTATGTTCAACCACTAAATAAGCGCCGCTTTTCATGTGCACAGTTTTGCCAAACAAAGACTTTATTTGTTTCTCAATTCCGAAAGCATCAAAAATTGGAAGTTTACCAGAGTATAATTTTAAAATATCTAATTTATCGGGAGAAATAGTTTTTATATAAACCTTAAGGTCTTCAAAAACTTTTGTATCGTTAACATGAATAGCGTTAAACGAAGCATTTAAAAAATCGCGAAGAATAGAGTTTGTTCTATCCACCTCTCCTAAAACACGCAATGGTGGCTGGCCATCTTTAAGCATATTAAAAGCATCATCCCAACGTTTTACAAGATCGTTTAGATCGGCTTCAAGATCGGCCACTGGTTTATTTTCGGCAACAGTGCGAACGATAACCCCAAAATTCTTTGGCTTTATAGTTTGCATCAGATCTTTTAAACGTTTCTTCTCATCAAAATTGCGGATCTTGGATGAAACAGAAATTTTATCAGAGAAGGGAATTAAAACAAGGTAACGGCCGGCTAAAGAAATTTCGGTAGTAATACGAGGTCCTTTTGCGCTAATAGGTTCTTTGGCAACTTGTACCAAAACATTTTGACCAGATTTTATGACCTCATTAATTTTGCCGTCTTTTTTTATCTCGGGCTCATTTTTAAAGTACATAAGGTTGCTCACGTTTTGTTTACCGTTTTGCGATGTGTTAACGTATTTTATTAGTGAGTTGGCCTGTGGCCCCAGGTCGAGGTAATGCAAAAAGGCATCTTTTTCATATCCTACATCCACAAAAGCAGCATTAAGGCCTGTCATAACCTTTTTAGCTTTGCCTAAGTAAATATCGCCTACCGAAAATTTTGAGTTGTTTTTTTCGCGGTGTAACTCTACTAAACGTTTATCGTGAAGTAGAGCTATAACAACTTCGTTAGGCGTGGAATTAATTATTAATTCTTGGTTCACGCGCGTAATATTTTAAATTATTAATAGTATGTGGCTACAATAAATATTGAATACCCTCAAACAGGTCGTTCAAAAAAACTTACGACCTATATGCTGCCTTAAATAATAAAGCGCATTATTTATTATATTATTAAAACAACTAAAACGGAAAAGCAAAATGCCTTCCGTTAAAGTAATTTTTTACTAAAAAATAATCAGCTTAGGCTGATTATTTTTTCTTATGACGATTCTTCCTCAAACGTTTTTTGCGTTTGTGTGTCGCCATTTTATGTCTTTTTCTTTTCTTTCCGCTTGGCATAATTTTATTTTTAAGTTGTTAATTTTTACTTTTTAATTGGTCAATATATTTATTAATCTCTAGTCGTGCTGTTATATCATTTGTTTTGGATGCATATTTTTGTAGCATCTCAATTGTTTTTGTAGTGTTGCCTTGTTGCTCATACGCATCTGCCAAATGCAAATAGGCTTCAATATAATTACTGTCTATTCTTGTTACAGTATTAAACCTACTTATTGCCTTATCTAACTGTCCGCTTTTAACCGAGAAAAAAGCAAAGGTCAATTGCAGTTTTATGTTACTGCTGTCAGTCTTTTCAATTTCCTTCAGGCGTTTTATCCCTTCCATCGGATCTTCTGATCCTTCTACATAACATGAGGCTAACATAATTTTAGCATCGGTATTATTAGGTTCCAACTCAAGGCCTTTGGCAAAACAACGGCTTGCAGATTGATACAGTACCGGAATTGCACTTTTATCCTGAGTAAACTGGATGGCATAATAATAACGGTTTCCGGCTTTAAGCCAGGCGGCAGCATTATTTTGCTTTTTTGCCAGTTGCTCGGTATAATGAGCAGCAAGATCGGGTCTTTTTGATCTGTCCCAAAATACAACAACACTATCTAACTGCTGCGCAGCAAGCAGCTTGTCGTGTTGCGTTTTTTTAGAAGGTTCAAGGCTTTTAAGGGCCATGTTCAAATAAACCCCCAAATTGGCGTCATTCGAGGCAAGATTTGCCTTTTCAGAATGATCGTGCCCATCATCATCGCTGTGTTTTGGGGCAATTTTTGGTGCAATAAATAAAAGAACGAATAAACCTAAAGCGCTAATAATTAAAACTAACTGTGTGTTTTTAACGCTCATTGTTTATCTAATCCATGTTTTTTTGTATTGGTTCTGCCGTTTTTACATTGCGTTTAACCCTATCAGCAAAAGTTTTTGAGGCTTTAAATGCGGGAATATAGTGCGCCGGAATAACAACGGTTGTATTTTTTGAAATGTTACGCCCAATCTTTTCGGCGCGTTTTTTTACCACAAAGGTTCCAAACCCTCGTAAATAAACATTTTTACCTTCTACCATGGAGTTGCGTATGGTCTTCATAAACGCTTCTACCGTGGCCTGTACAGCCATTTTTTCGATGCCTGTTTTCTCTGAAATTTCGTTAACAATATCTGCTTTGGTCATTTTACAAACTATTTAAAATCAATTAATTGTATTTTAAAACGGGCAGCAAAGATAGTATTATTATTAATAATTGAAAATTTTTTGAGAATTTCTTTTTTTAAGTGTTAATAAGGGTTTAAGCCTTAATTTTACCCAAATTATGGAAAATTGGTTTAGCCGGGGGCTTATTATATGGTATAAAAAGAACAAACGCGACTTACCCTGGCGCCATGAAACAGATGCTTACAAGATCTGGCTTTCTGAGATAATTCTGCAACAAACACAGGTGATTCAGGGCACCAGCTACTACTTAAAATTCACGCAAAAGTATCCTAAAATAGGTCTGTTGGCTGCGGCTAACGAAGACGAGGTGTTAAAATTATGGCAGGGTTTGGGTTATTATTCGCGTGCGCGGAACCTGCACGCAACGGCAAAAGTGATTAATGATCAATTTAAAGGAGAATTCCCTTCAAATTACGAAGACATTAAGGCTTTAAAGGGCGTTGGCGACTATACAGCAGCGGCAATTAGCAGTTTTGCTTATAATTTGCCATTTGCCGTGGTAGATGGTAATGTTTACAGAGTGTTAAGCCGGTTGTTTGGGGTAGAAACACCAATAGATTCGGGGCAAGGTAAAAAAGAATTTCAGGCTCTGGCAACCGAATTACTGGATAAAAAGAATCCGGCCCTTTATAATCAGGCCATTATGGAGTTTGGCTCACAATTGTGTAAACCGGTAAATCCCAACTGTAGTAATTGTATGTTCAATACAAAATGTTTTGCTTTAAAAACAGCCCGCATTGGCGAGTTGCCGGTTAAAGCAAAAAAAACAAAGGTCACCGATCGCTTTTTAAACTATGTAGTTTTAATTGATAAGAACAATAATATTTATATAAATAAAAGAGCTGCAAATGACATTTGGAAAGGTCTTTACGAGTTCCTGTTAATTGAAAGTGATAAAGAAATTACTACTCAACAATTACTTAAGCATACTAAATTACAACAAATGGCCGGACAAAAATTCGACCTGATATATACATCCAAATTGTATAAACATGTTTTAAGCCACCAGCATTTATATGCTAAATTTTATGTTATAAAAACCAAAATAATTTTTGCTAAAACCCAAACAAAAACCCCTTTTAAAAATTTAACAGATTTTGCTTTTGCCAGGCTTAGCGAAAAATTCTTAAATGATTGCGATTTGAAAGAAATAGTTTAAATTTGATTAAAATTCAACCTATGAAAAAATTAGTATTCGCTACACTTTTATTTTTTTGCTTAACGGGGCTTTACTCGCAAATATATAAAGCAAAAGATGGTACCACTTTAATACATTTTTATTCTAAATCGCCCTTAGAGGATATTGATGCGGCTAACAAAGGGGCTGTAATTGTTTTAAATACAAACAGCAGCGATCTGCAGGTAAGGGTTACCATTCAGAATTTTAAGTTTAAAAATGCGTTAATGGAAGAACATTTTAATGAGAATTATTTAGAGTCTACCAAATACCCAAACTGTGTTTTTAAAGGCAAGATCAACGAAAAGATCGATTATACTGTTGACGGTGAACATAAAGTTACTGTAACCGGTAAAATGGAATTACATGGGGTTACTAAAGATGTAACATTAGACGGTACTATTACAAAAAAAGGGGCAGATATTTTATTAGATACTAAATTCAAAATTAAAGTGGCCGATTATAATATCCAGGTTCCATCCTTATATGTAAAAAATATTGCAGAAGTTGTTGATGTAACATTAGTAAGCACTTTAGAACCATTTGTAAAAAAATAACCCGTTATTTACTATGAGCATTTTTAAAAAATCATTTTTTATTTTTTCGCTTGCGCTATCCTCTAATGTAATGTTCTCGCAAGACGACCTTTTAGATCTGGTAACAGATAAAAAAGATGAGAAACCACAAAAAGTATATGCTACATTTAAGACCGTACGCATTGGTAATGCTCAAACTATAGAAACTGTAAAGAAAAAACATTTGGATTTCAGAACCAGTCACCGTTTTGGAAATATCTATAACTCCGATCTTCCTAACCCAATTAATACAACCGGCCAAACCTTTGTGGGTTTTGAAGGTGCCAGCGATATCCGTTTTAGTTTTGATTATGGTCTTACCGACGATATTACCATTGGTATTGGCCGCAGCAGAATGAACCATATTGTTGATGGAAGTATAAAATGGAAGCTTTTAAAACAAACTGCAAATTTTAGCATGCCAATTTCTCTTGCTTTCTTTTCTAGCACAGGTTACACACACGATCTGCCATCAACTATTTATGGTGGTATTATAAAAGATTTCGAAACAAATGAATTGCACCGTTTTAATTATTTCAACCAAATAATTATTGCCAGCAAAATTACTAACTGGTTGTCGTTAGAATTATTACCAAGTTATATGCACCGTAATTTTATTAAAGAACGTGTAAACAATAAAGGGGAAGCCGATGTAAACGGGTTTTTTAGTATTGGTTTTGGCGGCAGGATAAAATTAAACAAACGCACCAGCTTTATTGGCGATTATTTTTATAATGTATCTCCTTTCTATGCTAATAATGATAATGCTTTCAACCCATTATCCTTAGGCTTTGAAGTTGAAACAGGTGGTCATGTGTTCAGTTTATTCTTTACCAACGCCGGCGGCTTAATAGAGAATAATTTTATTCCGTATACAAACGAAACATGGACCAAAGGGCAAGTAAAATTTGGTTTCTGCATCTCGCGTACCTTTGCTCTTTAAAATTTGTATAAAGTGATCAGTAATCATATTTTTAGCGATCATCTATTACAAAAACAACATTTATCACCCTTATTAAAGAACCATACAGATGTGATATGGACATCGGTGTTTTTTTTACTTTGCCTTGGCTTATTAGTGTTCATAAAGGTTACCTCCTATTCAAAAGTATTAAAGATCATTCAATCCACTTTTAATTCTAACGCGTTACACGAGTTAGAAAGAGAAGAAAGCAAAAGTTTTAAACTGTACTCCGTTTTACTTTCGTTGTTTTTTATACTGAATGTTTCGTTTCTTTTATACAAGGTAAATAGCTTTTATAATCTTGTTTTTACCGAAAGCGCTTTGTTTGTTCAATTTACATTTATACTTCTTATTGTTTTACTTTTTATAGCTTTTAAATCTGCACTAAATCAATTTATATGTTTTTTGTCTAACGATTGGAAAACAATTTCTGATTACGCATATAACTCTATAAAGATCAACCAAACCTTTGGTATCTTTTTATTCCCCTGGCTTGTATTGGCAGAATTGACACGGTTTAACGCGTTTATTTTTATTTCGGGTGCATTTGTTGTGCTGGCCGCATCGCTTGTTTACAGGTGGTATAGGGGCGTTATTATAGGGCTTATAGAGGAAAGAGTAGGATTATTACAAACTTTTACCTACTTTTGCGGCTTAGAAATTTTACCGGTTATTGTGTTGGTAAAATATATTATTGAAACATTTTAATAAGGCTTAATTAATGTCAGCGAAAAAAAAGTTAGTTAAAAAAAAGTTAGTTAAAAAGCTCATTAAAAAATCTAAAGCGCCTCTTAAAAAAGCTTCTACAACTAAAAAGAAAAATACAGCCCAGCCGGTTTCAAAAAAGGCAAAGCCTCTCGCTAAGAAAGTCCCGGCAAAAAAAATAATCAAAAAGCAGGTTAAAGCAATTGCTAAACCCGTTGTTAAACCTATTGCAGTTGAAAAAGTAAAACCTGTTAAAGAAAAAAAGGTTTTAGTAAGCAAAACCGAAAAAGAAAATATTGAAAAAGCGGTAACCGTTAAACGTCCCCGCAAATCATCCAAAAAACCAATAATTACCCTGCCTCCTCCTCCAAAAATAGAGGTAAGTAGTTATCCAAAAAATAAAGTAAAGAGTCTTTTGATCTCTCAGCCAAAACCGGCCGAAGGTGACAAGAACCCTTACATTGATCTTGCGAAAAAATATAATTTAAATCCAACTTTCCGTCAATTCATTAAAATTGAAGGCTTAAATTCACAGGATTTTAGAACACAACGTGTTGATATTTTAGAGCATGGCGCCGTAATTTTAACAAGCCGTCTTTCGGTTGATCATTATTTTCGTCTTTGTAACGAGATGCGCATTACCGTGCCTGAAAGCATGAAGTATTTTTGCATTAACGAACAAACCGCATATTATTTGCAAAAATATATTCAGTACCGTAAGCGTAAAATATTTTTTGGACACGGCACTATTCTCGATCTTGTAGATGTTATCCGCAAAAATAAAGATGAGAAATTTTTATTGCCTGCAAGTGATGTTACCAAAGAACAAATTGTTGATTTTTTAGATGAATTAAAGATCACTTATACCAAAGCTACTTTTTACAGAACGGTAAGTGCTAACTTAACGGATATTAAATCTTTAAATGAGTTTGATATGCTAGTGTTCTTTACACCAGCGGGTATTAAGTCATTAAAACAGAATTTCCCCAACTTCAAACAAGGCACAACACGTATTGCCGCATTTGGTCACGTAGCTGCACAAACTGTTAAAGACCTGGGTTACCGTTTGGATATATTTGCGCCAAACCCTCAAAACCCAAGCATGTCGGGCGCTTTAGACGCTTATTTGAAAGAGGCGAACAAACGCTAAACGATCTTTTTATTTTTTAAAAACCGCTTCTATTTTTTTAAGGTGTGTTAAAACAGCCGCCTCTATTTCCTTATACTCCTCTATTTTTTTTCCAATGAATAAAAAAGATAAAATTATTTTTTTGTTCTGCGAAAGCACCATTTCATAGAAAGGGGCTTTATTTAAACGGTATGCTTCGCGCATACGGCGTTTTAATTTATTACGATCGTGCGCTTTTTTAAAACTGCGCTTTGGAACTACAAACATGGCCTGGCAAGGATTTACGTATGCAAGCTCTGTTTCCATATAAATGAGTTTTAATGGAAATGCAACATATGAGCGGCCTTTTAGAAAAAGCAGATCTATTTGTTTTTTGCTGCATAAGCGCTCTTGTTTATTAAATTTAGCCTGCAATTGCTTCAATAGTTTTTTTGGTAAAGATAATTTTTTACTTTTACACACATAAACAAATAAATTAATTATGGGAAAAGGCGATAAAAGAACTAAACGTGGTAAAATACATATCGGATCAACTGGTGTAAAACGCCAAAAAAAGAAAAAAGCAGCTAAAAAAGCGGCGTCTAAGGCGGCACCAAAAAAAGCAGCAGCAAAAAAAGCAGCGCCAAAAAAGGCCGCTAAAAAAGCTGACTAAAAAAATTACAACAAAAAAGCTGCCATGTGAGGCAGCTTTTTTATTTTATGGACCTCCCTGATTTCAATAAAAAAGCACAAAGGCTTAAAAAAGAAAATCAAAATTTCTTTAGGCGACTCATTAATCGTCCACCAAAGAACCTTGATGAGATCTTTCACAGCACCCACGACGAAGTATTTGAAAAAACAGACTGTTTAAGCTGCGCTAACTGCTGTAAAACAACCTCGCCTATATTTTACCAGCGCGATATTGAACGGGCCTCAAAAGCCCTTAAATTAAAGCCGGGTGCCTTTATCGAAAAATACCTGCGCATGGATGAGGATCAGGATTTTGTATTGCAACAAGCCCCCTGCCCCTTTTTAAATACAGACAATTATTGTTCTATTTATAATGAGCGGCCAAATGCCTGCCGCGAATACCCACACACCAACCGCAAAAAAATGCAACAGATCTTAGATCTTACTTTTAAGAACACTTTGGTGTGCCCTGCAGTTTTAAAAATTACCGAAGAGATACGAAAGAAATTGGATGTTTAATTTGTACCTTTAATGTATGCGGAACTTTTCCATTATACTTATTCTTTTGTTGCTTGTTGCCTGCTCTGAAAATAATAAAGAGAACCGGAAAACAAGCGCTTCTTTTAGTAAAGAGATCGGTGACCGGATAAAATTGTTGAATAAAGACTCCGTGCAAACAGATCCTTTAAAAGTAAATCCTAACGAAATTGACAGCATTGTAAATACACTGATCCTGCTCTCGAAAGACATTGAGAACATCAACGCTTCGGTGAATAAGTCCAACAAATACTTTAGTGCGCTTGCAATAAAACACAGTTTAAGTGATCACGACTTTATTAAGCTGAAGAATGGTATGCATGTAGATGCTATTGCAACCATTTTAAAAGATAACGAATTAAAATTCTTCAACCTTATTTTATTAAAGAACAACAGGGCTGATGCACTTTTGCACTCGGCGCAATAGTTCAGATTCTTGTTAAGATCGTTTTACAAACTATCCTATTTTTTTAAGCCGGAAATAGGTCGAATGTAATATTCTCCTTCTACTTTAAAAAGAGCCTCTGTGGTGCTTAAGGCGGTAATTATATATTTATCTGTCGATAAAAATAATTTTGCTTTCACCTCATCGCCAGCTTTAAAACCATTAACCTCTTTTTTAGTTGAAAATAAATTTTCAGATGTATTAACTTCTACATTCCTTTTTCCATTCTCACTTGTTAAATAAAGTATAGAACCATTTATACTTGAAATTATATATTTTCCTAAGGAACTCTTTTTAGGTTCATAATAAATTTCGTCTCCAACAGCGTAACCATTCGTTAAGTCAATGTTTTCGCTAGTGCTTACCGGCCTATTCTCCAACACATTTATGTTGTTTTGAACATTTCCCACTCTTAAAACATCAGCGCTCACACTAATCTTATTTACAAAAACCAATCCAAAATAATATTTATGCGATATATCGGAAGTAAAGTTCGAATAATATTCATTGTTCTTAAGCGGATAGTTAACATACATATCGTTTTTCGCATCTTCAAACAAGTGATCTCTATCAGAGCTGCCAAACCCTAAAATAAACATGTTTTTGGCCTCTCCCTTAGCAAGCGTAACTCGCTTATCGGATACATTTAATAGAGGGCCGCCGCTAGTACTTCCAGAATTAATTACCAAACAAGAATTCAATGTTATTGCTACAATACTAAGTAATATATATTTCATGGTTTATTTTTGATTCATAATGCGTGAAACATATTTCCCAACAATATCAAATTCTAAATTAACGCTGCTGCCAGATTTAATTTCTTTAAAGTTGGTATTCTCAAATGTATAAGGAATAATATGAACAGAAAAAGTTGTTTCTGTTGAGTTAACTACTGTTAAGCTTACACCGTTAATGGTAATGCTCCCTTTTTCAACTGTGATATTGCTTTTGCTTTTTGCATGTTCAAATATAAATTCCCAACTGCCGTTAAGATCTTTTACTTCTATACATTTTGCGGTTGCATCAACATGGCCTTGCACAATATGTCCATCAAAACGTCCATTTGCAGGCATACAGCGTTCTAAATTAACCAGGCTGCCGGTTTTTAATTCTCCTAGATTGGTGCGTTTTAATGTTTCGTCAATTGCCGTTACAGTATAATTATTCCCATCTATTTTAACCACTGTTAAACAAATGCCATTGTGCGCCACGCTTTGATCAATCTTTAATTCGTGTGTAACAGAACTTGAAAAAGTAAAATGCACATTGCTGCCTTCTTTCGCGATCCTTTCAACTTTGGCCAGCGTTTCTATAATTCCTGTAAACATCTTTTAAATTTAATACTTATTCTTTTAATAGTTGCTTAATAAAACTCTCGGTACTTTGTTTAAACTCTTCATAGTCTTTCCCGGTAGCCGGGCCGCTAAAACCTGTATGAATTTTTACAACCTGGTGTTGTTTGTTTAAAAAAATTGTTGTTGGAAAAGCAGTTATTTTATTTAAGGCAGACAATACTTCACTTGCTTTTTCTTTCCCGGTTTGCTGCGTTATTAAAATATCGTAGTCCATATTGAATTTCTTTTTTAAACGCAACAACTGATTCTTTGCTTTTTCAAAATCATTTGTTTTTTCAAAAGCCAAAGCAACAATTTCGAGTCCCTCATTTTTGTATTGTTTGTAAACGTCTGCCAAATAAGCGCTTTCGTCCATACAATTTGGACACCAGGAACCCATCACCTGTATAATAACAGGTTTGTTCTCAAACTTTTTATCGTTTAACGAAACCGTTTTTTTATTAAGGTCAGGAAATGAAAAATTTATTTTAGCCTCTTTATCCTTTACAAACGTTATTTCTTCGGCATTGGCCAGTTTAAATTTATCGTTCAGTTTTGCCGTCCATGGTTCCTGCCAACTAGCACCACTATAAAAAGTTCCGGTAAATTTATCTTCTTTGTACTCTGCAATAAATAAAAAAGCGTGGCTGCCATCAAAACAGGAAAGATATAATTTATTCATCACCTTCATGCCTTCCAAATACCTGTAGTCACCGGTCTCCGTTAAAAAAGTGGCGCTCATATAATCGGTTTGTTCTTCATGATGAAAGATCCCGATCGCTTTAGAACTGTCTTTTGTGTTGGGAGAAAATGTAGTTTCCCACCTGCCTTCAAAATACGGATTGGCTTTACCCGGTACAAATGGAAAACGATTGGATTGGCCGTAAGTGGCTTTAAATTTTATTTTGTTCTTGGTTGTTTTGTAATTATTTATCCAAAGGCCTTCTAAATTATCGCCAACAAAAACTGTTTTGAATTCCGTATCAAACACAGGCATTTTAAAATTCACAGAATCCCCTTTTATAGTTATTTCATCAACCACAATGCGTTCATCGGCATTTCTAATAGTTATGGTTGGTTTTTTGCCTTTGTATTTTACTTCAAATGTAAAGGGTAGTTCAATATTATTTTCTTCATTTAAAATTAATACGCCACGGTAATAACCTTCTTTCAACTTTTTTGAAAATAACGATGAGCTCACAAGAAATAAAATTAAAAGATATGTGATCTTTGATACACGCATTTTTATTTACCATTGCTCATGGCAGCTAAATTAGCAATACGATACAATAAACGCGCCGCAACGTTAGCATCCCATTCATCTCCCTGTGGGCCAGGAGTAACTTCATTAATATCAAAAGCAATTATTTTACGTCCGCTTTTTACAACTTTCTCTAATAAAAATAAGATCTGCTCTGTTTCAAAACCTCCCGCTACAGGTGTGCCTGTGTGCGGACATAATTTTGGATCCAGGCCGTCAATATCAAAACTTAAATAAATGTTTTGTGGTAATTCTTTTATGATCCTGTCACAAATTCTGTTCCAGCTATCGCCATTGTATTGGGCGTATTTAATGTCGCGGTCGAAAAAAGTTTTTATGCGCCCGTTACTATTATTGATTAGATCTAATTCTTCTTCGCAATAATCGCGAATGCCTACCTGCACTAATTTTTCGACCTGTTTGATTTTTAAAGCGTTGTACATGATAGATGCGTGCGAGAATTCAAAACCTTCGTACGCATTTCTTAAGTCAGCATGCGCATCAATTTGCAAAACACAAAATTTTTCGAACTTAGTGGCCAAAGCTTCCATCATACCAAGAGGTGTTGAATGATCGCCGCCAATTAAACCAACATATTTATTTTTATTTAAAAAATGTAAAACACGGTTCTTTACCCAATTATTTAACCACAAACATTCTTGTTTGATTTGTGCGGAAACTTTTTTCAAGCTTTCGCTTTTTTCATCTCCCCCTTGTGCTAAAGCATCAATATACTCTTCGGCAGATTGGCGAAGCGCTAAACTTTTTTCTTTTACCTCAGCGCTTATTTCATCCATGCCAATACCTTTTTGCCAGGCGTCTTTTACAATTGGGTCATAAAGATCAACCTGGTAACTGGCATTCAATATTGCTTGTGGACCCTCTGCAGTGCCTCCTCCGTAACTTACAGTAACTTCCCATGGCACAGGAATTAAAACCGTTTCGCATTCATCTAAAGTAAAAGGCAAGCCAAACATACCATCGTTAAGCTGGCCAATTCCGTTCGCGTCAAAATTTTTAATTTTTTCTTCTTTTGTCATAATTCTTTAAGGTGCAAGCCTGCTAATTTTCCAACTACCTGCTTTTAGTTCGTAACAAATTCTATCGTGCAGGCGACTTTTACGGCCTTGCCAGAATTCGTAATAATTTACTTTTAATATTAAGCCGCCCCAACATTCAGGTCGTTTAATAGTTTCGGGTGTATATTGTTTTTTTAATTCTTCAACTTTCTTTTCAAGTTCTTCGCGCGATGCCAATAAATGACTTTGCTCGCTCGCCCATGCACCAATTTTTGATTCGTACGGCCGTTGGTTAAAGTAGGAATCGCTTTGCGCTGCACTTGCTTTTACAACAATGCCTTCCATACGCACTTGTCTTTCAAGATCGGGCCAAAAAAAAGTAAATGCTGCGTTAGGATTCTTAAAAAGTTGTTGTGCTTTTTTAGAATTATAATTTGTGTAGAACAAATAATTATTATTTTGAAATTCTCTTAAATAAACGATGCGAGATGAAGGTTTACCGTCTAAAGAAACTGAACTTAAATGAACTGCTTGTACTTCATTAATTTTTGATTCAACGGCCTGTTGCAACCACAATTCAAATTGAAGTGCGGGATCTTTATTTACGCCGTCTTCGTTTAAAGTGCCTTTTGTAAAATCCTCACGTAAATTATTTATATGGTCTCTAAAGTCATCCATTATGTAAAGATAGAGAAAATTTGAAAAGCTGTAATTATTATAACTAAAAGATAAGGTTACGCTTGCTTCCCAATTCTTTTGCTTCTATAGATTGTACCTGTATCATTTCGGGAATAGTCTTTAATTTATCTATGATCTTAAATTGGTAATTATGCAGGTCTTCGCCTTTAAGTAAAATAAAATAATCTGTTTTGGGTAATTCTTTTATCAGCTTCACGCTTTCATCCACATCAACACTTGCAAAGAGGTCTTCGGTTCTATTGCCGTTCAGGTCGGGCTCGTCAAAATTGCTGGTGTTTGGTATTAGATGATATTCGACGCCTAATTCCTCATCAACAAAACTATAAAGCGAGAATTTAAAAAGTTTGCCATCCTTTAAATTAAAAGGCAAAAAATCTGCAAGGCAAAGGTTTATTTTTAACGCATCGTTTACCGCGTTTATTATGTGATATTGATTTTCGAGACAAACAAGCCCTATGAGTACAAAATCAAAATCATCCTCGCTTGTATGTAAAACATGTTTAGCCAATTTCTTTTTGCAATTCCTCTAAGGTAAGTTGTGCGGCCTTTTGTTCGGCTACACGTTTGCTAAAGTTTTCAAATTTTATGTACGGTTTGTCATTAATAAAAACCTGGATCGCATAAATTTTATTGGCACCTTGTTTTTCCTCACTTATTAATTTGTATTCAAGGTTAAGTTTATTTTTCTGGCAGTATATCTGTAGTTGGCTTTTAAAATCGCTATCTGTATTTACTAGTTCAGTAATATCCACATGAAATTTTATGATCTTGGAGGCAACGAATTTTTTTGTTTTATCATACCCAAGGTCAAGATAGACCGCTCCAATAAAGGCTTCAAAGGCATCGCCAAAAGCACTCGACTTTATTTTCTCATCCTTTGTTAGGTTAGCTTTTAATTGATTGTTAAATCCAAATTTTAAAGAAAGTTCTTTTAAATTCTGGCCGTTAACGATTTTACTTCTTAACTGGGTTAAAAAACCTTCGTCTTTGTAAGGATAAATTTTAAATAAATGCTCGGCTATAATGGCGCCGAGCACTGCATCACCTAAAAACTCAAGGCGCTCGTTACTAATAGGTGTATTGTGTCTTTTAGCCGCAGCGCTGCTGTGCAGGAAAGCCTGTTGATATAATACTAGATTTTTGGGGCTATAACCAGTAGTGGTTTTTATCCAATTTTTAAACTCCTTATCGCCTTTAGTTTTTTTAAAATTAAATTGCGATAAAAAAACTTTAATTGCCAAAACTTTACGCTTTAAATTTTTTGATCACAACTGCCGCGTTATGTCCGCCAAAACCAAACGTATTGCTAATTGCCGCATTAACTACGCGTTTTTGCGATTTGTTGAATGTAAGGTTTAGTTTAGGATCAACTTCCGGGTCGGTAGTTGTGTGATTTATTGTTGGAGGGATAATATCATTCTTAACGGCTAAAATAGTGGCAATGCCTTCTATAGCCCCGGCCGCGCCTAATAAGTGGCCAGTCATACTTTTTGTTGAGCTAATGTTTATTTTGTAAGCGTGTTCGCCAAAAATATTTACAATAGCTTTTAATTCGGCAGTATCGCCTAATGGCGTACTTGTACCGTGTGTATTAATATAATCTATTTCGGTAGCATTAATTTCTGCATCTTTTAAAGCGCGGGCCATTACTAAAGTAGCTCCTAACCCTTCCGGGTGTGGTGCAGTAATGTGATGAGCATCTGCGCTCATACCGCCTCCAATAATTTCAGCATAAATTTTTGCGCCACGTTTTAAAGCGTGTTCTAATTCTTCTAACACAATTGCACCGCCACCTTCGCCTAAAACAAATCCATCTCTTTCTTTGTCGTAAGGACGAGATGCTCCTGCAGGATCATCATTACGCTGACTCATGGCCTGGCAAGCGTTAAAACCACCAATACCACTTTCGTTAATTGCTGCTTCGCTTCCACCACTAATAATGGCGTTAGCTTTTCCTAAACGTATGTAGTTAAAAGCGTCAATTAATGCATTAGTAGATGATGCACAAGCCGAAACCGTTGTAAAGTTTGGGCCGCGTAAACCAAAACGAATAGAAATGTGACCGCTACAAATATCGGCGATCATTTTAGGGATAAAGAAAGGATTGAAACGTGGTGTACCATCACCCTTTGCAAATGCAAAAGTTTCAGTTTGAAACGTATCTAAACCGCCAATACCACTTCCCCAAATAACACCGATCTCATTCTTATCAATGCCTTCAGCATCAAGGCCGCTGTCTTTAAAAGCCTGTTCGCTGGCGGCAATGCCGTACCATGAATAAGCATCAAGTTTGCGGGCCTCTTTTTTATCAAAATAATCTTCGGGGTTAAAGCCTTTTACTTCGCAGGCAAAGCGCGTTTTAAATTTTGATGCATCAAAACGTGTAATAGGCGCTGCTCCGCTAACCCCGTTTATTAGGTTATTCCAATAATCATTAACATTATTGCCAAGCGGCGTTATGGCCCCAAGGCCAGTAACAACTACACGTTTTAATTGCATAAAATAAAATTAGTTTTTTGCGTTTGCTTCAATGTAAGCAATTGCATCACCAACTGTACCGATCTTTTCTGCTTGTTCATCAGGAATTGCGATGTTAAATTCTTTTTCAAATTCCATGATCAATTCAACTGTATCTAACGAGTCAGCTCCTAAATCATTAGTAAAGCTTGCTGTTGGTGTTACTTCTTTTTCGTCAACTCCTAATTTGTCAACGATGATCGATTTTACTTTGTTTGCAATGTCTGACATTATAATTTCTTTTTAAATTTTGCACAAAAATAATTATATCGCAGCTAAAACAAAATTTAAACTTAAAAATAAGGCTGTTTTTTTGATAATTTATCAGACACTAACGTTAAAAATACGTTAACTTACTGAAAACTAGCAATAAACAGCCTTCAATGCCTAAGAAGTTTTTTTCACGATGTGGCGTGTGTGATGGTGTCTGTGATGATTGTGTCGGCTAATGTTGCTATTTTGCCCCAAATGACCAACGGTTTCCTCATCTTTATCTTTAATTAAATGGTTTGAAACGATGTAAATGAGCAAACCTGCGCCCACAATACCACCAATTACCAATAAACCCTGCATATTAAAGTTAGACATCTGGTCTCCGGCAAATTTCTTTACATCATCAATAGTACCGGCACTCATGCTTTGGATGTTCATAAGCACAGATCCCACCAGGATCAGAAATGCTTTAAATTTAGTTGTTTTCATATCGATCTTTTTTATTGTTTTCTACTTATATAAACGCTTTTAGCTATCTATTGGTTGGCAAAACCTGTGCCTATTTAACGGTTTTTTTGTTTTTTTATTAAATATTTTATACTTATATTTGTATCCGCAAAAATAACTAAGGAAAACAGAGGGGACAGCAGTCCCCTCTTTTATTGTTAAAAATTTGATATCAAAAGAACATATTTTAGCGCTGATAACAGAGCATTTGGGTAACGGGCCTATTTTTGCAACAGGAGTAAAAATTGGATCGGACAACCAGATAAATGTTTTTTTAGACGGTGATGATGGCGTGACAATTAAAGATTGTGTTGGCTTAAGCCGGCACCTTGAAAAAAGTTTAGACGAGAAAGGACTTGATTTTGCTTTAGACGTTAGTTCGCATGGCGCCACAACGCCACTGATACTGCCGCGACAATACAAAAAGCATATTGGACGCGAATTGGAGATCAAACTGGAAGACGGAACAAAAACAGAGGGCTGTTTAGTTGAATTTAATGGCGATGAGATAGTTTTAGAGAACAGTGTGAGAGAGAATAAGCCAATAGGAAAAGGAAAAGTTACAGTAGTAAAAAAACAAATAATAAAATATAATCAAATCAAAGAATCAAAAGTTAAACTCAAATTTTAAAAAAGAAAAGCCATGGAAGCTGTTAACCTAATTGAATCGTTTTCAGAATTTAAAGACAATAAGAACATTGATCGTGCTACGTTAATGAGCATTATTGAAGATGTTTTTAGAAGTATGTTGATTAAGAAATACGGAAGCGATAAAAATTTTGACATCATCGTTAACCCTGATAAAGGCGACGTAGAGATATATAAGAACCGCAAGATCGTTGATGATGAATTTGCAGAAGATTCTTTTGATTATGATGAAAACAAACACATCAGCTTTTCGGCAGCTCAAAAAATTGAACCGGATTTTGAAATTGGCGAAGACCTTTCAGAAAAAGTGAAGTTAGAAGATTTTGGTCGTCGTGCTGTGTTGTCAGTGCGTCAGAACTTAGTTCAAAAAATTCTTGAGTTAGAGAAAAGCGAAATTTATAACAAATACAAAGAAAAAGTTGGCGATATTATTACTGCCGAAGTTTACCAGGTTTGGAAAAAAGAAATCATGTTAATGGATGATGAGGGCAACGAGCTTTTATTGCCAAAAACAGAACAAATTCCTTCTGATTTTTTCAAAAAAGGAGATACTGTTAAAGCGGTTGTTTCTAAAGTTGATCTAAAGAATGGAACACCATCTATTGTTGTTTCAAGAACATCGCCTGTTTTCTTAGAGCGTTTGTTTGAGAACGAGGTTCCTGAAATTTTTGATGGTTTAATCACTATCAAGAAGATTGTTCGTGAGCCTGGTGAACGTGCTAAAGTAGCGGTAGAGTCTTATGACGACAGGATTGATCCGGTGGGCGCTTGTGTAGGTATGAAAGGTTCCCGTATCCACGGTATTGTTCGCGAATTAAAAAATGAGAATATTGACGTGATCAATTTCACTAACAACGCTCAATTATTAATTCAACGTACCTTAAGTCCTGCAAAAATAACTTCTATAAAAATTGATGAAGAAACTAAACGTGCGGAAGTATTCTTAAAGCCTGATCAAATTAGCTTAGCTATTGGTAAAGGTGGTTTCAATATTAAATTAGCAGGTAAATTAACAGGTTACGAAATTGACGTGTTCCGTGATACAGATATTGATGTTGAAACAGAAGACGTTGACTTAGAAGAATTCTCAGACGAAATTGAAGCAGATATTATTGAGCAATTAAAAACAATTGGTTGTGATACTGCTAAAGCTGTGTTAGAATTAAGTACAGAAGAATTAGTGCGTCGTACCGGAATTGCTGAAGAAACAATTCAAAGCGTACGCGATGTATTAGCTTCTGAGTTTGAAGAGTAATAAGGAGTTGTGCCTTTGATCTTCACAAATAAAAATTAAATAACAGTGAAGCGGTCTCGATAGCTATCGGGGCCCTTCATCAATAAAAGGATAAAATAAAATATGTCAGAAGGAGCTAAAACACTTCGATTAAGTAAAGTGGCCAAAGAGTTTAATTTGTCTTTAGGAAAGATAGTTGAATTTCTTGGGTCTAAAGGTCACAAAGTAGAGAGTAATCCTAACGCTAAAATTGGCGATGTGGAATACAATCTGTTACTGAAAGAATTCTCAAGCGATAAATCGGCCAGGGAAGAGGCAGAGAACGTTGCGCAAAACATTACAAAAGTTAAGCGCGAAACTATTATTTTATCCGATATCAAAAGCAAAAGGCAAAAAGAAGAAGAGGATTCAGATGAGTTCATGATCAAGGATCTTACACAAAAATCAAAGATCGTTTCTCCTGAAAAAACCGAAATTATAAAAGAAACGCCAAAAACAACAGATATTGAAGTTGTAAAAAAAGAAACAACTGAAGGTCCTAAGGTTTTAGGTAAACTCGACCTCGATTCGATGAACCTTAAAACAAAGCCTGAAAAGAAAACGAAAAAAGAAGCAGAGAAAAAAGATACTAAAGGCAAGAAAGATATCAAAGAAGAGGTTGAAGTTACACCTGAAGTTGAACAAACAACTACTAGCGAAGAAGTAGTTGTTAAAGAAGAACAAAAGGAAGAGTTCTTAGAAACAAAATACGAGAAACTTGAAGGGCCTAAAATTTTAAGGAGTATTGAACTACCTGTTATTAAAGAAACACCAAAAAAACAAATTAACGATCCAAACGCCGATAAGAAAAAGCGTAAACGTATTCGTAAAGGTGGGCTTTCGCAAGAAGAAATTAAAAAGGTTGGTAAAGAGCAATCTGCTATTGCCCGCGAAAAAGCCAAAGAAAAATATGGCGACCCTCGTGCAAAAAAACTAGTAAATACGCCCGGTAAACCTCGTCATGAATTAACTGAAGAAGAGATCCAGGCACAAATTAAAGAAACATTAGCGCGCTTAAGTGCTAAAGGAACAAAATCAAAAACATCAAAATACCGTCGTGAAAAACGTGATGATGTACGAGAGAAAATGGCCGAAAAAGCGGTTATTGATGAGGCAGATAGAAAAATATTAAAGGTTGCCGAGTTTGTTAGCGCCAATCAGTTAGCACAAATGATGAATGTGCAGGTAACACAAATTATTTCAACCTGTATGTCGCTTGGTTTATTTGTGTCTATCAATCAACGTTTGGATGCAGAAACAATTTCAATTGTTGCTGAAGAATTTGGTTACAAAGTAGAATTTGCAAGTGCAGAGGATATTGAAACGATCAAGGAAGAAGATAAAGATGCGCCAGAAGATCTTATCGCACGCCCACCAATTGTTACAGTTATGGGTCACGTAGATCATGGTAAAACATCGTTACTTGACTTTGTGCGTAAAGCCAACGTGGTTGCCGGTGAAGCCGGAGGTATCACACAACATATTGGTGCATACAACGTAAAAATGGCCAATGGCCGTAGTATGACGTTCCTTGATACTCCCGGTCACGAAGCCTTTACCGCTATGCGTGCCCGTGGTGCTAAAGTAACCGATATTGCCATTATTGTTATTGCGGCTGATGACAGCATCATGCCTCAAACAAAAGAAGCCATTAACCACGCGCAAGCTGCGGGTGTTCCAATGATCTTCGCCATAAATAAAATTGATAAGCCAGGGGCTAATCCTGATAAGATCCGCGAAGCGTTATCTGTAATGAATATTTTAGTTGAAGAATGGGGTGGTAAATACCAGTGCCAGGAAGTATCGGCTAAAATGGGAAAAAACATTGACCTGCTTTTAGAAAAAGTAATTCTTGAAGCAGACATGATGGATTTGAAAGCAAATCCAAATAAAAATGCTGCTGGTTCTGTTATTGAGGCTAGTATGGAAGAGGGTCGCGGTTACGTTGCAACAATTTTGGTTCAGAACGGAACTTTAAAAGTGGGCGATGTAATGTTAGCTGGTTCTTTTAGCGGACGTGTGCGTGCTATGTTTAACGAGCGCGGACAAAAAGTTGATCATGCAGGCCCATCACATCCTGTTAAAGTATTAGGATTAAGTGGTGCGCCAACAGCGGGTGATAAATTTAATGTGATGAGCGATGAGCGCGAAGCGCGTGAGATAGCTAACAAACGTTTACAATTACAACGCGAACAAGGGATCCGTACTCACAAACATATTACATTAGATGAGATCGGCCGTCGTTTAGCGATAGGTGATTTTAAAGAATTAAATGTGATCGTTAAAGGTGATGTGGATGGATCTATTGAAGCTTTATCTGATTCGTTATTAAAATTATCAACTGAAAAAGTTGCTGTAAATATTATTCATAAATCAGTTGGTGCAATTAGCGAAAGTGATGTTCTATTAGCATCTGCCTCTAATGCCATCATTATTGGTTTCCAGGTAAGGCCAAGTACAAGTGCAAGAAAATTAGCCGAGGTTGAAGAAATTGATATTCGTTTATATTCTATTATTTACGATGCTATCAACGAAATTAAAGCGGCTATGGAAGGTATGTTAGCGCCTGAGTTTGAAGAGAAGATCGTTTGTAACATTGAGATACGTGATGTATTTAATATTACACGTGTTGGTACAATTGCCGGTTGTTATGTGTTAGATGGAAAAGTAACACGTAATACAAAAGTGCGTGTGATCCGCGATGGCATTGTTGTTCACACGGGATCACTAGGTTCGTTAAAGCGTTTTAAAGATGATGTAAAAGAAGTTACATCAGGTTATGAATGCGGTTTGAACATTGATAATTTTGATGATATTAAAGTAGGCGACATTATTGAAGGCTACGATATGATCGAGATCAAAGCAAAACTTTAAAATTTATTCATTTATATTCTAAAAAGTCCGCCTAAATAGCGGACTTTTTTATTTTCCAAAGATTTTGGCTTCATTACATCTATTTTAAGCCTGTATTTTTTTGAAGGCTGTCATTATCAAATCAAAGCCTAAAACAGCCTTAAAACCAGCCTAAATTTGTTTATAACCACATTTTTTTGTTAATAATGCAAGGCCTATTATTCGAATAATAAGCAATATATTAACCTTTATAACTGATTGATTTACAAATATTTATTATTCAATTGTTTGGTTTAATGTCGTTTTATACAACTTTTAAACAATATTTATACACTATCAATTAGTCATCGATAGGAGACCTCACACGTAACTTTTTCTTTAAATGCACGTTTAAGGCTATTATATACAACAATTTTGCACTAAAATTATGAGAATTCTTAAGGAAGAAGAGTTTAACCGCCTAGCACTTAAAGGTAAAGGCAGAAGTTCGCCGGTTTTTAATTCAATTGTCAACCTTAACGTGGGAGAGGCTATTCTTATTGAGAAAAAGGACTGGAATCGTAAGGCAAGCCCGAGCACGTTAGTAAAATATATTGAAAGAACACATCAATTAAAATTTACATGCGGCGAATTACTGAACGGACAAGGGTGGGCTGTAAAGCGCATAGATTCTGGCATTCAGGCCAATCATAAAACTGTTGAAACATTAAAACCTCATAAAGAAGTTCTTCTGAAAACAAAAGTTACCGAAGAAGAGCTTCATACAGATGACGGGCAATTAAAATTAAAATCAGAATTAGTTATTTTTTATTTGGGAAGAATTGCTTCTTGTAAAATAGAAAAAATAGAAGACTCGCTGAAAGCCGTTATGGACCAGTTCTGGGAACAAGACCGGGCATTACTTAAAAAATTATTTATGGAAGCGATTGAAGTTTTATCTGCATCTAATCACATTGTTATTGAGAATGGGAAAACATACATTCCCCTTAAGCAGAATTAAACGGACATAAATATTTCGTCCCTACGGGACTTTTCGGAAAACCAAATGTTTTTGTTTAGCTAATTTCTTATATTTTATTGAAGACTCCGTTAGGAGTCAAATATTGGTAGAAACGGAAAAAACAGAGAAACAAAGTCCCAAAGGGACGATATATTAACACACCATTCTTATGATATAATTCTCTTAATAAGATTGGTTGTAGAAAAGCCTTCTAAAAAAGGAATGGTAATTACTGTGCCGCCATTAGCGGTTACAATATCGTAACCAACAATTTCTTCTGCTTTATAATCGTTGCCCTTTACCAAAACATTTGGTTGTAAATAGTTTATCAGGTCGTATGGCGTTTCTTCGTCAAACAAAACAATTGCATCTATACAACCTAAAGCCGCTAAAACCATGGCGCGTTCCTGTTCCTTATTAATGGGTCTGTTGGGAGCTTTATTCAACCGCTTAACAGAGTTATCAGTATTCAATCCTAAAATTAGAAAGTCGCCCAGATCGCGGGCCTGACACAAATAATCAACATGGCCGGGATGCAGTATGTCAAAACAACCATTTGTAAAAACAATTTTTTTGCCTTTTTGCTTCACCAAATTTATGGTTTGCAAAGCTGTTTCTTTCGATACTATTTTATTTTTCAGCTGTTGGTGAAACGACATTTTTATTGCGATTATACAACGGTAAAACAATTAAACTTGCTAACCCTAAAACTAAGATCAAAACAAACTGACTGGTCCAGGATAACCACGGCAACGCAAAAGAAGAAACTTCATCTACATGATAAGTAACTAATAATATTCCTCCAACAATTGCAGGATAGGCGCCAAGTCCTCCCGGAGAAAAAATAACCCCAAATGTGCCAAAAATGAGCAAGGCCAGGCATTCTTTTTGTCCCAAGTGCGATGTCCCGTTTAAAGCAAAGAAACAAACGTATAATGAATAAAAATAACAAGCCCAGATCATAAAACTAAGCACTATAAATTGAAACGGCTTATCCATTTTTGCAATAGAACTAAGCCCCTGCCCCATTCCTTTTAATATTCCACCTAATTTTCCTTTTAAAATTAAAGAGAATTTTTTTCTCAGAATAAAAAAGGCCGCGATCATTACTAAAAGTATTACGCTAAGCACAATTATTTTTGTTGGGCTCTGGCTTATACCTGTTAACCGTAACCTGACAGGATCAAATATATATTGATTAGCCAGGCCAATGAGTTCGTTAAATTGAACCAAAAATGTAAATGCAAAGATCAGTAGGAACAAAATAAAATCTATAACCCTTTCGGTTATTACGGTTCCAAGGGCAACTTCAAAAGGTACGTTATCATACTTTGTGGACATAGTACAACGTGAGATCTCTCCCATACGCGGGATACCATAATTAGCCAAATAACCTATCAATACATGGCAATTGGCATTCACTAAATTTATTTTATAGCCGGCAGGTTTTAATAAATAATTCCAACGGTAAGCTCTTAAAAAATGACTGAAAAAAGAAATAACAAGCGAAATAGCCACCCAAAAATAATCAGCCTCTTTAAATGCGTCAATTATTTTTATTTTTTGCTCGGGTGTAATTGCTCTTACAGATAGCCATATAAACAAAACACCAATGCCAAGTAAAACAATAAATTGTATTATGGATTTTGTGCTTTTTGCTTTAGCCACTTTATTTTAATTTATTGGTTTTTGTATCAGGGAAAACAACCCAGGGACGAAAGCTTTTTGCTTTTTCAAAATCCATATTGGCATAAGAAATTACAATAACTATATCCCCCAATTTTACTTTTAATGCAGCAGGGCCATTCAAACAAATCACTCCGGAACCACGTTCGCCTTTTATAACGTAAGTAATTATTCTTTCGCCATTATTTTTATTTAGAACGTGAACCTGTTCGTTCTCAATTAAATTTGCAGCCTCCATCAACTCCTCATCAATTGTAATACTGCCAATATAATCCAGCTCTGCCTGTGTAACAGTTACACAATGCAATTTAGATTTAATAACCTGAATTTCCATAACGGCTCAAATTTAGGATTTTTTATTCGTATTAAGCGTTATAAAACCCAACTAAATCAATAACTTTACACAATTTTTGCATTTAAAAAACGTTATATAATTCTGAAAAGACTCGCCACCATAATCATTGCAATTTTAATTTCTTTTAACTCTTTTTCACAAGAAAATGACGGTTATGGCGTGCATTTACCCAAATTTTATAAACAAAAATTACATTTTGGTTTTACTATTGCCGGAAACTCAACCGATTTTAGATTAAATCCAAAACCCAACTCGCAATTTCCGGATACGGTAATTGGCACAACACGTTACCGCATAAAAACAGTTTACTCTCAACCGGCTCCCGGTTTTGCTATTGGCATTGTAAGCGATGCGCGTTTGCACGATTATTTGCGTATTCGTTTTACACCAAGTATTAGTTTCGCCTCACGTAAAATAGAATACCGTTTATCTAATGAAACGCGCGATAGTTCTAAAGTATTCCAGAAGTTAGTTGAATCGGCTTTTTTATTTTTTCCTCTAGAAGCAAAGATCCAATCTAAACGTTTGGGCAATTTTAGCGCTTATGTTATTGGCGGCGGCGGTTACTCTTTAGATCTTGCCTCACGAAAAAAAGCGGCAGGCGTAAGCAGCGGCGGGCCAAACCAGTTAGATGATAACGTAAAATTAAAACGCGACGATATTTTTTATAGTGCCGGAGCGGGAACTGATTTTTATCTTGAGTTCTTTAAACTTGGCATAGAACTGAAATTATTAATAGGCACAAAAAATTTATTGCGCCCCGAAAATAGTATCTTTACTAATAGTTTAGATAAGGTGCGCTCACGCATGGTGGTTTTTACCGTTACGTTTGAGGGTTAATACATTTAAAATTTGAAGGATAAAATCCTTCCACTCGTTATGCAAACAAAATTACAACTTAAGGTTAGTCCGCAGATTGCTGTTAACGAACAGCTTTTAAAAGAAGAAGTAAAACAACAGCTTCAACTCAAAAACACTTCAAATTTATTTATAAAAGTCCTTAAACGCAGTATTGATGCTCGTTCACGTAGCATCGAGATCAATCTAACGGTTTTGGCTGTTGTGGATGAAGAATTCCAGGAAGAAAAAATTGAGGTCAATTATCTGGATGTAACTTCCTCAAAAAAAACCTGCCATATTATTGGCAGCGGCCCTGCGGGTTTATTTGCAGCATTGCGTTGTTTAGAATTAGGAATTAAACCCATCATTTTTGAGCGGGGGAAAAATATAAAAGACCGCAGAAGGGATCTTGCCGCAATTAATAAAGAACATATTGTAAATCCCGAAAGCAACTACTGTTTTGGCGAAGGTGGTGCCGGTACTTACAGTGATGGCAAGCTTTACACGCGCTCGAGTAAACGCGGCGATATCGATAAGATATTACGAACATTTGTATCGCATGGCGCAAGCAGAGAAATTTTAGTAGATGCGCATCCGCATATTGGTACTAATAAATTACCTCAGCTTATTGAACAAATAAGAGGAACCATTTTAAGCTTTGGTGGCGAGATACATTTTAATTCCAAACTCACGGACCTTACTGTGGAGAAAGAAAACATTTCATCCATCACTATTTTAAGCGAAAAAGGAGAACAGGAAATTCCGGTTCAAAAATTAATATTGGCTACAGGCCACTCTGCACGTGACATTTATGAGTTATTAAATATAAAAAATATTTTAATTGAAGCTAAACCTTTTGCTTTAGGAATAAGGGTGGAGCATCCACAGCAGCTCATAGACAAGATCCAATACCATTGCGGCAGCATGGAAGAGGTTATTACCAAACGCGAATTTTTACCGGCGGCAAGTTATAGTTTGGTGCACCAGGTTAAAGGCCGTGGCGTTTATTCGTTTTGTATGTGTCCGGGTGGTATTATTGCGCCTTGCGCTACAGCCCAGCAAGAAGTTGTTACCAATGGCTGGAGCCCCAGCAAGCGAAATAATCCCTACGCAAATAGCGGTATTGTAGTTGGTTTAGAGTTATTGGATTTTGAGCCTTTTAAAGCTCTTGGTCCATTAGCCGGTTTAGAATTTCAGAAACAATTAGAAAAAAAGGCGTGGACCTTTGGTGGCAAAACACAAACTGCGCCCGCGCAACGTTTACAGGATTTTATAAACGGAAAATTTAGTTCGGCCCTACCCGATTGCAGTTACCAACCTGGCTTAAAAAGCGTGGATATGCAACAGGTCTTAGGAAAATTAATTGGTCCAACTTTAAAAGAAGGTTTAAAAGCATTTGGTGGCAAAATGCGGGGTTATTTAACTAACGAGGCGGTTGTGGTTGGTGTTGAGTCGAGAACCTCAACGCCCGTGCGTATTCCAAGAGATAAAGATCTTTTAAGTCATCCGCAGTTAAAAAATCTCTTCCCTTGTGGCGAAGGCGCGGGCTATGCCGGAGGTATTGTGAGTGCCGCTATGGATGGCGAGCGTTGTGCCGATAAACTTTTTGCCTAAATTTTCTGTTACATTGTTGGTTGTTATTTAAATTTTTAAGCCCTTTATATTTTATTAAGTTTGTATTACAAAATGAAACGCCTTTTATTTATAACGTTTTTATTTACCACCTCTTTTGCCTGGTGCCAGGTGCTCCCAAAAAATATACAAAAGTTAATTGCCGGTCTTGAAGTAAAAAGCCAATTATCAATTTTAGATTCAGTAGCAAAAATTTATAAAAAAGATAACCCGACTTTATTTATACAGATCAATAAAGCTGCTTTACATATTGCTAAAGCAAACGATAAAAAAAACGGAACACTTCATTTTTACGTGACGCTTAACCGCTTCTATCGGGCAGAAGGTGTTTTTGATAGCGCCCTTCTATATATTGATAGTGCCATAAAATTTGCTATCGCGCATAAATTAGAAGATGCGTACGGCGAAATGTACGACTACCAGGGCCTCACTTATATGCGGATGGGTAGTTACGAAAAAGCTACTGAAGATTTTTTTACAAGTATAAAATATTCAGAAAAAATAAAAGATTCAGCTGGTATCAGGGATGCTTTTGATCACCTTGGCTCAGTTAATTTTTATCGCCGAGACCATAAAAGTGCTGTAAAGTTTTATAAAAAAGCTTTAAGCTATTGCTCCTCTAAAAACGTTACACAATATGTTTCAACGTTAGATAATATTGGTCTTGGTTTTTCAAATCTAACCATGTTTGACTCGGCGTTGTTCTATCAAAAAAGAGCAGTAACAATAATTGAACAGCTAAATGATTCCAGTTTTTTAGCAGAAAGTTATATAAATATTGGTTCTACGCTTCTAAACCTGAAGCGCTTTAAAGAGGCCGAACTTTATTTTACCAAAGCATATGATATAAACAGCAAACTAAATAATGAATATGCTTTTCAATTATCCAATTTATACATGGGCAAATTATTTCTTAAAACAGGGAAATTTAATAAGGCAATGCCTTATCTTGAAAAATCGTTTGCTATCTCTGAAAAATTAAAAATCCCATCGCAAATAAAAGAAGCCGCATTAACATTAACTAATTTATACGACACCATCGGTGATTATAAAAAATCTGCGCACTATTTCGAAATAGTTGTAAATACTATGGAAGAAACAATGACAGAAGAAAATACCAGGGCTATTAATGAACTTGCGGCCAAATACGAAACTGAAAAAAAACAACAGCAAATTCAGTTTTTAACTCAGGATAAATTACTTAAAGAAAACAAAATAGAAAAAGACCGGTATATAAAATTATTTATAGGTATTGTTGCGGGTTTGCTTCTGTTGTTAAGTATTATTTTTATTTATCGTTTCAGAGAAAAGAAAAAAGATAATAATTTATTACAGGAAAAGAATGAAGCGATTGCTTCGCAAAAAAACGAGATAGAAGAACAAAAGGAAGAACTTCAACATAAAAATAAAGAGATCACCGATAGTATCAATTACGCCAAGCGGATCCAGGCCTCTGTTTTACCATCGGTAAACCTTATAAAAAATTTATTTCCTCAATCGTTCATCTATTTTCAACCAAAAGATATTGTAAGTGGCGATTTTTACTGGATAGCACAAAATAGTAATTATATTTATTACGCTGTGGCTGATTGTACAGGCCACGGAGTTCCCGGCGCTATGATGAGTATGCTGGGCAACAGCTTGTTAAATCAAATTGTTTTAAATACTAAAATAATTTCGCCCGATGCCATTTTAAAAGAGCTACATTTTCATGTTGTAAAAACATTAAATGAAAATATGCAACAGCGCGATTCGAAAGACGGAATGGACATTGCACTAATAAGAATCGATCTAAAAAACAAACTTGTAGTATATGCAGGTGCCGGAAGACCTTTATATGTGATCAAAAACAATGAACTTGTAATATATAAGGCCGACAAATATTCAATTGGTGGCATATATGATACACAAGAAGTTTCTTATGCCCTTCACGAAATTAAAATAGATGCGCTTACCCAGCTGTATATGTTTACAGATGGTGTGCCCGACCAGTTTGGCGGTCCGAAGGGAAAAAAATTCATGACCAAACAATTGCAGGAAATTTTGAAAGAAACCTCTTCCCTGTCTGTAAATGAGCAAGAGCAACAATTTAAAAACGCTTTTGAATCCTGGAAAAGCCAAGTAGAACAAACCGATGATGTAACGTTGGTATCTGTCCGGTTATCTTAAAACAATAAAATCTCTTTTCAACCATTAAAAATATTACATTTGCAATACAACTATGACACGTATTTTAACCGGCATCCAAAGCACAAACGTTCCGCACTTAGGTAATATACTTGGTGCTATTTTACCTGCCATTGAGTTAAGTAAAAAGCCAAACAGCGAAAGTTTATTGTTTATTGCAGATATGCACACGCTTACCTCGGTTAAAGATGCAGCGTTTATTAAACAAAGCACCAATGCTGTTGCGGCAACCTGGTTAGCGTTTGGTATTGATACGAATAAAACTATTTTTTATCGCCAAAGCCGTGTGCCGCAGGTTACAGAATTAACCTGGTATTTAAATTGTTTTACGCCCTATCCAATGTTGGCTAATGCACATTCATTTAAAGATAAAAGCGATCGTTTAAGCGATGTGAATGCAGGCTTATTTATTTATCCGGTATTAATGGCTGCCGATATTTTATTGTACGATGCGCATAAAGTACCCGTTGGTAAAGACCAGGTACAACATTTAGAAATTACAGCAGACATTGCGCGTTCCTTCAATCATAAAGTGGGAAAAGAAATTTTTGTGATACCTGAAGCCTTAACCGATGACCGTGTTATGATAGTGCCGGGCATTGACGGACAAAAAATGAGTAAGTCGTATAACAATTTTATTAATCTTTTTTTACCTGAAAAGGAATTAAAAAAAGTAGTGA
>JAUXSA010000197.1 GCA_030681615.1 Bacteroidota bacterium
TTAAAACTAAACTCCAACATGTATCTCTATTAAGAAAACCTGTTAAAGAGATCTCTCAAAAAGCAGATATTGTTTTTTCATACGGAGGTAAGATCACAGAGATCATTAAATCCATTGGCGTTGATCCAAAACAGATTATTGAATTGCCTTCAGGTGTAGAAGCACAAACGGTTTCAAAAGAAATAAGACCAACCGGCGACACATTGAAATTTTTGTTTCTTGGGCGTTACGAGCGCAGAAAAGGTATTGAAGAATTAAATTCAGCCATTCAATTACTCAAAGAAAAAAGAAAAGTAGAATTTCATTTTGTAGGACCAATTCCTGCCGATAAACAATTACAAAACAAAACTGTTATATATCATGGTGAGATTCGTGATAAAATAAAACTAACAGAACTTATAAAAAATTGTGATGTTTTGCTTTGTCCTAGCTGGAGTGAGGGAATGCCAAATGTGATACTGGAAGCAATGGCAAATGGTTTAACCGCAATGGCCACAGATGTTGGAGCTGTAAATGTTTTAGTAAATGAAAGAACCGGTTATTTAATTGATGATTCAAATCCAGAAACTATAAAAAACAGATTGACAAATATTATAAATTCAAACAACAAAGAAATTGATTTAAAAAAACAAAATGCTTTAGATCTGATAAAAAAAGATTTTGTTTGGGAAAATTTAATTGAACGCTTTTTAAAAATTACTATATGAAATATTTAATTCCACTTTTAATAACTCTTGTTATTTTAATTTCCTGCACAAAAAAAGTAGGTAAAAATCCTGAATTAGCTTATTCAAATCTAGCTTTGTTTGATAGTATTAACGCTCCTGGCTTTAATTATTACAAAAACGATCCCAACACATTTCTTCCGGGCACAAATGGTCCGCATGGCCCTTATAAATTACGTTTTAATAAAATTGGTTATAATGCTTTAACCGATAATGGCAAATTGCCTACAGGCAAATCAATGCCAAATGGCTCTTTTATTGTAAAAGATGTTTACGATGGAAATAATAATATTAAATATTATGCCTTTATGTATAAACGATCTGGAAGTTGGATCTGGGGCGAAATAAAACCAAATAAAGAAGTATTATATAGCGTTTATAAAAATCCTTCTACTTGCATCAATTGTCATTCTCAAACGGGTCATCGGGATCTTGTGACAACGTTTTATTTTCATTGATGTTAATCAACCCAATCGGCAATAAACAAATTGGTATCTCTTGTTCCTCCATTAGTTCTGTTAGAAGAAAAAATTATTTTTTTTCCATTTGGTGAGAACATTGGAAAAGCATTAAAGATACTTTGATTGGTAATTTGTTCCAAACCAGTTCCGTCTTCATTCACCATAAATAATTGAAAATCGTAACCCTTTTTACTGTGGTGGTTACTTGAAAAAATTATTTTCTTTCCACCCGGATGATAAAAAGGCGCCCAGTTAGCTTTACCTAAATGGGTTACTTGTTTTAAGTCGCTTCCATCTACATTACAGGTATACAACTCCATTGCAGTTGGCGCTACTAAACCTTGTGCTAATAATTCTTTGTATTCTTTTACCTCTGCCTCTTCGGTTGGACGAGATGATCTGAAAACTAATTTTTTTCCATCAGGCGAAAAAAATGCGCCACCATCATAACCCAAACCAAAAGTAATTTGTTTTTGGTTTTTACCGTCAATATCCATTGTCCACAGTTCAAGATCGCCACTTCTGTCGCTCGTAAAAACAATCTTATCTCCCTTTGGTGAAACGGTTGCTTCAGCATCATAACCTTCTGTTTCTGTCAATTGCTTAGTAATATTACCTTTCAGGTCGGTAATATAAATATCAAAACTTTTATAAACGGCCCATAAATATTTTCCTTTTATTTCAGGCACGGGTGGACATTCATCATTACTTTTATGTGTAGAAGCGTATAAGATATGTTTATTGTCTTTCAAAAAATAGCTACAGGTAGTTCTTCCTTTACCTGTGCTTATCATAGGGGGTTTATAAGTAGAGTCTTTTGCTGCTTTTTCAATATCTAAGTTAAAGATCTGGTCGCATTTTAAACCCCATTTAGCGCTGTTGCTCTGGAAAGAAGCGTATTTACCATCATAACTAAAATAAGCTTCCGCGTTATCGCCGCCATGGGTTAACATTTTTAAATTCTTTAAATGTTTTTCATCCTGTGCAAAGAACAAATGTCCCGCAAACACGAGTGTTAATGCCAAATTAATCTTCATATTATCAAAAATCAAGGTCGTTAAAAAGCGTTAAAGTACAACTTTAAGTGCAAAAATAATAGTTACATTTATAAACTATTGTAAAAATAAACTAATTAAATGTCGTTAAAAAAAGAAGTTAATATTCCCATTGGTACCAAAGCACTTATCCTGTCAAAATTCTATTATGGGGTTTTAAGTAAAAGCCTTGAGAATATTGATGCAGAGAGATATTTCTCAATCTTATATTTTTTGAACGAGAACAATGGTTGTACGCAACAATGCATTTGTAATAATTTAGCAGTTGATAAAACGGCCATGGTTAAAGTAATTGATTACCTTATTAAAGCCGATCTGGTGGAGCGGGATATTAATCCAAACGACCGACGCGAACATTTTATTAAACTCACTAAAAAAGGTCAAAAGCAAACCGAAGAAGTGGTGAAGGCTTTTACTGCAATAGATAAAGAAATGTTCACTAATATTTCAAAAAACGATCAGGAAACCTTTACTAAAGTGCTTTCTCAATTATCTTCTAATTTAAAGAACCTTCCATCAAACGACTTGTTCTTTAATTATAAAAAAACCGGCCGAAAGAAAAGAATAACTTCTATTAAAGCACATTAAAATGAAAAAGATACCCGCCTGGATAATTATAGTTATAGTAATTGCATTGTTAATTGGCTCTAAATTTCTTTTCTTCTCAAAAAACGAAGAGAAAGGGGCTGGTACAAGCAAATCTAAGAACAGCATGCCAGTTGCTGTTAATTATTATGTTGTAGAGCCGGTTGCTTTAAGTAACGACATATTCACAACAGGAAAAATAGGCGCATTAAATCAAATAGAAATTATGCCCGAAGTAAGTGGAAAAGTTACTGCTATATATTTTAAGGAGGGCGAAACAGTTACAAAAGGCTCTCCTTTAATAAAATTAAATGATGCCGATCTGCAAGCTCAGCTATTAAAATCTAAAACACAATCAAAATTATCTGAACAAAAAGTAGATCGTCTAAAAAAATTAATGGCTGTTAATGGTATCAGTCAGGAAGAACTGGATATACAGGAAAACGAATTAAATGCCTTTAAAGCAGACCAGGCTTTTATTACAGCCCAACTGGCAAAAACAAATATTACAGCGCCATTTACAGGCGTTATTGGTTTAAAGAATATAAGTGAAGGTTCTTTTGTGAATTCAACTACCGCTATTGCTTCATTAATCCAGATAACGCCTTTATATGTAGAGTTCTCTGTTCCCGAAAAATATATTGCTCTCTTTAAAAAAGGACTATCGGTAAAATTCTCAAACGATAATGTAAGCGGCGCTCAAACATATTCTGCAACTATTTATGCCATAGAACCCCGCATAGACGAAACCACCAAAACAATTAAAGCACGCGCTATGTATAATGGCAACATGATCTTTTATCCCGGAAGTTTTGTAAAAGTGTTTGTTAACCTTAGCGAAACAAAAAATACATTAATGGTGCCAACACAAGCTGTAATTCCAACATTAAAAGGGCAAAAAGTTATTGTAAGCAAAAACGGAATTGCTACGGATGTTTTTATAACCATTGGTGTTCGCACCGATGAGAAGATACAAGTATTGGAAGGTTTAAGTATTGGTGATACAGTTGTTACTACCGGTCTTTTATCTATTAGAAAAGATTCAAAATTAAAACTATTAAAAGCGGGTAACTAAAATGGATCTGGCATCACTAAGTGTAAAACGTCCCGTATTGGCAATAGTAATGTCTATTATTATTGTGCTTTTTGGTGCAATAGGTTTTAATTATTTGGGTATACGCGAGTTTCCTTCAGTCGATCCGCCTGTAATTACAGTAAAAACAAGTTACACCGGTGCAAATGCAGATGTTATTCAATCTCAAATTACCGAGCCTCTCGAAAAAGCAATTAATGGCATTGATGGTATCCGTTCTATTTCCGCTTCATCCAACCAGGGTTCAAGTATTATTACAATTGAGTTTAATTTAAGTTCTAATTTAGAAGCAGCTGCAAATGATGTGCGTGATAAAGTTTCGCAGGCAGTAAAACAGTTACCACAGGATATTGATGCGCCACCCGTTGTTTCTAAAGCTGATGCAAACTCAGACGCGATCATCTCGATGACCATTTTAAGTGACACACGTTCATTATTAGATGTGAGTGATTATGCGGAAAATGTTATCGCACAAAATCTGCAAACTATTTCGGGTGTTAGTTCAATTCAGATCTGGGGACAACGCCGTTATTCAATGCGGATCCGTTTAAAGCCTGATCAGCTAGCTGCATACAAGTTAACGCCATTAGATGTTAAGCAAGCTTTAGATCGCGAGAATGTAAATTTACCTTCCGGTAAAATTGAGGGTAACAAAACTGAATTAACAGTTAACACTATTGGCAGATTATCTACTGTAGCTGAATTTGAGAACATGATCTTAAAAGAGGACGCCAGTAATATTGTACGCTTAAAAGATGTTGCCAAAGTTGAACTAGGAGCTGAGAATGAAGAGACGATCTTAAAAGAATCGGGCACACCTATGATAGGTCTGGCTTTAGTGC
>JAUXSA010000198.1 GCA_030681615.1 Bacteroidota bacterium
AAATGGTTAGCCGCCGGAAATGAAATTACCTGGGATATGGTGCATTACAACGTACAGTTAATTGGTGGTATGGTATTGCACTCAGGAAAAATTTCTGAGATGGCCACCGGTGAGGGTAAAACTTTAGTGTCTACTTTACCAGTGTTCTTAAATGCATTATCAGGTCGTGGTGTGCACGTTGTTACAGTAAATAATTATTTGGCAAAACGTGACAGCGAATGGAACGCACCATTATTTTATTTTCACGGTTTAACTGTTGATTGTATTGACAAACACGAACCGAATACAGACGAGCGCCGAAAAGCCTATAACTCTGATATTACTTATGGTACCAATAACGAATTTGGTTTTGATTATCTGCGCGATAATATGGCACGTAGTGTTGATGAGCTAGTACAACGTAAACACAACTTCGCTATTGTGGATGAGGTCGATTCAGTTTTAATTGACGATGCGCGTACGCCGTTAATTATTAGCGGACCAACACCGCAAGGCGACAAGCACGAATTTTTAGATTACAAACCAAGAATTGAAAAACTGGTTAACATACAAAAACAATATTTAAATACCTGTATTACCGAAGCAAAAAAATTATTTGCCGAAGGAAAAGAAAAAGAAGCGGGTATTCCATTATTAAGGGCATTTAGAGGTTTACCAAAAAATACTGCTTTAATTAAATTCTTAAGCGAGAATGGTGTAAGGGCTTTATTACAAAAAACCGAAAATCATTATATGCAGGATCAAAATAAAGAAATGCATAAAATTGATGTAGAACTTTATTTTACGATCGACGAAAAAAATAATCACGTTGAGCTATCTGAAAAAGGAATTGATTTTATAACTGGTAATACAGAAGACCCGAAATTCTTCGTAATTCCAAATGTGGGCGATGAGGTAGCCGATATTGAAAAAACAATTATTGATCCGAAAGAAAAATTATTGGCTAAAGAAGCAGTGATGCGCGAGTTTAGTATAAAAAGCGAACGTATTCACACCATGAACCAATTATTAAAAGCCTACACTGTTTTTGAAAAAGATACGGAGTATGTTATTGATGGTGGACAAGTGAAGATCGTTGACGAACAAACCGGCCGTATTATGGAAGGTCGTCGTTACAGCGATGGATTGCACCAGGCTATCGAAGCAAAAGAGAACGTAAAAATTGAAGCTGCTACACAAACGTATGCTACTATAACATTACAGAATTATTTCCGTATGTATAATAAGTTGGCAGGTATGACAGGTACAGCAACCACAGAAGCGCAGGAGTTTTGGAGTATCTATAAATTGGATGTGGTTGAAATTCCAACCAACAGGCCAATGACCCGTAAAGACGAACAGGATTTTGTTTACAAAACCAAACGCGAAAAGTATAATGCCGTTATTGAAGAGGTTGTAAAATTAGTGGCTGCGGGAAGACCCGTATTAATTGGTACTACAACAGTTGAGATCTCTGAGTTATTAAGCCGTATGTTAAAATTACGTGGTATTAAACACAATGTGTTGAACGCGAAATTACACGCAAAAGAGGCAGACATTGTTGCTGAAGCCGGCAAGGCAGGAACCGTTACTATTGCTACCAACATGGCCGGTCGTGGAACGGATATTAAACTTGGGCCTGGTGTTAAAGAAGCAGGTGGTTTAGCAATTATTGGTACCGAGCGTCATGAGTCTCGTCGTGTAGACAGGCAGTTACGTGGTCGTGCTGGTCGCCAGGGAGATCCGGGAAGTTCACAATTCTTTGTTTCGTTAGAAGATAATTTAATGCGTTTATTTGGTAGCGAGCGTATTGCTTCGTTAATGGATCGTATGGGATTAAAAGAAGGCGAAGTTATTCAACATAGCATGATCAGTAAAAGTATTGAGCGTGCACAAAAGAAAGTGGAAGAGAATAACTTTGGTACCCGTAAGCGTTTGATAGAGTATGATGATGTGATGAATGCACAACGTGATGTTATTTACAAACGTCGTCGCAACGCATTATACGGAGATAAATTAAGTATTGATATTGCGAACATGATCTATGAAGTGGCAAGCAGTATAATTGAAGAATACCAGGCGACAAGAGATGCTGATGGATTTAATTTAGAGTGCATTAAAAATTTCGGAATTGAAAGTCCGTTCACTGAACAACAATTTAACTCAGGTAAAGAAAATGAGTTGGCCGAACAATTATTTGATGCGGTTCAAAAATATTACGCTCAAAAATCAGCGGTAGTTGCTGAGCAGGCTTTCCCGGTTGTTAAAGATGTTTACACCAATCCAAACAATACATTTGAGAACATTGTTACGCCTTTTACCGATGGTATAAGAGGGGTGCAGGTGGTTGCCAATTTAAAAAAGGCATTCGAATCAAGAGGTCGCGAATTGGTTTTAGGTTTCGAGAAATCGGTTGTGCTTGCTATGATCGACGATTCGTGGAAAGAGCACTTACGTGAATTGGACGACTTAAAACAAGCGGTTCAAAATGCTTCATTAGAGCAAAAAGATCCTTTGGTTATTTATAAGTTAGAATCGTTTAACTTGTTTAAAGAAATGATCATTAAGAGTAATAAAGAAGTTATTTCATTCTTGATGAAAGGTGGCTTGCCGGTTGAAAATAACCAGCAACAAATTCAACAGGCAAAATTCACACAAGAACAACCAAAACAAAAGAAAGAGAAGTTGACAGAGAGTCGCGATGAAAATATTGTTGAAGAACAGAATGCGCAACAAAAACCAAAAATTCAACCAATACGCGTAGAAGCAAAGATCGGTAGAAATGATCCTTGCCCTTGCGGAAGCGGTAAAAAATACAAGAGCTGCCACGGACAAGGATTGTAAAAAATAACTCGTGAAAATAAAAAAGCCACTTTATTAAGAGTGGCTTTTTTTGTTTTATATGAATGTCACTTCGAGTAAGCCGCAGCGTAAGTGAAGGCTGTATCGAGAAGCGTTCTCGATACAATTTTTTGCAAGAAACAAGCAAAAAATCACTCGAACTGACAGATAAAGGAATTACAACGTCTTCAACAAACTTTGCAAGCTTGTTTTTTCAGTAAGGATAGAATGTAATTTATCAATTGCTACACGATCTTGTTTCATGGTATCTCTATCACGAATAGTAACCGTTTTATCTTCTAAACTTTGATGATCTACCGTAATGCAAAATGGTGTGCCAATAGCATCTTGCCTGCGGTAACGTTTCCCTACAGTATCTTTTTCATCATAAGCCATCATAAAATCAAACTTAAGATCTTTCATAATGCTTTCTGCCAGTTCAGGCAACCCATCTTTTTTTACTAATGGAAAAACAGCTGCTTTATAAGGCGCAAGGGCAGGAGGTAAGCTTAATACAGTTCTGGTATCTCCACCTTCTAATGATTCTTCTTTTAATGCAGAAGAAAGAATAGATAAGAACAAGCGATCTAAACCAACAGATGTTTCTACAACATAAGGCACATAACTTGCATTTAATTCCGGATCAAAATATTGTAATTTTTTTCCTGAAAATTGTTCGTGTTGTTTTAAGTCGAAATCTGTTCTGCTATGAATACCTTCCAGTTCTTTAAAACCAAAAGGAAATTGATGTTCAATATCTGCTGCCGCATTAGCATAATGCGCTAATTTTAAATGATCATGAAAACGATATTTTTCTGCGCCCAAACCTAAAGATAAATGCCACTTTAAACGCGTTTGTTTCCAATACTCGTACCATTCCATTTCTGTTCCGGGCTTCACAAAAAATTGCATTTCCATTTGTTCAAACTCACGCATTCTAAAAATAAATTGTCTTGCTACAATTTCATTTCTAAATGCTTTACCGGTTTGCGCAATACCAAATGGTAATTTCATGCGCCCGGTTTTTTGCACATTTAAATAATTTACAAAAATACCTTGTGCAGTTTCAGGGCGTAAATAAATAATATTTGTTTCATCCGTTACAGCACCGGTAGAAGTATTAAACATTAAGTTAAACTGGCGAACATCTGTCCAGTTTTTGGTGCCACTTATCGGGCAAACAATTTCAAGATCAACAATAATTTGTTTTACCTCATCTAAATTATTTGCATTTAAAGCAGTTTTAAAACGTTCGTTAATTGCATCAATTTTATCCTGGTATTCTTTTACGCGCGCGTTAGTTGACTTAAACATGGCCGCGTCAAAATTTTCAAAACGCTTGGCAGCTTTTTCAACTTCCTTATTTATTTTGTCCTCTATTTTTGCAACGTGCTCTTCAATTAACACATCGGCACGGTAACGTTTCTTACTGTCTTTATTATCAATTAATGGATCATTAAATGCATCAACGTGTCCGCTTGCTTTCCATGTGGTTGGGTGCATAAAAATGGCAGAGTCAATACCTACAATATTCTCGTTCATTTGCACCATGGCTTTCCACCAATAATCGCGAATATTCTTTTTTAATTCGGCACCAAGTTGTCCGTAATCATACACTGCGCTTAAGCCATTATCGTAAATTTCGCTGCTCGGAAAAATAAAGCCATACTCTTTACTATGAGAAATAATATTCTTAAAAAAATCTTCAGGTTTTATGTTGCTCATCAGAGGTTAAAAATTTAAAGTTTGAAGAGCCAAAAATAGTATTTTTTATGGCTTAATATAGAGTATTCTCTCATTTTCATTAACAAAATAAGTTTATCTTAGCCTCTCGTTTAGTAATGGCCTTTAGCAGTATTATATTTTTACTTTATTTTCTGCCGGTTTTTTTACTGGTTTATTTTTTTATTAATAAGCGTTTTAAGAACGCTGTAATTCTTGTTGGCAGTATTTTCTTTTACGCCTGGGGTGCACCAAAATTTATTTTTGTCATTTTATTTACCACTTTGTTGGATTTTTACCTGGTGGGTTTAATGGACAGGATGACCAATGAAAAACACCGGAAATCACTGCTCTGTGTTTCTATTACAGTTAATTTAGGGTTACTGGTTTATTTTAAATATTCTAATTTTTTTATCGAGAATGTAAATGCAGTTCTTTCTGTTTTTGGTGGTGGCCAAATACACTGGACCAAATTAATATTACCTATTGGTATTTCGTTTTACACCTTTGAAACTATAACCTATGTTGTAGATGTTTACCGCAGGGTACATAAACCTTTAACTAAGTTTTGGGATTATCAATTGTATATTATTCTTTTTCCAAAACTTATTGCCGGCCCAATTATCCGGTATCATGAGTTGGCAGATCAAATTGCAGAACGTAAAGAAACAATTGATGACAGGTTAACGGGTTTTTACCGTTTTGTTTTTGGTTTGGCAAAAAAAGTACTTATCGCCAATCAAATGGGCGTGGTTGCCGATGAGATCTTTGGTTTAAATTATGAAAACCTGGATACTGTAACAGCCTGGATAGGTAGTCTTGCTTACACATTTCAGATCTATTTTGATTTTAGTGG
>JAUXSA010000199.1 GCA_030681615.1 Bacteroidota bacterium
ATTGGTTTTTGCGAAAGGCAATTTTATGGGTCGCACCTTAGCAGCTATTTCTGCAAGTAATGATCCTAGTAGTTATGAAGGTTTTGGCCCTTTTATGCCGGGATACGAATTAGTTGAGTATAACGATCTTAAAGCATTAGAGAATGCTATCAAAGATCCAAACACGGCTGCTTTTATTGTTGAACCTATTCAGGGTGAAGCAGGCGTAATTGTTCCTGATAATGGTTACTTAAAAGGCGTTAGAGAACTTTGTACAAAATATAACGTTTTGTTCATTGCCGACGAAGTGCAAACAGGTTTAGCAAGAACAGGAAAAATGTTAGCCTGCGATCATGAAGGTGTAAAACCGGATATTTTAGTTCTAGGAAAAGCTTTAAGCGGTGGCGTTTTACCTGTGAGTGCAATTTTAGCATCTAACGAAGTAATGTTAACCATTAAACCGGGTGAACATGGAAGTACGTATGGTGGCAATCCATTAGCTTGTGCTGTAGCTATGGAAGCTTTAAAAGTTTTAAAAGACGAGAAGCTTGCAGAGAATGCGGAAAAACTTGGAATTATCTTTCGCGAAGAAATGAATAAACTAAAAGCGGAAACTGATCTTATTACAACGGTGAGAGGTAAAGGATTATTTAACGCCATAGTTATAAAAGAAAAAAATGGTAAAACTGCCTGGGAGGTTTGTATGCAATTCGCCGAGCATGGTTTATTAGCAAAACCAACGCATGGTGATATCATTCGTTTTGCTCCACCATTGGTTATTACAAAAGAACAATTAATGGAGTGTGTTGCCATTATCAGAAAAGTAATTTTGAATTTTTAAGCCATTATATTTAGATGGTAACCTACAACCCAAAAGACTGGCTTAAACTTATCCTGTATTTTCATAAGTCAGATACATTTCGTATCCTGTTACCCGCTATACTCTTATTGGGCGCGGTTACAGGCGGCATAAGTTATCTGGAACAAAACCATGTTAACGAATATTTACCTGGTAACTTAACCATCTTTCATCAGATCTCGGGTTTTATTATTTCGTTGGTTTTAGTATTTAGAATTAATTCTGCTTATGACCGTTGGTGGGAAGGCAGAAAATTATGGGGTTCACTTTTAAATAATGCCAGAAATCTTTCTATTAAATTAAACGCTTTAATTCCTGAAACCGATCTTGATACGCGCAGGCAACTTCATAGTTTAATTAGCAATTATGCATTTGCTGTTAAAGATTATTTACGCGGAAATACAGGCTATTTTGAAATTGAATTTAGTGATGAACTTAAAAAGGAAAATTTTGATAACGCTAACCATAAACCCAATTATATTGCTAAACAGCTTACTAGTTATATTTTAAATATTTGCAAAAAAAATCCTCAAACACCAAATGATTATCTTATTGTTAGTGAGAACTTAGATGATTTCACTGAAATTTGTGGCGCATGCGAACGTATCAAAAACACACCTATTCCCTACTCATACAGTATCTTCATTAAAAAAATAGTTTTCATTTACATCTTTACCATGCCAATTTCGTTTGGTATGACCACTGGCTATTGGTCTATCCCAATTGTAATGATCATGTTCTATGCCTTTGCATCTTTAGAATTAATAAGTGAAGAAATTGAAGATCCTTTTGGTACAGACGACAACGACCTACCTACAGACGAGATAGCTGTAAAGATAAAAGATAACACTAAAGAAATACTACTACATTGAATCAATTAAAATACGACTTTTCGCACACTGGTGATTTTGAAATGAAGGTTACCACCTTTTTTGGTCTAGAAGAGATTCTCGCAAAAGAATTATTACATCTTGGCGGTAAAGAGATCACAGAATTTAAACGCGGTGTTTCTGTTGTAGGCGACATGGGGTTTTTATACAAAGCCAATTTATGTTTACACACCGCTTTAAAAATTGTGATTCCTATTACAAAATTTGAAGCCAACGACGAAAACGAATTTTACGACAACATCAAAAAAATAGAATGGGAAAATTTTATTTCTGTCACCGATAGTATCATGATAGAAAGTGTTCTTAATTCTGAACTTTTTACCCACTCTTTATTCGCTTGTCAAAAAGCAAAAGATGCGATAGTAGATCGCTTCCGCGAGAAAACAGGCAGCAGACCTGATGTGGACCTTATAAAACCCGCCTTTAAATTATACATCCACATTTATAATAACGAGGTTACTTTAAATCTAGATAGCAGCGGCGATCCCTTATACAAGCGCGGCTACAGGTCAGATATTAACGAAGCACCGATGAAAGAAGTTTTAGCGGCAGGTCTGGTTAAACTTAGTGGCTGGGAAAGACATTTAGAATTAATTGATGGCATGTGTGGTGCAGGAACAATTGCCATTGAAGCAGCGCTTTGGGCAAATAATATTCCACCGGGCTATTACCGTTCTGATTTTACATTTATGCGCTGGCGCAATTACGATGAAAAATTGTACGATACCATTTACGAAAGCAGCATTAATAAAATTAAAAATGCCGAAGTAAACATTATTGCCAACGATATTGATGAGCCAACAGTAAAAAAAGCAATTACCAATACAAAGAATGCGAAGGTGGATGATGTTGTTACCTGTGTAAACCAATCGTTCTTTGATCTTATGCCAACACGTGGGGCCGGTGTGGTTATTTTAAATCCACCTTACGGCGAAAGAATGGAAGTGCCGGAAATAGAAAAATTGTATAAAGAAATTGGCAATAAATTAAAAAAAGATTTTCAGAATTATAACGCCTGGATAATTACAAGTAGCCCGGAAGCCATAAAGAGCATAGGTTTACGCCCATCAAGAAAGATCCATATTTATAATGGTTCGTTAGAATGCCGTTTCTTAAAATTTGAATTGTACGGAGGAAGTAAAAAAGCTGTTAAGAATCCTGAGACAATGACGAAGCGGTAATTTGTCAGTTCAAGCAGAGGCGAGAACAAAAAAACAAACCACATAGAGACATAGACAAAGCTGTCAATCTAAATGCCAATTTAGCACACATAATTTCTTCGTCTCTGACGAAGAAAAACTATGTACCCTTTAAAAAATTAACTGTGTTTTAAGATCTGAAAAATTCTATGTGCCTATGTGTTTAAGTTTTTTGTTTAGCCTTTCACCAAAAATTTGCCTTTCATTACCGGCACAACCGGACATTGATTTGGTGTTAAACAATATTTAATATCTCTTTCAAGATCTAATTTTGCTAAACGGTTACGATGTGATGAGTTGGCTAAATATTTTACAAGGTCGTATTTTGCTAATTTATAAAGATCAATTGCTGCAAGTGTAGAATCGCAACTGGTATCAAAGCCACAATTAAAAATCAATTTTTCGGCTACTGCACCTGCTAGTAAAGTATCTTCGAGATTAAATTTATTTTTCCAGCCGGCACAAACAAACAGTACATCTTTTTTATCTTCTTTTAAGTGATCAATGACTGCATCTAAATTTAAAAAACTTGCAATAATTATTTTATGCGCCTTTTTTGCAGCTTCTATCGCCTGTGTACCGTTTGTGGTAGTAATGGCGATGGTTTTTCCCTTTACTTTAGAGTTCATATAGCCAAAAGGGCTGTTCCCAAGGTCAAATCCCTCAACTATTTCTCCGTTTCTTTCGGCAGCTACCATAAAACCATTCTTTTTGTATTCCAGGGCCTCTTCTACTGTGGCAACAGGTATCATTTTTAACACACCATTATAAAACGCAGTGGTTATGGCCGATGTAGCCCTTAAAACATCAATAACAACAACTACCGAATTAGGGTTATGAAAAAGTGGATAGGCCTGGGGAGTAAAACAAACTTCGATATTCATTGTTAAGACGGTATTTCTATAACAAACTTAATACTTTAAAATCACAATTAAAAAATTACCCTTAATTAACGCAAATAGCCGTAAAAAAACATAAATTTAGGGCATGGTAAATTTTATAAAGTCTAAAATTGAGGAATCTGTTAAACTTAAAACCTCTTTATTATCTAATACCGAAATTTTAAACTCGGTAAACGCTGTTGTAAACGATATTGTTACTTCTTATAAAAATGGTGGAAAGGTGTTATGGTGTGGAAATGGTGGCAGTGCTGCTGATGCACAACACCTGGCAGCCGAATTAAGCGGTAGATTTTATTACGACAGACCGCCGTTGTTCTCTGAAGCCTTACACGTTAACACAAGCTACATTACTGCTGTGGCAAATGATTACAGTTACGATATTATTTATAGTCGCCTGGTTGAGGCAATGGGCAAAAAGGGCGATGTATTAATTGGCCTTAGCACCAGTGGAAATAGCGGCAACGTTATAAAGGCATTAGAAAAAGCAAATGCAATGGGCATTACTACAGTTGCTTTTACCGGCGAAAGTGGTGGCAAGATAAAAGGACTTAGTAAATATTTAATTAATATTCCAAGTTCAGATACGCCAAGGATCCAGGAATGCCACATGTTATTAGGCCATACAATTTGCGAACTGGTGGAAATGAATTTGTTTCCGAAAAAATAAACAATGCCTGCTCGTAAAATAATTTTCTTTCTATGTTTTATTCTTGTTGCAGCAGCAAGCATGCCAGCACAAATTTCTGTTGGAAAAAGAGACAGTATAAATAAAAAGATACGCTCATCCCCAGATACATTAAAAGTACTGATTCTATGCAAACTCTCACGCCTTCTGGTTGGAAATAGCCCTGATAGCGCATTAATACTTGCCGATAGTGCCTTTAAAATAGCAGAACGAAACAAATATCAGCATGGCCTTGCCCAATCTTATGCAAATATTGGCAGCGCACAAAACACAATTGGTAAATATGATATTGCTATAAAAAATTTCATCTCTGCCGCCGAACTTTTTGAAAAACTAAAGAACAGAACAGGTCTTTCTAATGTACTTAACTCAATAGGTAATGCCTACCTGGGTATAAAAAATAACAATAAGGCCTATGAATATTATTTAAAGGCCTACGACATTGCCAACCAGCAACCTGTTAATGAGAACATGGTGGCCGTTACATCTTTTGGTATTGGAAGTATTTTAGTAGAACAGCATAAAAGTGCTGAAGCGATAAATTACTTTAAAAGGGCTGAAGCAAGTTTTAGAAAACAAAACATATTAAATTATGCCGCCATGGCTGTTTCCATGATCGGTGAAACCTATTTTAACGACTCTAATTATGTAGAAGCTGAAAAAAATTATCTGCAGGTAATTCCAATTTTTAGAGAAATGCAGGATGATTATGGACTTGCTACTTCACTGGCAAATATGGGCGCCATTGAAATTGAAAGAAAGAATTATACAAAGGCTTCAGAATACTATAAAGAAGCCCTTGCTATAAACTTTAAACGTAACGCTTATGCAAATATTTTAACCAATGCAAAAGCTTTGAGTGAGTTAATGGAATTGCAAAACAAGCCGGCTGATGCTCTTAAATATTATAAAACCTACACACAGTATAACGATTCGGTTTTAAATATAGAACGCAATAAAGCCTTTTTAGATGCTGAAACAAAATATGAGTCCGAAAAAAAAGAACAACAACTTAAGTTAAAAAATTTAGAGTTAGAGAAATCGCAGATACAGTCATCGCAACGCGGTAAACTAGTTTACATATTTGCAGGAGCCATGCTCATTTTTGTTGTGTTATTATTTTTTGTTTACAAACAATTTAGCGAAAAGAAAAAGGCTAATGTTTTGCTTACAAATAAGAACGAAGAAATTGAAAAACAAAAATCTATCATCGAAGAAAAGAATAAAGACATTACCGATAGTATCAATTATTCAAAACACATTCAGCAGGCAATTATCCCTTCAACCATAAAAGTAAAATCTACTTTAGCCGAATCGCTCATATTTTTTAAACCAAAAGATATTGTGAGTGGCGATTTTTATTTTGTTGAACGCCTCAATAATTCTGTTTACATTGCCGCTATAGACTGTACTGGTCATGGCGTACCCGGAGCCATGTTAAGCGTTTTTGCATACTCTAACATTAAAAACATCATTTCAACCGGTAATTACAGAACAAACCCCGCCGGCATTTTAACAGAGCTTTGCAAACAATTTAAATCCAACCTGCAATCGCATGCCATACAAATAAATGATGGTGTTGATATGTCTATTTGCATTTTAAACGAAGAAACCAATAAGATCTATTATTCGGGCGCAAAAAATAACATGCTTCACATTGGAAAAGAGGGTTTAAAGGAATACCGGGCAGAAAGATGGGGCGTTAGCGGCGCTAACGAGGAAAAACAAACCGTATTTACAAATCACGAGATCGAAGCCAAAGTTGGAGAAAAATATTTTTTATTTACTGATGGTTTTGCCGACCAATTTGGTGGGCCAAGAGGGAAAAAATTCAAACTAAAACAACTGGAAGAATTATTATTAAGTACACACGATATGCCTTTTGAAGAACAAAGTTATATGCTAAGCAAAACCTTTATTGACTGGAAAGGAAATTTAGAACAAATAGATGATGTAACTATAATAGGTTTTGGAATATAATGATAGATACAGCCATCATATTAGCCGGAGGATTTGGAACACGCTTACAAGCAGTTGTGACCGATCTGCCAAAACCTATGGCTCCTGTTAACGGACAGCCCTTTTTAAATTACCAGTTAAACTATTTAAAGCATTACGGTGTAAAAAAAATAATTTTGTCGGTGGGTTATTTATCCGAAAAAATTAAAGATCATTATGGATCAAATTTTAACGGACTGGAAATTGATTATGTAGTAGAAGAAAGTCCTTTAGGTACGGGAGGTGGCATTCGTTTAGCGTTAGAAAAATGTAATGCTGAGTTAGCCTTTGTTTTAAATGGTGATTCTTTTTTTGATGTGGATCTTGAAAAATTTTACAGTCAACACAGCAAACAAAATGCAGAGGTTTCTTTGGCCCTTCGTAAAGTAAAAGATGCCGGGCGTTACGGCACTATTGAAAAAAATGGGGATAACAAAATAATTTCGTTCAAAGAAAAATCCGGTAGCGCTAAAGAAGGAATTATTAACGGCGGCGTTTATATTATTGATAAAAATATATATTTAAACTCTACCCCTTCTTATACAAACTTCTCTATTGAAAAAGATTTTTTTGAAAAACAATTAAATACCCTTAAAATTTACGGATTTGAATTTGAAGGTTATTTTATAGATATTGGTATACCTGAAGATTACACAACAGCGCAACATGACCTTAAAGGATCTAAATATAAATAAAGACTGGACCTTGTTCCTTGACAGGGATGGCGTTATCAATAAAAAATTAGATAACGACTATGTGAAGCATTGGGTAGAATTTGAATTTCTTGACGGCGTTTTTGACGCACTAAAAAAACTAGATATTTTTTTTGGAAGAATTGTTGTTGTAACTAATCAGCAAGGCATTGGCAAACATTTATACAGGGTTGAAGATTTGGAGCTCATTCACAAGAACATGATCTACGAAATAAATTATTTAGGCGGAAGAATTGATAAAGTTTATTTCTCGCCATATTTAGATTCAGAAAACCATCCAACCCGTAAACCTAATATTGGCATGGCCTTACAGGCAAAAAAAGATTTCCCTGAAATTGATTTTAGTAAAAGTATCATTGTTGGCGATAGCCTGAGCGATATGGAATTTGGAAAAAAAGCAGGCATGAGAACCATTTTTATTTCCGACGAAAAGAAAAAAGATGAAAGAATTGACCTGCACTTTAGATCGTTAATTGAGTTTGCGCATAATTTGTAATCTATTTTGAAAATTTCCATCATAACCATTACTTACAATTCTGCTGCAACTATTGAGCAGACGATAAACTCTGTTTTAGATCAAAATTATTCAAACATTGAATATATTATTGTTGATGGAGGCTCGACAGATAATACTTTACAGATCATTGAAAAGTATAAAAGCAAAATTTCAAAATTTGTTTCAGGAAAAGATAACGGCTTGTACGACGCATTAAACAAAGGTATTGACTTAGCTACAGGCGATGTAATTGGTATTTTACATTCTGATGATTTTTATATAGACAATACTATTGTTGAAAAATACGCTGCTACATTTATAAAAAATCATTCTGATGCAGTTTACAGCGACTTGTTTTACGTTGACAAAGAGAACACCAATAAAATTATCCGCAAATGGAAAAGTGGCAACCATAAACCTAATTCCTTCTTACATGGATGGATGCCGCCCCACCCTACTTTTTTTGTGAAGCATGAACTCTATCAAAAGTTCGGGAAATTTAATTTAGAATTTAAACACTCTGCTGACTACGAATTAATGTTGCGCTTTATTCATAAGCATAAAATACGCATCAATTACCTTCACGAGTTCACTATTAAAATGCGTGTTGGAGGCCAAAGCAATGTCTCTGTTCAAAACCGTATGAATGCCAATATTGAAGACCGAAAAGCCTGGAAGATCAATGGCCTTAAGCCCCGTTTCTATACTTCGTACCTAAAACCCCTCCGTAAAATACTGCAATTTTTATAATACGTTTGCTGTCAGTTCGAGTGATTTTTTGCGCTGTTCCTGCAATCCCGATAGCTATCGGGATGTATCGAGAACGGTTTTAAAAAGCGAATCATTTTTCACAACCCCTTCTCGATACAGCCTACGCTATCGCTGCGGCTTACTCGAAGTGACATTGAGTTTTGAGCTCTAAAAATGGATGAATTTGTATTATAGATTAAATTTTATATATTAGTATAATCTTAAAATTTAATTAAATGAAAAAAATCTACTCTGTAATTGCAGTACTGGTAATTTTACTGTCTAACAGTTCTTATAGCCAATGTTCTCTTTACCCCGTTTCTTTATCTTCAAAAGTTAACAACAGCTCTTTAATTATTGAAGGGAAAGTGATTTCACAAACCTCTTTTTGGAACGCTGAAAGAAATTATATTTTCACTTCTAATTTAGTAAGTGTAACGCAGGTTCTTAAAGGCGCTGTTTATACTTCCAATATCGAGATCATTACTGAAGGTGGACAGGTTGATCTTGACCGACAAGTAGTTGATCCTTCGTTACAGTTAAGCTTAAATGATGAAGGTATTTTTACATTAACTAATTTTAATCAACCGGCACAATACGGTAAGCCTGTGTTCCAGGTTTACTCAGATCAACAAGGTTTTTATAAATTTAATCTTGAAGAAAATTCAGCAACTGTTCCATTTAAAAATTATACAGATATAAATAATGTATACCAGGAATTTGAAATGCTTTTAGGAATTGATATTCCGGCCCATACAAACTCAAACGCAAACAAATTCACCTCCTCTACAAATGCGATTGCAGCTATCTCAGGAATTTCGCCTTTAATAATTACAGCCGGAACAAATAGTATATTAACAATTACAGGTAGTAGTTTTGGTGCAACACAAGGCGCATCTATTGTTGAATTCAGAAATGCAGATGATGGCGGCGCCACCTTTATTCAACCACATTCGTCACAATATGTTTCCTGGAGCAATACACAGATACAGGTAATTGTACCAACGCGTTCATCTACTTTAACCGGTAATGGCACTGCGGGTACTGGCCAGGTAAGAGTAACTGTAGGCGCATCAACTTTAAGTGCGCAAACACTAACAGTAAGTTATGGAGAATTAAATGTGCTTGTTACAAATACACTTGCTGCCCAACAGGTATTTAATACGCGCCATGTTGACCTTAATAATATGAATGGAATTAATTGGCAAATGTTTACAGGCTTTAATGCCAATACTGCTGCAAAAACTGCATTCTTAAATGCGTTTCAAACTTGGCGATGCAACACGTATATTAATTGGTTAATTGGCCCACCAGTTGCAACAAATACAATTGCATTTGATGGCGTTAACGTTATTCGTTTTGATATTGGCAGCGAACTACCTGCGGGCGTTTTAGGTCGTTGCACAAGTTACTTCAGCGCTTGCAGCTTAGGACCTAATATTTATGTTTATGTTTCTGAACTGGATATTTGTTTTGACAATGCTACCACCTGGAATTTTGGCCCTGCATTAGCCACCGGTGGTCAATTTGATTTTGAATCGGTAGCAGTGCATGAATTAGGACATGGTCACCAACTTTCTCACGTTATTA
>JAUXSA010000003.1 GCA_030681615.1 Bacteroidota bacterium
GGAAGTATTTGACCGTTGGGGCCACTCGATGTTCTTTAGTAAAGATGTGACCAAGGGCTGGGATGGAACAGTTAAAGGTCAGCCAGCCCAGGATGGGGTTTATATCTATAAGATCCGCGCTGTGGGTGTTAATGGCGAGGGTCGTAAAGATTATATTGGACATGTTACTTTAATGAAATAAAATTTAGTTTATACTCAATAAAAAACCCGCTTAATTTTTAAGCGGGTTTTTTTATAAATTTAAATTAAACTAAAACTTATTGGTTAACTAAAAGTTTAAATCCTTTACCGTGAATATTAATGATCTCAACTTTAGAATCGTCTTTTAAATATTTACGAAGTTTTGCAATATAAACATCCATACTACGCCCGTTAAAATAATTATCATCCTGCCAAATAGATTTTAAAGCAAATGTTCTGTCTAACACATCGTTTTGATGAACGCATAATAAGCGTAATAACTGACTTTCTTTTGTAGTTAGTTTTTGTTCAATACCATCGTGCTGTAAAATTTGTTTTTCAGAATTGAATTGGTATTTACCTATTTTAAAATTAACCTCTTCACTTTCAGATGAGCGGATCTTATTGGTACGTCTTAACACTGCTGTTACACGCGCTAATAATTCTTCCATACTAAAAGGTTTTGTAATATAATCATCAGCGCCTGCGCTAAAACCTTCAATCGTATCTTCCTTCATGCTTTTAGCAGTTAAAAATATAATTGGTATGTTCTTGTCGCTCACTCTAATTTCTTTTGCTAGTGTTAAACCGTCTTTTACCGGCATCATCACGTCTAAAAGAAGCAGATCGAAAGAGCCTTTAAAGAAAAGATCGGCACCTTTTTTACCATCGTCTGCCAACTTTGTTTCAAAACCCTTTGCGTCTAAATATTCTTGCAAAAGAGGTCCTAAACTCGGATCATCTTCAACTAAAAGAATTCTTGTTTTAACAGTTTCCATCTTTTCTAAATGTTAAATTATTTACTTAAAGGTAAACACTTACTGTGCCATTTTAACATTTTTAACATTTATTATCAAATGGGTAAATGCACATTAAATGTACTGCCTTTTCCTAATTCACTATCAACAGAAATAGTGCCATTATGTTTTAAAACCACTGCTAAAACATAGGAAAGCCCTAAGCCAAAGCCTTTTACGTTGTGAACATTACCCGTTGGCACCCTATAGAATTTATCGAAGATCTTGCGCTGATTCTCTTTACTTATACCCAAACCATTATCTTTTACCTTTATCATAATGCCCTCGGCTGTATTGTTGGTAGAGATCAAGATCTCAGGAACCCCCTTCGAATATTTTATGGCATTATCTATCAGATTAAAAATGATATTGGTTAAATGTACCCTATCTGCCTGCAACTTAAATTTTTTGGCGTTCAACTGTGTTTGAATTGTACCCTGGCGCTGATCTATTAAAAGCTGCGTGTTATGTATGGCAGAATTAATTATTTCGTGCACATCTACTTCGCTAAGCTTAAGAATAAATTCGCCTTTATCTAATATAGAGGTTTGCAAAATACTTTCTACCAAAACGCTCAAACGTTTATTTTCATCGCGTATCATTTTAATATAGCGTTGTTGTTTTTCTGGAGTTTGTGCAATGCTGTCATCGCCCAACATTTCGCTTGCTAATGAAATAGTACTGATGGGTGTTTTAAACTCATGTGTCATGTTACTGATAAAATCATTTTTAATGATGGAGAGTTTTTTCTGTTTAAGGTTGTTAGCCATAATGTAATAGAAAGAGAAAATAAGTATTGCTATTACAATAACAGAGGTGATAATGAACGGCCACATTTCTTTAAACACATCTTTATTTTGATTAGGAAAACGAACAATTAAATATTCCGGATCAACAAAACGGTTGCTCGGCGAAAGATTTACTTTATAAGCAGGCCCAAGCGAATCGGTTGATGCTTCTGCATTGATAAGATTGGCATGATGTGAGCTGCCGGGGTGAAGCAGGGTTAAATAGTAATTATATTTAAAGTGAATATTTTGTTTGCTGAGTTCTAAACCTAAAATAGAATCCAATAAAAGTGTATCAACTTTTTGTTTAAAGTCTGTATAATAATTCCGTGTTGAAGTTTCGTCAAAAAAACTATAACCTTTCAACGGATTAAAAAGATCGTTATTGCTTTGTTGTAAGCCAACTGATTTTTCACGGAGCTCTTTTAAAAAACTTGCTGCCGCAGGATCTAGTTTTAACGAATCGGCAACAATATCTTTTGTGGCAAATTCGCTATGCGAATAACCATTACTATCAATGCTCGATTCTTTAAATAATTTAAAATTTATCTGGTCGCTCATTTGCCCGTTAATGGCAGGCATATTAAAGGTTATGCCCTGTGTACGTGTTTTCACTTTTTTGTAAGAACCTTTGGTATCTAACTTTTCAAGTTTGGCCGCAGTAATATTTAGGGCTTCTGTAACACGTTGCTCAAACAGATCCTGCTTTACACCAAAATCATAATTGATCCAATATACTTGTATAAATATCAGAATCAATAATGCAACAGAAAATGAAATAGAAATAATTAATAAAAGCCGTTTATTCATTGCCTAGCAAAGATACTTTTTAAATACTAAAATAATCTTTAAAAAATGATAAAAACACAGTTCAATTTAATTAAGCCACAGATTGCACAGATTTCACAAAATTTTTATTACTGAAAAAATAACTAATGTAACTAATAAACAATTAACAGTGTAATCTGCGAAATCTGTGGCTATTTAAACGAGGCTCTCCACCGGAGTACAAACACCGCTTTCGCAGATGTAACATTTTAAGCGATCCTTAAATACATAAGGTTTATAAATAGATTTATTTAAAAGCATACGCAAACATTCCTGCACACCTTCAATAATACTTGGATGCGGGTGCATCATATCGGCCAGTTCGCGAATGCCCTGGTTGGTATGTATCAAATACGCTACTGCCTGTATTGCACTGCTGGCGTGCTCGCCCACAACGCGCATACCTAAAATGCGCATGCCGTTATCGTTAGTTACAATTATTTTAAAAAAGCCTTTTGTTTTACGCATGGCAATTGCGCGGGCGTTAGTAGTATAATCCAGTTTTACAACTTTATGTGCAATGCCTTTTGCAACACAATCCTGTTCATTCATGCCAACAGCTGCTACTTCAGGATTAAGGAACATGATAGAACTAATATTTTTATACGTTAGAGGTTTTACGGTTGGACCAAACATGCGCACAACAGCGTGACGGGCTTCTCTTTCGCCAACATTTACCAAAGCCATTTCGGTAGTAACATCGCCGGCTACATAAATATTACTAATGTTTGTTTGCGTATCATCATCCCAAACACAACCACGTTCGTTTAATTTTATTCCTACATTTTCTAATCCTATATTTTCAATATTTGGTACCCTTCCAATAGAAATTAAAGCTTTTTCTACATTGTAAATTTCTGTTCTACCGCCATAATATTCTAATTCATATTCAACCTTACCATTTTTAATTTCCATTCTTTTTAAAGATGCACCCTGGTGAACATGCGCGCCGTTGGCTTCTAAATTATCTTTAATAACGTCGGCAATGTCTTCATCTTCAAATGGTAAAATGCGTGCAGCTTTATCTATTAATGTAACTTTTGTTTTCCCGAAAGAAGAAAATATTGTTGCAAATTCGCAACCAATAACACCGGCACCTAACACCACCATACTTTCAGGAAAAGATTTAAAATTCTTTATGCCATCGCTGGTAACAATAATTTGTTCGTCAACTGTAATATTTGCGGGTACTCTTGGGCGGCTTCCTGTAGCTATTAAAATATTATCTGCAGTAACATGTTTTATTGTACCATCTTCTTTTGTAATGCGAACGGTGTTTCTGTCTTCTAAAAATGCAGTGCCTTTTTCATAATAGAATAAACGGCGGTCTAATTTTTCAAGAAGCTTTAAATGCACGGTCATTTGTGTTTTACGTTCAAACACAGCTTCATTTACAATATTCGAAATGGTTTCAAAATTCACTTCGTAATCGGGTATCATTTCTCTTATGGAAGAAACTTTTAGAGCCTGTTCCCATAAGGTTTTGGAGGTTAATACGCCATCGTAAATTCCAGATCCGCCAACACGTTTTTTCTCGATCAATAAAACTTTTTTACCAAAATCAATGGCGCGCATGGCCCCGGCATATCCGCTTGGTCCGCCACCAATAACTATCAGATCGTATTGATCCATTATGCCGTATTGTTCCATAACAAAAGTTGAAGATACGATTTTTGTATTTACTTAAATGCGCGGCTTTTTATCATGATAAATAATTTGCAGCAACAAATAAACGTAAGCCAATAAAAAACAGGCAAAAATCATCTTAATATTTAAAAACAAATACTTTGAATAGTTTTTTGCTGAATACTGATTATCAATATATTATAAAATATTTATTATTTTTTATTTCCGGTAAAATGCCTATTTTTGCAGCCCTATAAATTAAAGAATTATGAACGATAGTGTTATTTATTTAGTGCCTCTTTTAGGTATTGTTGGTTTAATAGTAATGGCAATTAAGTCGGCTTGGGTATCCAAGCAGGATGCTGGCGACAAGAACATGCAGGAATTGGCTGGTTATATAGCCGATGGCGCCATGGCCTTTTTAAAAGCAGAATGGAAGGTACTAAGCATATTTGTTGTATTTGCAGCAGCTTTATTAGCGTATTCAGGTACAATCCATGAAGTTAATGGTAAACCCATCCACTCAAGCTGGATCATCTCTATAGCATTTATTATTGGAGCAGTTTTTTCTGCAACTGCAGGTTATATTGGTATGAAAGTGGCTACAAAGGCCAATGTTCGTACTACACAAGCTGCACGTACAAGTTTAAAACAAGCGTTAAAAGTTTCTTTTACTGGTGGAACCGTTATGGGACTTGGCGTTGCAGGTTTAGCTATTTTAGGTTTAGGAGGTTTATTCATAGCTTTCTTAATGATCTTTGCAGATCTTGGAGCCGACGCAGTAAAAACTGCTATTGAAGTGTTAACAGGCTTCTCTTTAGGAGCTGAATCAATCGCCTTGTTTGCACGTGTTGGTGGCGGTATTTATACAAAGGCTGCTGACGTTGGTGCTGACTTGGTTGGTAAAGTTGAAGCTGGAATTCCTGAAGATGATGTTCGTAATCCTGCTACTATTGCCGATAACGTAGGTGATAACGTAGGCGACGTTGCCGGAATGGGTGCCGATCTTTTTGGATCGTATGTTGCAACTATTCTTGCAACTATGGTATTAGGTCAGGAAATTACAGTTGTAGATAAATTTGGAGGTATGTCTCCAATATTATTACCAATGGTAATTTGTGGTTTAGGTATTTTATTTTCTATCGTTGGTACATGGTTTGTTACTATTAAAGACGAAAAATCAAACGTTCAAAATGCGTTGAACATGGGCAACTGGTCTTCGATGATCCTTACAGTTATTGCATCTTATTTTGTAGTTAACTGGATGTTACCCGATACTTTAAATTTACGTGGTTACGAATTCTCTAAATTAAATGTGTTTGCAGCAATTGTTGTTGGTACAATAGTTGGTGCTATTATGAGTATTGTTACCGAGTATTATACTGCAATGGGTAAAAAACCAGTTCTCTCTATTATTCAACAATCTTCTACAGGGCACGCAACAAATATTATTGGTGGTCTATCAGTTGGTATGAAATCAACCGTTATTCCTATTTTAACTTTAGCAGCCGGTATTATGGCTTCTTATTACTTTGCAGGTTTATATGGTGTGGCAATTGCTGCAGCAGGTATGATGGCAACAACCGCTATGCAATTAGCAATTGATGCTTTTGGCCCTATTGCTGATAACGCCGGTGGTATTGCAGAAATGAGCCAGTTACCTCCTGAAGTTCGTGAGCGTACTGATAATTTAGATGCAGTAGGTAATACCACAGCAGCAACCGGAAAAGGATTTGCTATTGCTTCTGCAGCATTAACTTCTCTTGCTTTATTTGCAGCCTTCGTAGGTATTGCAGGAATTTCTGCAATTGATATTTATAAAGCACCCGTATTAGCAGGTTTATTTGTGGGTGGTATGATCCCATTCATTTTCTCAGCGTTATGTATTCAGGCGGTTGGTAAAGCGGCTATGGACATGGTACAAGAGGTTCGTCGCCAGTTTCGCGAGATCCCAGGTATTATGGAATACAAAGCAAAACCGGAATACGAAAAATGTGTTGCTATTTCAACAAAGGCGTCTATTCGTGAAATGATGATGCCGGGTGCTATTGCTTTAATTACGCCTGTAATTGTTGGTTTTATATTCGGACCAGAAGTATTAGGAGGTTTATTGGCAGGGGTAACGGTTAGCGGTGTGTTAATGGGTATCTTCCAATCTAACGCTGGTGGCGCGTGGGATAATGCAAAAAAATCGTTTGAGAAAGGTGTTTTAATTAATGGTGAGATGTTCTACAAAAAATCGGAGCCACACAAAGCTTCAGTTACTGGTGATACAGTTGGTGATCCTTTCAAAGATACTTCAGGCCCATCAATGAATATCTTAATTAAATTAATGAGTATCGTTTCTTTGGTTATCGCTCCATATATCGCCGTTGTTGGTGTTGAAGGTGGTCACGAAGGAACTGTTATTAAAGAACAATATAAATTAAACATCAATGGTGTTGAAATGAGCTTTACTTCAAAAGCGCAATTAGACAGTGCTTTAGCTGCTAACGTAAAAGACATTGCCGAAGTAAAAGGAAATTTTGCAGTTGATGGCGCACACAGTTCAGTTGCATTTAGCATTAAACATATAGTAACTGATACACGTGGAACTATTAACGTTGATAGCGGTTATGTGAATTTTGATAATGCAAGTGGACCAAAAATTTTCATTCAAATGGATATGACGAGTTTAAATACTCAGAACTCTTTCCGCGATGGACATTTAAAAGATAAGCCTGAATTTTTTGATGTGGCTAAATTTAAAAAAGCAACATTCGAAGCTACAAGCATAGAAAAAAATACTGCTGAGCCGGGTAAATACGCTTACACTGCAAAAGGTAAATTAACGTTGAAAGGTGTAACAAAAGATTGCGAAATACGTTTTAATTATGTTGGTACTTCGGCACAAGAGTGGGAAGGCAAAAAAGTTGACGTTGCAGGTTTTGAAGGCGCAACAACTATTAAACGTTCTGATTATGGTATTGGTGAAGGTGGTGGTTTAGGCGAAGATGTAAGAATTGAAATTACATTAGAAGCGGGACAGAATAAATAAGATATTAGAATTAAAATCATAAATCCCCGATCAGAAATGGTCGGGGATTTTTTTTGTTTTAAATTGAACCATCCGATCAGCCTTACCTATAAAAGGATCAACTCTTTTATATTGAATGGAAATACGTTTTTAAATGCATTAAATTTCAAGGAATGAAGATATTTTATTTCTTTTCTTTTTTATTCTTTTTAAGAATGTCTTTTGAAATGATCAGCAATTTAAATTCATATTTGGCGCTTACATTCATAATAAAATTACCATAAATGCTTATGTAAGCGTGGCCGGGCTCAAATGAAGGCTGAAAGGAGAGTATTCTTCTCACTTGGTAATAATTAAACGGTAAGGCAAGGTATTTATCGCCTTCTATTAAGTAGATCATTACCAGGCCTTCGTTTAAAATATTTTCTGTTATTTCTTTGATCGGGATATCTACAAAACGTTCAGTACCATTTACGGTCTGCCAATTTTTAGACGAAACGGTAATTGTATATTCATGTGTGTGATCGTTACTGTCGTTCTTTATAATTTGGGGCGTTGAATGATCTCCTGAGCCTCCATCTTGCGGCGTACAATAATTAAAAGCCATTTCTGAAACAAGTAATAACATAATAAATAATTTATGATTTTTCATTTTCACACGCATTAATAACGCTTTGTGTTTTTACAAATGTACTATTATTTGTTACAAAGTGTAATATTATTTAGTGCATTTAATTCATTTTTTTTTATTCCTTGCCTGTAACTTTGGCTTATGGCAATACACATTGGGAAAAAAATAAGAGAAGAGCTTCATCGTCAGGGTGTATCAGTTATTGATTTTGCCAAAAGAATAAACCGCAGTAGAAATGTGGTATATAATATTTTTGAACGGGAAAGTATTGACACGGCCCTTTTAAATAAGATCGGTAAAGAGCTTAAATGTGATTTTTTCTCTCTTTATTCCATACAGAAAGAATATAATAACAGCAATACAAAAAGTTATTTTGTTAACGAGCCCAATACACTTTATAATAAAATTCAAAACGAAGAAGTAAAAACACTTCAAAAACAAATTGAAGTGTTACAAAACGAAGTGAATTATCTTAAAAAGATAAATGGTTTACTCGAAAAGAAAACAAAGCAAAAAAAGTAATTCAAACTTTACTGACAGCCATTTTTTATCAGCTCATCTTCTGCTTTATCATATTTTAATGCCTTTGCCTGTTTTAAGTCTGCACAAGATCCCGGAACATCGCTCATGTATTTTTTTAGTTTACCTCTAAAATAATAAGCCCTTCCACTTTTTGGGTCAATCTCAATTGCTTTGCTAAGATCTGCTAATGCTAATGCGTCTTTTTCTGTTTGGTAGTAAGTTACACCTCTTTCTAATAGCGCTAATTTATAATCTGGTTTTATTTTTAGCGACTCGTTAAAATCTTCGATAGCACCTGTGTAATCTTTTAACATGTACCTGCTAATACCACGTTGGTAATAAGTATCGTGCGATTTTTTTATTGATAATGCAGAAGTACAATCTTCAATCACACCTTTATCATCCTGCAACGCATATTTAACTATAGCGCGGTAATAATAGGCCGTTTCATTATTTTTATTTTTTTGTAACGACATGTTAAGGTCGCTCATTGCCTCAGAGTATTTATTCTGGTAATAATAATTAACACCACGCCATAAGTAATGTTTAGAGTCATCCAGCTTAAGGTCTATGGCCGCGTTAAAATCAGGCTCAGCTTCTTTGTATTTAAATAATTCAAATTTACAAAGTGCGCGGTTGTAATAAGCTTCAGGTTTTGCAGCGTCTATTTCAATAGCTTTATTATTATCTGATAAAGCTTTCTCGTAATTTTTTAACTCGTAATAACTTATGGCACGGTTATAATAAGCAGTAGCATATTTTGGGTCGTGATGTATTACGGTGTCATAATCTGTAATAGATTCTTTATATTTTTTTAAACTAAGATAAATAAGTCCGCGCCAGAAATAGGTATCATAATAAGAGTGAATAGATAAAGCCTTATTACAATCTGCAAGGCCACCATCATAATCTTCTAAATAATATTTTACAATACCGCGATAATAATAAGCGCTTTCATAACCGGGATCAGATTCTACCGCTTTATTTAAAACAGGTAAAGCCTCTTTATAGCTTGCAAGCTCTTTTAACGCCGCGCCTTTAAAGGTAAGAGCCCTGGCGTAATCCGGCTTGTAGGAGATAGCGGTGTCAAAATCAGCAATTGCTGTTTTGTAGTTCTTTAATTTATAATTACACAATCCTCTTCCATAAAAGGCATCATGTTTTTTTCTGCCACTATAAATACTTTTACTAAAGTTGGTGATGCCGTCTTTATAATCTTTCATTTCGTAAGCACACAAACCTCTATTATATAACGCATTATTATCGTTAGGTTTTTTAGCTAAGTAGGCTGTATAATCGTTATACGATTCTTTGTATTCTCCTTTTTCAAACTTTTCAAAAGCGCTGGTAAATAAAGGATCAGTTTCATCTTTATCACGTTGCGAAAATGAAGTGTGGCTAACTAAAAGAATAATGCCCGCTAGAAAATGTTGTGTGAATTTTTTCATGGATTAAAAAGTTGAATCATAAAAATAAATAAAATTTACTTAGCAAGGGTACAATTTTGATACAAAAAAGTTTGCCTTTTTCTTTTATTTCAGGTAAAATTGCAACAATACACTAAATGAGAATAATTACCTATAATGTTAACGGAATAAGGGCGGCCATGGGTCACGGTTTGCTGGATTGGATAAGGGCTACCAATCCCGATGTACTGTGTTTGCAGGAAGTTAAGGCCACTCCCGAACAAGTAGGCGTTTTTGAGTTTGAAGAATTAGGTTACCATCATTATTGGTATCCTGCACAAAAAAAAGGGTATAGTGGCGTTGCCATCTTCTCAAAAAAAGAACCTAAGAATATTGTTTATGGTTGTGGCATTAAGCATTACGACGATGAGGGCAGGGTTTTGCGCATTGACTTTGATGACGTTTCAATAATGAGCGTTTATCACCCAAGTGGCAGTAGTGGCGATCTGCGCCAGAGTTTTAAAATGAAATGGTTATCGGATTTTAATCATTATATAAGTGAGTTAAGAAAAACGCACAAGAACCTTATTTTATGTGGCGATTTTAACATTTGCCATAAAGCAATAGATATTCACAATCCTAAATCCAACGCCAATACCAGCGGTTTTTTGCCAGAAGAACGAGAGTGGATGGAGCAGTTTATAAATACCGGTTTTATTGATACGTTCAGGCATTTTAACCAGGAGCCACATCAATATAGCTGGTGGAGTTACAGGGCAGGTTCACGTTCAAAGAATTTAGGTTGGCGAATTGATTACAATTTAGCATCCGATAATCTTGCTGCAAGGCTTAGAAGATCGGTGATTTTGGCGGATGCCGTGCATAGCGACCATTGTCCTGTTTTACTTGAAATCGAATAAAAAATAAATTTTACACATTTTCGGCAAAAAAATTAGCAAAAATCAATCAAAAACCTATATTTGTTGTTCAAAACTTTGTTATTAAATCACTATGAATAAATTATTTCTATTTAGTTCTATCTCTTTATCATTATTGTTTACCTCTTGCGGCGGTGACAAAAAAAATAACAATAGTGATACTTCCGAGGCAAAAGGAGGAGTTTACATGGGTGGAATATTAAGGTTAAATGAAGTCGAAAACATTAAAAGCCTTATGCCTATTGCGATCAACGAGATAAACAGCTTCCATATTGGCTCTCAGGTTTACGAAGGCTTGTTAAAATATAACCAAATTGATCTTACTTTAATGCCAGGAATTGCAAAAAGCTGGGAGGTTAGTGAAGATCAAACAGAATATGTTTTTCATTTAAGAGGTAACGCTAAATTTCATGATGATCCTTGTTTTCCTGAAGGTAAAGGCAGAATGGCAACTGCAACGGATGTAAAATATTGTCTGGATAAACTTTGTACACAAGATCCAAATAACAATCAATTTGATATTACTTTAAAAGACCGCGTGCTTGGCGCAAATGAAAATTTTGAAGCTTCAAAAACCGGTAAAGCAACCGGAGTAAAAGGTATTACTATTGTAAATGACAGCACTTTAAAAATAAAATTAATCCATCCTGATGGTAGTTTTTTAAACTTGCTGGCAATGCCCGGCTGTTATGTTTACCCTAAAGAAGCAGTTACAAAATATGGAGCAGAAATGCGTACAAAATGTGTTGGAACGGGACCTTTCTTTGTGGAAACTGTAAAAGAGGGCGAAGTAATTATCATGAAAAAAAATCAGACGTATTGGGCTTATGACGAACATGGAAATAAACTTCCTTATTTAGATGGTATTAAATGGTCGTTCATTCGCGATAAAAAATCGGAGATCCTTGAATTTAAAAGAGGTAATTTAGATATGGTTTACCGTATTCCTGTTGAAATGTTCCATGAATTTATGGGCGAATTAGGAAACGCAAAAAGCAATAATCCTGAATTTGATATTGTTTCTTCAACTGCTTTGAACACAAATTTCTTTGGTTTTAATTTACAAGCCAATCCTGTTTTTGCTAAAAAAGATGTTCGCTTAGCTTTTAACTATGCTATCGATCGTCATAAAATAGCCGACTTTACCATTCAGGGTGAAGGCACTTCTGCAGATTATGGAATGGTACCTTATACCGAAGCATTTGAAAAAGAAGGTTACGATTACAAATCTTTAAAAGGATATACTTACGATCCTGCAAAAGCAAAAGAATTATTAAAAGCCGCAGGTTATGCTGATGGTAAAGGTTTCCCGGAGATCACATTAGAGATAAACAGCGGTGGTGGAGATAGAAATATCTTAATTGCTGAGGTAATTCAAAAAATGTTGAAAGAGAATTTAGGAGTTACTGTAAACATCAATACGGTTCCTTTTGCTGAGCATATTGAGAATATACAAGGGGGCAAATCAGATTTCTTCCGTTTTGCATGGGTAAGTGATTATCCGGATCCTGAATCTTTCCTGACTTTATTTTATGGTAAACACGTTCCTGCAAATGCAACAGAAAAATCTTACATCAATTTCTTCCGTTACAAAAATGCAAGATTTGACTCATTATTTATGGCAGCACGTATTGAACCTGAAAAAGCAAAACGTTTCGCTTTATTGTCCCAGGCAGAACAAGTTGTGTTGGATGACGCGCCTTTCATGCCAATTTTTTATGATGAGAATTTTAGATTAGAGCAAAAGAACGTACGTAATTTACCTGAAAATCCAATGAACTACATCAATGCAACTACAACTTATTTAATTCCGTTAGACAAACTAACTAAGAAATAAAATATAAATTTTCAAGAAAGATCCCGGCCAAAAAGGCTGGGATTTTTTTATTACTATAATTGTGCTTAATTTTAATTTGTGTATCAAAAATTTGTAATAATAGTAGCAGGGGGCACTGGAACCCGCATGCAAAGCACCACGCCAAAGCAATTCATAGAAATTAACGGCGAAGCTATTATTATAAAGACAATAAAGATCTTTTTAAAATACGATCCAGCTATTAAAATAATTATTAGTGTACACCGTGATTTTAAGACTTACCTCGACGAATTATTGATAAAACACATTCCTGGCAAGAAAAATATTAGCATCGTTATCGGGGGAGATACAAGATTTCAGTCGGTAAAGAACGGATTGGCTTTGGTAGATGATGAAAACGCGATCGTTGGTATCCATGATGCAGCAAGGCCTTCGGTGTCTATTCAAACAATTAAGAACTGTTTTGATACTGCAAAAGAAAAAGGAAATGCTATTCCGGCCATTGCAATAAATGAAAGTTTAAGAACTGTAAATGGTGAAACAAATTCTTCTGTAAACCGCAATGATTTTAAAATTATTCAGACACCGCAATGTTTTTTAGCTTCAAAAATTAAAAAAGCTTTTTTGCAGGAGTATAATTCTTCATTCACTGACGATGCTACGGTTTTAGAAGCTACAGGCGAAAAAATAAACCTGGTGGAAGGCAATATTGAGAATATAAAGATCACCGATCAATTTGACCTGGCCATCGCAAAAGCCTTGCTAAACAATGAATAGCGACGATATAACAAACGCGTTAGAAGTAACCGCCAAATTAATGGAGCTTCATAATGAAAATCCATTTAAAATAAAATCCATCGCGGCCGCAGCTTATAAATTAGATAAATTAAGATACGATTTTGAAGGAAAAACGCAGGAAGAGATCTCTTCGATAGAAGGAATTGGAAAAAGTATTGCTGCAAAAATTCACGAACTTTTAACCACGGGCACAACAAAAGAATTAACTGAGCTCTATGAAAAAACACCACTCGGCGTGGTTGAAATGTTAGGAATCAAAGGGCTCGGACCAAAAAAAGTAAGACAACTTTGGTTGGAATTAAATCTTGAAAGCGTTGGAGAATTGTTATATGCCTGTAACGAAAATCGTTTAACCACATTAAAAGGTTTTGGCGAAAAAACCCAGGCAGCAATAAAATTGAGCATAGAATTTAAATTAGCAAACAATAATAAATTCCATTATGCCTCATTAGAAAAACCGGTAAAAGATTTAGTAGAGTTTATTTCCGAGCAACAAAACGAATTACAGGTGGCCCAAGTTGGCCAATTGGCAAGGAAATGCGAGGTAATTGATAAAATTGAGATATTGCTAGATGGAAAAATTTCGGCAGATATTTCGCCTTTCGAAAAAACAATTCCTCTAAAAATAAATTTTATTTTATGTGAGCCAGCCGAGTTTTTTTATAAATATGTTGAATTAACATCAACGGCAGAACACCTTGAAAAAATAAATTTTGTTGGTTTGGATTCAACAGAATTTTTTGATGATGAAGAAATTTACACCGCGTTAAATTTGCAATATATTGAACCGGAATTGCGCGAAGGATTGAATGAAGTTGATCTTGCTTTGAACCACGATATTCCAAAATTGATAGAGATGGAAGATCTGAAAGGCATCCTTCACAATCACACAACGTATAGTGATGGGGTTCATACTTTATCAGAAATGGCGGGCTATTGCAAGGGTCTGGGTTATGAATATTTAGGGATTTGCGATCACTCAAGATCGGCTTTTTATGCTCAAGGCTTACCTATTGAAAAAGTTTTGGAACAACAAAAAGAGATCGATAAATTAAACCTAACGTTTAGCAACTTTACGGTGTTAAAAGGAATTGAAAGTGATATTTTAAATGATGGTTCTTTGGATTATCCGGAAGAAATTTTAAAAACTTTTGACTTTATTGTTGCCTCTGTTCATTCAAATTTAAAAATGAACGAAGAAAAAGCAACAGAAAGATTGATAAAAGCCATCGAAAATCCTTTTACATCAATTTTAGGTCATCCTACAGGGCGCTTGCTGCTGGCTCGTCCCGGCTATCCTATCAATCATAAAAAAGTAATTGATGCATGCGCTGCAAATAAAGTAAGTGTGGAATTAAACGCGCATCCATATCGTTTGGATATTGATTGGCGATGGATCTGGTACTGCCTAGAAAAAAAAGTAAAAATTTCAATTAACCCGGATGCTCATCACAGAGAGGGTTTCCACGATATGTATTATGGCGTTTGTGCAGCAAGAAAAGGAATGTTAAGTAAAGAATTTTGTTTAAACGCGTTAAGTTTGACAGAATTAAAACAAGAATTCCTGAAATAATTCTTTCAATTTTTCAATTTTTTCATTTTTTTTAAGTCGTGAGTAATCCCCCAACAAAGCCTATTTCGATTTAGATTTTTTCGACTAAAATTCTAGTTTGTAAACGACTAATGAGTAAAGCAAATTCTCATTTTTTCAATTAGTTGAATATCAATATTTTGTAATTTTTATTTTATTTATCCTGTCGATTTTTTTATCTAAAAATCGCTCAATTATCCATAAAATGTTTTAGCTTTATAACTGTTAAAAATCAGAGTATCAGGTCGTTTCGTATATCTTCTCAAAAAAGAGGAATAGTATTCTATGCTATTCTGGTTTTCACTTTTTTCAGTGTTTGCAATGCATTCGCTATTGTTCCCGGTTACAATTATTTTAAAAAACTTACTACACAAGAAACACAGATCTCTGTTGGAACAAACAATCTTGCGGATTTTCCTGTATTGGTCCGTATCACAGATAATGATCTTAGACATACGAGTAGTGGCGGAGTGGTTACAAACATTAATGGTTACGATATTGTATTTACAGCTTCTGACGGCACAACACTTACAGATCACCAACTCGAGAGATACGATCCTGTTACCGGCGAATTAGTTGCATGGGTGAGGATCCCTCTTCTTAGTGCTACGGTTAATACAGACCTTTATCTGTATTTTGGAAACAGTACTGTCACTGTAGATCCTTCCACCACTTCAACTTGGGATGCAAATTTTATAGCAGCATACCACTTAAATTTAAATCAGAATGATGCTACTAGTAACGGAAATAATTTAAGTCTTACGGGTACTAATCTTCAAACACCTGCACTCGCGGCTGATGGCAGAGATATCGAAACTACTGAAAGTATGTTTTGTTCTCCAAATGCAGCTGTTCAAACAAACGGAGATGTTACTTTAGAAACATGGGTAAATTTTGAAACTGTCCAATTAACTGCAAACGATAATGTTTTTATTTCTTGTGGAGCTTTGGGAGAAGTTGGAGTTCCTGACAATTTATTTTATTTATTTAATTATAACGGAGCTGGCGCACTTACCAATCGCCTTCGAATGTTTTGGGAATATGGTGCAGGAGTAAACGAGTCTATTGTTTCTAATGCAACCACCACTTTGGTTGCCGGAACCTGGTATCATCTGGCAACTGTGAGAGACATTACAAATGGTGTTGTAAATTTTTACGTTGATGGAATTCAACTTGGAACCGCTGTTGCCTATACGAATGCTCCTGCAGGGGGGACATTAACCACTTTAAGTATTGGAGAATCACAAGACAATGCCATCCGTGATATTGATAGTGACTTTGATGAAATAAGAATTTCTAATTCAGTTCGTACTCCTGAATGGATCCAGGCTACATACGAGAGTAATAAAATTGGGTCAACATTTATTTCTTACGCGGCTACTGCATGTGTTCCACCTGATGTTTCTGTTGCAGGAACGAGTCAAACTATTTGTGCGTCAACTTTTACAATGTCTGCCAATACACCCACATCGGGTGTGGGAACGTGGTCAGTAATATCAGGCTCGGGTACAATTACAAACTCTCTGTCACCAACTACTGGTATAACGGCTTTGGCTGTGGGTGCAAATGTTTTTGAATGGACCATTACAAGCGGAACTTGTACGTCGGTTTCAGATATAACAGTAACCGTGAATGGGAATCCGAGCGCATCCAATGCAGGCTCTAACCAGACTATTTGTATTTCATCTGTAAGTACCACTTTAAACGGAAACAATCCGGCGGTAGGAACAGGTACCTGGTCTGTTGTATCCGGAACAGCTACAATAACAAATCCTAATTTAAATAACACAACGGTTACGGGTTTGACGGTTGGTACACATATTTTACAGTGGGAGATCGGAAATGGTGTTTGTGCAACAAATGCAACCACGATGACCATCCAGGTGGACCCTGCAACAAGTATAGCATTAGCAGGTCCCAACCAAACAGTTTGTATCACCACGAACACAGCAACCCTTGCAGCCAACACACCAACCACGGGAACAGGAACATGGTCTGTGATATCAGGAAGCGGAACAATAACAAATAGTTTATCAGCCAACTCAACAGTAACAAATTTAGGATTAGGTATAAATGTTTTAGAGTGGAGCATCACATCAGCAGGAACCTGTTCAAGCACCAGTTCAACAATGACCATCCAGGTAGATCCGGCAACAAGTATTGCATTAGCGGGACCAAACCAAACAGTTTGTATCACCACTAACACGGCAACCCTTGCAGCTAACACACCAACAACAGGAACAGGAAGCTGGTCAGTAGTATCCGGCTCAGCAGTATTTACCAACTCCAACAATCCAACCACAACGGTTAGCGGCTTGGCTCTTGGAACCAACGTTTTACAATGGTCAATAACATCAGCAGGAACCTGTTCAAGCACCAGTTCAACAATGACGATCCAGGTGGACCCTGCAACAAGTATAGCATTAGCGGGACCAAACCAAACAGTTTGTATCACCACGAACACAGCAACCCTTGCCGCCAACACACCAACCACGGGAACAGGAAGCTGGTCAGTAGTATCCGGTTCAGCAGTATTTACCAACTCCAACAATCCAACCACAACGGTTAGCGGCTTGGCTCTTGGAACCAAC
>JAUXSA010000027.1 GCA_030681615.1 Bacteroidota bacterium
TATGAGCCCAACGAGCTACCCCTGCTCTATCCCGCACTATATCTTGTTAATTAAATGCGCTGTAAATTCGGGTGCAAATATACGATTAGTTTAAGCCTTAAGCAAATTATTTATTAACATTGGCTGGTTTCCTTGATAGGACTCAGTTTTAATTAATGCGTTAATTTTTTTTCACACTCATTTCTGAAAACGAAAATTCTATTGCCTCAAGGGGTACATCTTTACATTTTAAACGTGTTTGTGGACTTTTAACTGCAACTATGTTGGCACTTCTTAATGTCCAGGTTCTTATCGGGGTGCCAAGGTCGTCGGTTAATTTAATAAAAATGGTAATGGCTTTTGTGATGTTATTTAGTTCACTTTCAACATCCGACCATACACTATTATTAGTATCAATTAGTCCTTTCTTTAATACAATGTTCCCCAATGGTTTAATAGTGCTTGTTAATTCTAATCCTAATGCTTCACGAAAAGGATAATTTTTTCCATTAATATTTGCTAAAAAATAAAATTTGGAGATAATTTTTGTCATAAATATTAAAGTGCGGTCAAAAAATACGAGCTAAATATCAAATATTTTTTTTAACTAAACTAACCTAAATGGGGAAATCTCTACTATATTAAATCATAATGGAACAGGCATCACAATTGTTTGTATAGAATATAAACATGATAATATGAAAAAGATGTTTTTAATTTTAATGATCGCGTTAACTTACCAGGTAGGCATGGCGCAAGATCCAATGAAAACGCCAAAAAATCCAAAACTAAGAACTTCGGGTACAGTAGATGGATCAAATGGAAAATATGCCTCAGCCCATAAAGTTCGCAAAAGTAATTTCGTGAAAAATCGTTTGCATATTAAAAAAGCTAAAAAAAATGCTCAGGAAAAGACAGGAAAGAAATATGTTTACACGAAATGATCTTGTATAGAGAAATTGTTTTTTGTGTAAAAATTATATTTACCTTTAATTTAAATGACCGAAACTGCCGAAAAGACCGAAATCGAAGTCAAAATTCTTCAAAGCGAAGAGCGTCAAACTATTGTGCACTGCAGTTGCGGCGAAGATTATGCTTATCGTGTCTGGCCATCTACTTTTTTAATTGAGCATGGCACCGGCCGGCGTGCAAAACTTATTACAGCCTACAATATTTCATTCGCACCGCAATGGACCATAAACGATGGAAGGGGCTTTACACTCATCTTCGAAGGTTTGAGTAAAGATTGTTCTAAATTTGATCTTAAAGAGATAATTCCACAGGACGGAGGATTCGAGGTATTAGATATACTTCGGAATAAAATAGATGTGTATACCGTTAGTTTTTAATTTCATTATTAACTTTGTTAGTACATGAAAAAATTCCTTTTAAACACATTAAAAATTTTAACAATTATTTATGTTGGTATTTGTGTGTTCTTATATTTTTACCAGGAGAATTTAATTTTCTTTCCTGAAAAATTAACAAAGACATATAAATTTGAGTTTGAACGAAAGTTTGAAGAGCTGAACATTAAAACTGATGAGAATATTTTATTAAATGGTTTATTGTTTAAAGCGGATAGTTCTAAAGGTTTAATATTTTATTTGCATGGTAACAGCGGCTCTTTAAAAACATGGGGTAGCATTGCGAAAAATTATAACGGTAAGGGTTACGATATTTTTATGGTAGACTATAGGGGTTATGGTAAAAGTGATGGTGAAATAAAAAATGGTGAAGAAGAGTTGTTTAAAGATATACAGATTGTTTACGATACATTAAAAAAGCGATATAACGAAGATAAGATACTGATCCTTGGCTACTCAATAGGTACAGGACCTGCGGCAAAACTGGCTTGCACTAACAAACCCAAACATTTAATTTTACAGGCTCCGTATTTTAGTTTAATTGATATGATGGAACATGAGTATCCCGGAGTACCAACTTTTATTTTAAATTATAAATTCCAAACCAACAAATACATTACTGATTGCAAAATACCTGTTACCATTTTTCATGGTGATAAAGATGAAGTGATCTATTATAACTCATCAGTAAAATTAAAAGCTTTGTTTAAACCCACCGATAGGTTTGTAACACTGCCGGGTAGAGGACATAGTGGTATTAACGATGATACTTTATACCTGAAAGAAATAGATAAGGTCTTAGAATAATGAAAATTTAAATTTCATTTAATTTTATAAAGACATGATTAAATGCGGATCCCAATAATTAAAACATCATCTACCTGGTTCAATTCTCCTTTCCATTGAGTAAATGTTCTGTCTAATATTTCTTCCTGTTCGTTCATTGGTTTAGAATAGATATCTGTAAAAAGATCTTTTACACGGCGTTTCATATATTTGCGGCCTTGTTCACCACCAAACTGATCGGAAAATCCATCACTAAAAATATAAAGCGCATCGCCTTTTTCTAATTTAATGGTGTTATTTTTAAATGGTGCAACAGTTCCTGTTTCGCTAATACCCACCGGAAAAAGATCGGCCTTATACTCTTTTAATTCGCCATTGCGCACAATGTATAACGAATTATGAGCCCCTGCATACTGTATAAAAGGTGTATTGTTCTCAAAATAAACTATTGCAATATCCATTCCGTCCTTGCTTTCAGAATCTGTTCGGTTTTGATTGAGTGATTTGATGATCATATCACTTAATTCATCCAAAACTTTGGCAGGGGTTATATTTTCATTAAGTGTAACAATCTCGTTAAGGAAAGCGTTACCT
>JAUXSA010000045.1 GCA_030681615.1 Bacteroidota bacterium
TCTTTCTGTTACAACCCTGCCAGTAATATCAATGATAGAAATTTTATACTCATCACATTCAGACATGGTTAAATTTAAACTTTGATTTACAGGGTTTGGAAAGAAATTAAATTCAAAATCTTTTTTATTTTCTTCAATGCCAACAGTCGAAGTGTTCGTGTACCAAATTGGTGAAGTAACTATCCATTGCCCGTCTGCCTGTTTTATCTCTGCAAAATAATAATATTCCATATTTGCGATCATAGGACTTACATCATTGTAGGTGGCTGTGTTATTATTTAAAGATGTATAAACAACCGTTGGGTATGTTCCTGTATGATTATTTATCCCTTTCCAGATCTTGATGCTGTCTGCTTGCTCGCCATCCATATCATTGTGCACCACATTAAAAACAGGATTTAAACTGCCCGTTAAAATGGAACCCATGATATTGCCATTCATATTAAAATCTATTTTGGCATTCCAGTCATCACTGCCATAAAAATGCATCTGCTGCATGGCCGTAGTTAAATTGGCACGGGTTAAAGAAGGCATTAATACTACTAAGCGACCGGCTGTGCTTCTGCCAAAAGTGGTGTAATGATTATCATGATCGTAACCAATACCCAAATGATAACCAACAGATAAGATCTTTTTGTAATAAGAAAAATAATCACCCAATGGATAATCATCATAGTTTGTAAATGTGCTAAAAGCTAAACCGCTACGTAGCGGTGTGCCTACTATTGCACTGTCGTAAGTAGCATTGTAAGCCGAGTATGCTAACGCGGTTGCAGAAGTTCCGTTAGTAGAAAAATCGCTGAAACCCGGATGCGCTAAATAACAAAAGGCGTTAGGATTATTTTTTATTTTTCTAAATAAGCCGTCATAATCGGGTTTTGCATTATAAATATCATAGTTATTTCCAACAACTGTTGGCACTGATGCTTCCCAACCAATTAACTGGTTAAAACCATAAATAATAACATGCCCGGCATAGGTAGAAGAAACGCCCCACTCCATGCCAAACATTGATAAAAATGTTCCGTCCTGGTTTGCATTATCTGCCATGGTTAAACCCGGCTGAAAACTCTGGATCTGGAATCCCGGATTATTGTTGCTTGAATAATGGTTGTGTTCTGATACACCTAAAAAATCAAAATTCTGACTCAGCTTTGCATAAGCATAAGCACCAACAGGATTATTTACACCGCTTGATATAGAATCTTTACTCCCATCACTAAAACCCGTGTGTGAATGTAAATTACCAAAATAATAATTATACGTTTGTGATGAAACAGTAACTGTTGTGACTAAAATTAAAAAGAAAAAAATCGTGGATCTCATTGACTAAAGATAATAAATAAATAGCTTCGATGTAGCTATCTTTTTCATTTAACAATTCCTTTACGTTTTTTCTATGTATCTTTAAATACCTTTATTAAATAAGCAATAATGAAAAAAATACTCTTATCTTTTCTTCTACTTTTTTGTGCAAATAGTATATTCGCGCAATTTCCGAATGTATTAATAAGCACATTAAATCAACCCGAAGAGGTTTCTATTGCTATAAATCCAAAAAATACAAATCAAATTGTAGCAGGCTCTAATTTAAAAAACGCATACAGAAGTAATGATGGCGGTGCTACCTGGAGTTACCAGGTATTGGCATGCAATGCTTACGATGTTTATGGTGACCCTGTTGTTATTTGGGATACAGCCAATGCCTGTTATTATATGCACTTATCCAATCCCAATCCGGCCATTACACCCGGCGGTTCTTGGATAGACAGAATCGTTGTTCAAAAATCGACCGACTTTGGCCAGAATTATTCTACCTGTGTTGGTGTTGGAAAAAATGGCACTAAAGCGCAGGATAAAGAATGGGCGGTTGTTAATCCTTACAACAACGATTTTCACATGACCTGGACACAGTTTGATAATTACGGAAGTTCGAACGTATTGGACAGCTCTTTAATTATGTATTCAAAATCTACTGATGGTGGAAATACTTTTTCAACTCCAAAACGGATCTCAAAATTTGGAGGCAATTGTATTGATGCCGATTCAACCGTAGAAGGTGCGGTCCCCGCAATTGGTCCGCTAGGAGAAATTTATGTTGGCTGGGCCGGGCAATACGGATTGATGTTTCAGAAATCTACCGATGGTGGCACAACCTGGTTGGCGAGCGAACAAGTTGTAAATGCTTTTCCGGGAGGATGGGATTACAGTATCAGCGGTTTATACCGTTGCAATGGGTTACCATTTACATTTTGCGACCTCAGCAATTCACCTTACCATGGCACCATTTATATTAACTGGAGTGATAAATCTAACGGTGTGAACGATGGTGATGTTTGGATAACAAAATCAACCAACGGCGGAACCACCTGGAGCGCGCCATACAGGGTTAATGATGATGTGCCCGGCAAACAACAATTTATGAGTGCCATGACCATTGACCAGGTTACAGGATATGTTTACGTTCTTTTTTACGACCGCAGAAATTATGCTTCGGGAAATAATACAGATGTGTATATGGCGGTATCAACAAATGGTGGTGGCAGTTTTACAAATTATAAAGTAAATGCCAATTCTTTTTCGCCAAATGCAGGATATTTTTTTGGTGATTATCTTGGTATCTCGGCACACAATAATGTTGTGAGACCAATTTGGATGCAAATGACCAACAGCGGTGCGCTGAGTGTTTATACGGCATTGGTAAGTCCAACATTATTAGGTATTGAAAATAAAAAAGAAGAAAATCTTGGCTCAATTAATGCAGCACCAAATCCATTTAAAACAGAAACTACTATTGAATTTACTTTAACGAAGGATGCCAAACTAACCATTCAGTTAGTTGATAATGTTGGAAGGATAATTAAAGAATTGGTTACCACTAAAAATTACTTTGCTGGAAAAAATAAAATTGTTATTAACGCGCAGGAAAATAATTTAAAGGCCGGCATTTATTATGTTGCTTTTTATGGCGATGAGAAAAGTAAGTTTACGAAGATTGTATTGGAATAAATTAGTCGTCTGTCCAAGGCTAATAATTAACAACACCTTCGGTGTATCGTAGGTGCAATTACAATAGTTTATTCTCGTTTTTGCTTAAATAATTTCTACCCTCACTTTTTCCTTGATATCTTTTGCAGAGATAGCTATTCGCTAAGAAGTGACAAAAAAACATAAAAGGCCGGTAATCCGGCCTTTTTAATAAGATTAGCTTTGTATGAAAAAAATTAAAAGACCAAAGCCAAACCTGTATTTGTATTAACTTAATTCTTTAACACACTAAAAACTAAATGCTCTAAAAACTGGATCAGTTTCTTATCATCGGGCTGTGGCGTATCAGTTAACAAAGGCAAATTCTCCATAAAGAACTTTTGGGCATGCGACATTTCCAAAAGCGTACTCGCTAAAGAATTGGGATGCTTATATTTTGGGTTGTACTCTTTGATAATTGCAGATATATAGCCACAAAGATCTTTATAAGGTTTAAAGAGCCGGTCTTTATTATCTTTTGTTACGCTTCTTGTTAAGTATGCTTTCGAACTCTCCCACTTTACTAAATTGTATGCCTCGTATTCTTTTATATAATCAGTTTTTTGATTTTTATCCGGTTCGCTTACTAAAAGAGTAATAATGGTTTTAAGCTTTGTTTGAGGATCGGTAATATTGTTCAAGCTGATGGTAACCTTATACTCAAGAAAACTCCACCACCAGGTTGTAAGATAAACGAGCAGCCTGTGTTTATTTTCGAAATACCTGTAAATAGTAGCCTCCGTTGTCTCTATCTCTTTGGCCAACTTCTTAAAGGTGAAGTCTTCAAAACCAAGCTTGTTTATTAAAATAAGTCCTTGACTAACAATTCGTTTGCCAACTACGCTATCTTCGGGATTACGAAGATACAACTTCTCATTCATCTTAATTCTTATGTCTAATTGCATTACAATTACTTTTAGAAGTACAAATATACTAATTATTTAAAAAATGTGAAATATAATAGTAATACTATTATATTAAAATATTTTACTATCTTTGGCGAAAGTTTTAATATGATAAACGTCTATATATATGTCGATTTCCAAAAGGACGCCCGCCAACTGGTAACTGGTTTAATGGAGAAAGATCTTCTAGCTCATGCTTCTATTGATAAAGACAATCATTCTATTCTTAAAGTAGATGGGAAAATAACAGAGCAAGCCAATTTTGTAATCACAGGCCAAACTAAAGCCATGCTGTTTAAGGATATTTTAGATTTTATTGAAAAAAAAGGTTTCGATCATACTAAGGTCTATTCTGTTCCGATTACTCAGTGTAACGAAAACTTCGGTGAGATAATTCGCAATAACACTTTAAAAATATGATCAACAATAAAACCAGATTACTGTTTAAGTGGTTAAACAGGGAAAAGAAAGTTGTATATAACATATATGCGCTGGCTCTTCTTCAAGGTGCTTTATATATTACAATTCCATTAACTATTCAAGGTATTATTACCTATACAATGGCTGGCCGGTTTTCGGCTTCCCTTGCTTTATTGAGTTTACTAACCATACTTGCTACTTTGTTCATTGGACTTCTTCAACTAGGTCAAATGCGGTTAAATGAAACTTTACAGGAAAGAATTTTTTGCGGCCTTACTGAACGCATTGCAAAAGTAACCGGTACTGATAGCGGCGTACACAAAAAAATTACGCATTTTTTTGAAGTTGTTACGCTTCAAAAAGGTATCGGCAAAATTTTATTAGAGTTCTCATTTTCCGTTATTAGTATCATTTTTGGGCTTCTTCTTTTACCCGCTTACAGCAACTGGTTTGTTATCTTTTCCATTGTTCTTGGCGCAGTATTCTATCTGATCGTTTCATATTACGGCAAAAAAGCACAAGATGCCAACCTTAATACTTCTACTCAGAAATATCAAATCTTCAATACTTTAAGCTCGTCAAATTTTAGCGAGGAAAAAATTGACGCTGAGCTTAATCAATATCTTGATTACAGAAAAGAATACTATAACACTTTTGAAAAGCAATACAAGGGAATCCTATTCTTCAAAATATTCTTTATAAGCGTTTTACTGTTTCTTGGAGCGTATCTGGTACAGATCGGTGAATTGAATATTGGACAATTTGTAGCATCTGAGATCATCATACTTCTTGTAATAAGCTCGGTAGAAAAACTGGTAGGAAGCCTGGGTACCTGTTATGATATTGTAACAGCTCTATATAAGATTGAAGTTCTATTCGACAAAAACCCACAAGAATCATATCTTGAATCTACTGAAACAAATTATTTGAGTGCCACTTCAAAAGTTTATCGCCCCTATTATACAAAAAAAATCAAGTGGACATTCTATACACTTCTTACTACTTGTGTAGTTGTTCTTTTTCTACCCTGGACACAAAGTATTGACATGTCCGGGGAGGTTAGTGTACTCAACCCTGAAAATAAACCACAACAAGTAACTTCCAGAATTGCCGGAAGGGTAGAAAAATGGTATATCAGAGACGGTGACTTTGTAAGAAAAAATGATACGGTAGCTTTTATATCGGAGATTAAAGAGGAATACATGGATTCCCTGTTAGTACAAAGATCTGAATCGCAAGTAAAGGCAAAGGAAGTATCACTTCAGTCTTATGAAAGTAAAGTAGCTGCAATCAACGAGCAAATAGACGCCATTAATAAATCCCTGGGGCTAAAAACAAAACAGGTAAAAAATAAGATCCTTCAGGTAATGGCAAAACTTTCAAGCGATAGTGCGGAAGCGGAAGCGTCACAAAATAATTACAAGGTGGCAGAAGAACAGTTTAAACGATACGAAGAATTGTTAAGCAAAGGTGTTATATCTAAAACAGATCTGGAAAACAGAAAAGTTAAAGTTCAGGAAGCTTATTCAAAAAAAATAGCGGCCGAAAATAAAATCACAGCTACAAAAAATGAACTCCTTAATGCTGAGTTGGATTTGAATGCAACACTGCAAGAATACAATGAAAAATTGATGAAAGCAGAGTCGGATAAGTTTAGCACTATATCAATGGTATACGAAACCGAAGGTTCATTAACTAAGTTGCAGAATCAACTTTCCAACTATTCTTTAAGAAATACATACTATTATGTTTTAGCTCCACAAGATGGTTATGTAAACAACATGGCTATAAAAGGAGTTGGCGAAATTGTGAAGGAGGGCGGCATATTATGTAACATCGTTCCTGTTCAAACAGAACAGGCGGTGGAAGTTTATATTGATCCGGTAGACCTCCCACTTATTTCTAAAGGTCGAAGGGTTCAATTGATATTCGACGGTTGGCCTGCATTTGTTTTCTCTGGCTGGCCGGGCTTAAGTTATGGAAGTTTTAGTGCAGAAATAGTAACATTCGATAAGGTAATTTCTCCGAATGGAAAATTCAGAGTTCTTGCCGTAAACAATGGGGATCAATGGCCAGCCGCCATTCAAATCGGAGGTGGAGTAAAAGGCTTCGCCTTGCTTGATAATGTACCGGTGATTTATGAATTATGGCGAAAAGCGAATGGCTTTCCTCCTGAGTTCTATCAAACAAAAACAGAAGTTAAACAAGATGGTATCATTAAGACGAAATAGTTTAATATTATTACTTATCGGTTTAGGTGGAATCTGTTTATCTCAAACTAGTTCTGTTTTCAGCTACAATACATTTCTTAATTCGGTAAAGGAAGCAAATCCTCTTTCAAAAAGGGCGGAGAATAACAACGCATATGGTAAAGCTAAATTAAGGGCAGCACAGGGAAATTTTGACCCACAACTTGGTTCTAACATAGAGAGTAAGCAATTTAATTCTTCCAATTATTTTACTTATGGTAACGCTGAGTTAAAGCAACCTCTATACACTTCGCAATACTTAAAAGTGGGATATCAGTACGGACAGGGTATGTATTTAAATCCTGAGTTGTCTACACCTTTGATCGGACTACCATATGTTGGAATCGAGGCAAGTTTACTTCAAGGATTAATGTTTGACAAAAGAAGAGCCGAGGTTGTAAAAGCCAAACACTATTCTGAATACTTTAATGCAGAACAAAAAATACAAATGAATGATCTGCTGTTCTCTGCTTCGAACGTTTATGTTGACGCTTTGTACACGAAGAAAATAAATAGCCTCTTCAGCTATTTTTCTACTTTGGCTCAACAGCGCTTAAACGGAATAAGTGAATTATCCGTTGTTGGCGAAAGACCTGCAATCGATACGATAGAGGCGGCGATATTTCTTCAAAGTCGCTTACTCGACCGGCAGGCAGGAGAAATTGAAATGATCAAGAAGTTAAACGAACTAACCATAATCAATCCCTTATCTTCCACCCTTTCATTATCCAACACGAATTTAACAGATAGTCTTGAGCAGGTTTATTCCTTAACAATTAAAACTATACAACAAACCATAATTAATGAGCAGAATACCAATCCCTTTATATCTCAATACTTAGCAAAGCAAAAAGTATTGGAAACAGAAAAGCGATTAAAACGTGAGATGATAAAGCCAGTATTAGATGTGAGCTATAATTTTTTGAACACTTCTAATGATATTATCTTCCCCACTCTTAACACAAACAATTACAAGTGGGGAGCCAACTTTTCGTTTCCATTGTTCTTAAGAAAGCCAAGAAATGAGTATAAGATGGCTGCCCTGGACGCTAAAAATAATGAACTCGAAACCATCAATAAGCAGAATCAGATAAATTTCAAAAGAAAGTATATCCTGGAGGCCATTCAGCTTACGGCGGGTCAAATAGTAAATGCCCAAAGATCTGCTGAATATAGCAAGTTGCTTGTAGAAGCTGAAAAATTAAAATTTGCTAACGGAGAAAGCTCATTGTTCTTACTCAATTCACGTGAAAGTAAATGGCTGGAGACCGAACTTAAATTAGCTGAATATAAACTAAAGTTCATAAAAAGTTTTATAGAACTCACGTATGTAAATGGCGATTTAAAATACGAGCTATAAAAATCATTAAAATGAAAAATCTCATATCGAAGCCCACATTATCAGTAATTCTTTTTCTTGTAGCTTTTAATAGCTGTTTTGCACAGGAACTCAGAAGGTCAAGTACTTATATTGACACATACTATCATGGTGAAAAGCATTTTTCTATGAAGGATGCTTCATTTATTTTTTATAATTCGGGTAATAGCGAAATATATATTACACTTAACTTCGCTGACCTCAAATGTGGAGTTGACAGCTTAGATGAATGGTTGCTGGATTTAACGGATACCAAACTGATTTTTAAGGGGCATTTGCCTGGCAATGATTTGCTGTTATTAACTCATCATAATCTCAAATCACTAGAAATAAATGGGCAAATAAATTTTAACGGCAAATCGCATAACCACACTTTGATGATGCATTTTTTTGAAATTTCAAGAGAAGGCTTACTTTTTATTAATAATTCTCAGGATTATTTTGACCGGGTTGCAGTTAATATTCAGTTCTCCTTTCTACCAAAGGAATTTGGTATTGATAAGAAACAACATCATCTTAAAAAGAAAATATCAGTGGCTATAGGAAAAGGCATAATTAACGAATTTAAGAGTGAATATGAGATACTTGTTAGGTAATTATATAACCTCATTAGCCAATCTATTTCTTTTTATTTACATCGGAATGCTTTAACAAGAAAGATATTATAAAAAACATGGACATTCAAAAAATACAAATTCTAGAAAGTTTGGCGATCCGTCATCAAGCAAAAAGTGACGCAAGAATTATTTAAGAATAATGTTTTAATTTTTATAAACAATAAATCAAAACTTAGTGGGC
>JAUXSA010000034.1 GCA_030681615.1 Bacteroidota bacterium
GTTGGCTGTATGTGTGTTGATGCCGATATTCTTATTGGTGAAAAAAAATATAAACTTGCTGTTGAGATTCTTGAACGTTGTTTAACATTAAGCGAAAAAACCGGCTCACCATTGCTAATGGAGCGCACTTATAAACAAATGGCTGACGCCTACGAATTGGCAGGCGATCTCAAAAGATCTATGTTGTATCTTAAAAAATACATGAACACCAAAGATTCTATTATTAATGATGAGATCCGTTCGGAGATAACAAAAAAACAATTGTATTATGAGTTTGACAAAGAACGCCTTGCCGATTCTTTAGATGCCGAAGCCAAACAAAAATATTTAAAGCAGGAAGTTGAAAATAATAAGCGCAGCGCTTCATTGCAAAGGAATGTTTCTATTATTTCGTTGCTTTCATTGTTAATAGTAGCTATCCTGGCTTTTTATATTTACAGGGGATTAAAAAAGAATAAACTAGCGTCGAAAATAATTGAAGACCAAAAACGAATTGTTGAAGGAAAAAATACAGAAATATTGGATTCTATAAGTTATGCAAAACGGATACAAACAGCAATTTTACCTTCAAGTCGTATGGTAAAAGAGTACTTTAAAGATTCATTTATTTTGTATAAGCCAAAGGATATTGTGGCTGGTGATTTTTATTGGATGGAAACAATCAGTCGGAAGTCGTCAGATCATAGTCAGCAGTCTGATCAGCTACTGCAAACTGCAGACTTGATACTATTTGCGGCAGCCGATTGTACGGGTCACGGTGTGCCTGGTGCATTGGTAAGTGTTGTTTGTCATAATGCCCTTAACCGTTCGGTGCGCGAATATGGTATTACCGAGCCGGGTAAAATACTTGATAAAACAAAAGAGCTGGTTATTGCAGAATTTGAAAAAAGCGAAGAAGAGGTTCTGGATGGTATGGATATTTCTTTATGCTCATTGAACCTTAAAACAAAAAAATTGCTTTGGGCCGGGGCTAATAATCCATTATGGATAGTGAGGAATGGTGCGTTGCTTGACCATAAGCCAGACAAACAACCTATTGGTAAGTTCGAGCAAGCTAAAAATTTCACAACGCATAGTATTGATGTGATGGAGAACGATTGTATCTACATTTTTACAGATGGTTATCAGGATCAATTTGGAGGCGAGGCGGCTAAAAAATTTAAAGCCTCTAAGTTTAAAGAATTGTTGGTTTCAATTAATAATAATGTAATGGAAAAACAAAGGCAGTTAATTGATAAAACTTTTCATGAATGGAAAGGTGAGCTTGAACAGGTTGATGATATATGTATCATTGGCATCAGGATCTAAGAGCCTGTTTTACTTTTTTTGTTTTATTAATTTTCTAATTTAGTTGATCAATTTAGCGCATACAAGGTTTTTTTTTCTTATTTTAGGTTTTTCGTAAAAAGTTGAAATTTTCAGGATTCATAGTGCTACTTGCCATATTTTTCGGCCCTCAGCTTTATTCGGCTAATAGGGACTCGTTATTAAAGGTCGCCAACGACCCTTCTTCTCAAGACAGTACTAAATTTTTTATATATTACGATCTGGCCTGGGAGTATTTGTACTCCAACCCCGATTCTGCCTACATGTTCTCAAAAAAGGCCTTTACCTTTGCTAAAAGATCTGGTTCTCCTCGTATCCAGACAAAGATCCTGAATTTAATGGGTTCTTATTTCCAGGTAAAAGGCGATTTTGTAAAGGCCATTGATTATTACCAAAAATCACTCAATCTGGGCGAGCAAAAAAAAATTGATGAAGCTGTTTTAGTAGCTCTGGGTAATATAGGCGCTATATATATAACAATGGGACAAAATAAAAAAGCGCTCGAATACCAGTTGCGAAGTCTATCAATTGCCCAAAAATTAAATAACGAGAATAAACTTGCCAGTATTTACAATAATTTAAGTTTGCTTTATAATAATTTTGCAGATTACAATAAGGCGCTTGATTACGGAAAAAAGTCGCTGGTGATATACGAAAAAGCGAATAGTGTTAATGGAATTTGTTCGGCTTATGGCAATATTGGCAATGCATACATGGGCTTAAATAATTTAGATGAGGCCCTGGTAAATTTTATAAAGAACAATGAACTTTCTAAAAAGGCCGAAAATCCTTACGAAGAATGTACTTCATCTATGGATATTGGTGAGATCTATTTCAAAAGAAAACAGTATAACCTTGCCATTACCTATTACTTAAAAGCCGAAAAAATTGCTGAAGAAATTGAGGATTACAGCGATTTACGCAATGTATATTTAAATTTATACACTATTTATAAAAAAACGAACGACCTTAATAAGGCATTAGAAAGCTATGAAAAATTTGTTTTTGTTCTTGAAAAAATGAACGAAAGTAATTCGAAAGAAGAATTGCATAAAAAAGAAATTGAGTTTGAATTTAACCGCCGTGCCGTTAGAGATAGTATTAAAAATGCGCAGGAAAATATTATTAAAGATGAAAAAATAAAAGCAAATAAAGCGCAAATAGATAAAGATAAGATATTAAAGATCGCTTTAACAGTTGGTTTTATATTAGTATTTATTTTTGGTGTAGTTATCTTTAACAGGTTTAGAATTACCCGTAAACAAAAAGAGATCATTGAAATAAAAAGTAAACAAACAGAAGAACAAAAAGAGATCATTGAGAATAAAAATAAAGAGATCACCGATTCTATTAACTACGCAAAGCGCATACAGTATACTTTACTGGCGAATACTGATTTCTTAAATGATCATCTTGGGGTGAATAATTATTTTACTTTATTCCATCCAAAAGATATAGTAAGTGGCGATTTTTACTGGGCATGTGAGCAAAACAATAAATTCTTCCTGGCTGTTTGTGATAGTACAGGTCATGGTGTACCAGGAGCATTTATGAGTTTATTGAATATTGGTTTTTTAAGTGAGGCCATAAACGAAAAACTAATTTTACAACCCGATAAGATCTTAAATTATGCCCGCGAAAGATTGATCAACTCAATTAGTAAAGAAGAACAAAAAGATGGATTTGACGGTGTAATTTTATGTATTGATAAATCTTTAAATAAAGTTACATATGCTTCAGCAAATAACTCGCCTATCATTGTAAGGGCTGGTCAGATAATTGAATTACCAAAGGATAAAATGCCTGTAGGTAAAGGTGAGCGTGAAGATCCCTTTACATTAAATGAAATTAAAATGGAAGCAGGTGATACTTTGTATCTATACACCGATGGTTATGCCGACCAGTTTGGCGGGCCAAAAGGGAAAAAGTATAAATATAAACAGCTAAATAATCATCTCCTGTCTGTACATCAATTGCCAGTAAAAGAGCAAAATTTAAACCTTCTTAATAATTTTCAGGAATGGAAGGGCGATCTTGAGCAGGTAGATGATGTTTGTGTAATTGGAATTAAGTTTTAATATGGCCTTTAGATCAAAAATTGTATTCGCATTTGTTTTTCTTGTTTTACAGAACACTTTTTTTTCTCAAAATAAAAAACTAGATTCTCTTAAAAAAGTTGTAGCTACTACAAAAACAGACTCAACACTGTTAAAGAATTTAATTGAACTATCGCGTTTGTGTTCTAAACAGGGTTTTCCTAATGAAGGCCTTGAATATGGTAAGCGCGCGCTTGCTATTTGTAACCAAAAAAATGATCTTGAAAAAGCATCAATTGCAAATATGCAGATCGGATCCAACTACTTAGCCTTAAATAATACTGATAGCTCTCGGATCTATTATACCAATGCTTTATTGATCTCCCGTAAACTGGGTGATACATTAAATGTTTCGAATATTTATAATAACCTGGGATTAATAAAATATTATCAAAGCGATTTTCCAGGCGCTTTAAATTACTATTTGATCTCTCTTAAGATCAAAGAAGAAATGAAGGATAGTGCAAAATTGGGATGGAACTATAATGCTATTGGCGCTTTGTATACAGGAACGGCAAGTTATGATAAAGCGCTGATATATCTTACAAAAGCAATGACGATTGCTAAAATAAGGAATAACCAAAGAGGGTATACTGAAGCTTCAGGAAATATTGCCAATATTTATAAAGCCAAAAAGGAATACAACAAAGCTTTATCTGTTTATAAAGAGATATTAAGTATTACTTTAAAGAATAATGAAGGAGTTTTTTTAGATGAGACCTATAGTAATATCGCCAATACTTATTTCCTTCAAAATAAGTATGATATTTCCATTCGATATTATTTAACAGCAATTGATGTTGCTGTTAAAAAAAGTAACCAACGTGTAAAAGGGTTTTGTCATATTGGATTGGCAAGAAATTATAGAAGTACAAATAGGTATAAAGAAGCTATTTCGAATTGTCATGCTGCCCTTGCTATTTCGGAGGAATTAAAATTGAAACAGATCGCAAAAGAGGCTTACGAAGAGCTTTACAAGAGCTATAAAAAAAGTAATGTAGACTCATCTTTATTTTATTATGAAAAGTACAATGAAATTCTCGCAACTATTATTAGTGAAGGTAGCCACGCCGAGATGCTGAAATTAGAAGAGCGTTATGAAAATGAAAAGAAAATTGCCATAACCGAAATTAATCATACAAAGGAAATTGAGATCGAAAAAGTTAAAAGTAAAAATCAAAGAACCATAAGTTATTTTTTTGTTTTAGTGGCTATTTTAGTTGGGGTGTTTTTATTTGTTATCTATAAACGCCTACAACTTACCCGCAAACAAAAAGAGATCATTAATATTCAAAAACAAGAAACTGAAGAACAAAAATCGATCATAGAGGAAAAACAAAAAGAAATTGTAGATTCTATTAATTATGCAAAAAGGATTCAGTATACTTTATTAGCTCATGAGGATATTTTGAAGGAAAATTTAAAAGAACATTTTGTTTTATTTAAACCAAAAGATATTGTGAGTGGCGATTTTTACTGGGCTACAAAAAAAGACAACCGTTTTTATCTTGCCGTTTGTGATTGTACCGGGCACGGCGTTCCCGGCGCATTTATGAGTTTGCTTAATATTAGTTTTTTGAATGAAGCCATAAACGAAAAAAATATATCTGAGCCCCACGAAGTTTTTAATCATGTACGAAAACGGTTAATAGAAAATATTTCGCAGAATGGCGGACAGGATGGTATGGACGGCATACTTGTTTGTATTGATACTTTAAAAAATACAATCACCTACTCTGCCGCTAATAACTCTCCAATTTTAATAAGTGCTAATGAAGCCGTTGAATTACCAAAAGATAAAATGCCGGTTGGTAAAGGCGAAAGAGAAAATAGTTTTACATTACAGCACATTGATATTAAAAACGGCGACATACTGTACTTATATACGGATGGTTTTGCTGATCAATTTGGTGGCCCAAAGGGAAAAAAGTATAAGTATAAACAACTTAACAGTCGCCTTTTAGCCATTAATCAATTACCGTTAAAAGACCAAAGTTCAACCTTGCTCAGTAATTTTAAGGACTGGAAAGGTAACCTTGAGCAGGTTGACGATGTTTGCGTAATTGGAATAAAATTTTAGAACAACGCAAACGAGTCAGTTTATCCTGAGCTAGTCGAAGGAATGTTTGCGTAATTGGAATAAAATTTTAGACCCCTTTTTAACAGATTATTTATGTTAAATGTCTCGGCTGAAAAGGCATTTTTAATATATTTGCTTATATCATTAACATTTTAAAAACATGAAAAAACATTTACTAAATTGTATTTTAATTTTATTATTTACAAGCTTTGGCTTTGCACAGCAAGGCCGTTTAAATAATTATTCTTCTGTTGAAGATAATGCTTATTCTTCCAATCAGGCAGCCTCTAATCCCAAAGGCAGTCAATCGGCAGTGATCACTACTACAACCAGCACATGTATGTCTATTAATCTTCCTGCACCCGCTACATGGTCGTTGGTAAATTATGGCACAGGATCTCCTACATTTGCGCAAGATGGTTTTGTTAGTGGTCCAAATGTTTATCTTGATAAAGAAAAAGCTATGTATTTTGATGTATCTGCGTCAGCTAACGCCTCTATTACACATGTATACGTTGGTTTTTCGCATGCATATACCGCGACGCAAACAAAAACGGTTGCTTTAAAAATATACGATGGTACAACTACAAATGTTATTGGCGCATTGCTTGGTATAACTACGCTTACTATGGGTGAGATCATGGCAGATGTTGCGTTAAATCAATATTCTGATTTTTATTTTCCTGTACCTATTAACTTGCCTGCATCAAAAAAATTCTATGCAAGCGTAGATGTTACTGGTCTTGCGTGGGGTGCTATTAAAGATTCTTTAAGTATTGTCAGCAATACGCACCCGCAAAGTACACCATCACCAGCATGGGAAAAACAAAGCAATAACATTTGGTATAATTATTCAAATGCTACAAGTTCATGGAGTTTAAATATCTCATTGCTCATTCATCCATTTCTGGTGCAGAGCCCTGTTCTCTCTAACTTTACAATTTCGAGTAACTCAATTTGTGCAGGACAAAGTACCAATTATAATTCAGCCGGTTCGACCACTGGAGGCACGTTATTTTGGGATTTTGGCACTATCCCTACTCCAACTTCTAATATAGCAGCGCCTTCTATAAATTATCCAAGCAGCGGAACGTTTACTACTTATTTATTGGTGAATGACGCCTGTGGCTCATATGCTTTATCCACAAAAACGGTTTTGGTTAAACCCAATCCAACAGTTGGCGTAAATATTACTTCTACCAATGTGTGTAGTGGTACAAATGTTACTTTATCAGGAACTGGAGCCTCTTCTTATTTATGGACAGGAGGAATTACAAACTCTGTTCCTTTCGCGGCGAATTCTTCAATTAACTATACGGTAACTGGCACAGCAGCTAACGGTTGTACCAATACAGCAGTATCTTCTGTTGTTGTTTCAGCAAATCCAACAGTAACTATCAACTCATCTACTTTATCTGTTTGTTCAGGTAATAGCGTAACACTTAGCGGTTCCGGTGCTGGTTCTTATGTTTGGACTGGCGGTGTAAGTAATGGTATTGCCTTTGCGCCTTCTTCAACTAACTCTTATACTGTTACAGGTACACAAGGTATTTGTTCAGGTACAGCAGCGGTAAACGTTACAGTAAATAATAATCCAACAGTTACTGCCAGCGCAAGTTCATCACTTATTTGTACTGGGAGCAGTGTAACTGTTTCGGGTGGTGGTGCCACAACTTATACATGGACGGGTGGTGTTACCAACGCAACGCCATTTTCGCCAACTGCCACTGCAAACTATGTTGTAACAGGCGTTGGCTCTAACAGTTGTACTGCAACAGCAACAGTAAACGTAGCAGTTTCATTATGTACCGGAATTGCTGAAAATGTTATCAATAACAACATTCAATTATATCCAAACCCTAACAATGGCAACTTTACAATTGAAAGTAGTGATCTTTCACAGACCGCCATCATCGTGATCTTTGATAATATTGGTAAACTTGTTTATCAGCAAAATATAGAACAGTCAACTACTTTGGTTAACACCAATTTGGTCGCAGGAGTTTATACTGTAAAAGTAATTGATATGAACACTGTGAAAAGTGTGCATAAATTGATCATGAAATAAATTTAATATTTTTATTCTTTTAAAAGATCCCCGGCGTTTCACCGGGGATCTTTATTTTAAATAAAAACACCAATTACCAAAACATCATCCGTTTGTTCTTCATCCTGTTTCCAGTTTTTTAGCGAGTAATCCAAAAATGAATTTTGTTCATCGCCATCCATGCCATTTAGCGACAGTAATAATTCTTTAAATGCTTTCCTGTTCAGTTTTTTATTGTTATTGCCGCCAAACTGGTCTGCGTACCCATCTGTTGTCAGGTAGATCCTATCGTTTGTTTGCAATTGAATGGTATTTAATAAAAACTCTTTTTTATCAAAATAATAACCCAAAGGAAATTTACTTCCTTTAATTTCTATCAACTCATTTTCCCGTACCAAAAATAATGGACGCATAGCACCCGCAAAATTGAGCACATTTGTTTTTTTATTTATGGCGCACAAAGCAATATCCATGCCATCGTAACGGATCTCCTGGTTGTTTTTATTCAAAGAGTCAAATAGTAATTCATCCAACGCGTACAAAATTTCATCGGGTTGAGTAATACTTTTATTGTAAAACACTTCTTTTAAAAGTGAGTTGGCAATAACCGACATCAATGCTCCCGGCACACCGTGACCAGTGCAGTCTATTACAGCTATGTATTTATTTTCCTCGTTCTCGTAAAAAAAATAATAGTCGCCACTAACAATATCCTTTGGCTGATACAGAACAAAGCCGTCCTTAAAACTTGTTTTTAAGAACGAGTCATTCTGCAAGATCGCCTCCTGGATCTTTTTCGCGTAGCTGATACTATCTGTTATCTCTTTATTCTTCTCGGTTAAAGCCCGGTTTATTTCCAGTGTTTTTTGTTCGGTCTTTTTCTTTTCAGTGATGTCTATACCTATTCCAATTAATTTATCATCCGCCATAACGGTTGAACTCCATTTGAACCATTTAATGAGGCCGTTAGAGGTTTTTAAAGCATGCTCAAAACCCTGCTCTACCTGGTAAGAATCGTGAAGCATAATAGAAAGTATCTTTTCTTTTACAAGGTTTCCTTCATTAATGTTTTGTCTTGGTATTATCCACCAGTTATTGCCCAAAAGTTGTTCAGGTTCAAAGCCTAAGAGTGCTTTTGAAGAATTACTAACATACTCTACATCGCCTTTGTTGTTTACAATGACTAATAATGTGTTTAACTTGTCTAATACAAGATCTGAGATCGTTTGCATGGTTTTAAAAAAATAAATTGGAAAAAATGAAAATTGAAATGCCCGGGTATTAATAAGGGCGCATAATACAAACCATAATAGGCCAGCAATTATTAAAATTGCGGCGAATAAAATACATAGTATTGGTTTGATCTTTCATTTACTAAAAACAAAGAAACAAAATAGGAATTACAAATACAAGACAAATGTTTAAAATTACCAATATCCTGTTTCCGAATCTTTATTATATTTGTTACGATTAAACACTTAACTATGAAAAAGATCATAAATACTCCAGACGCTCCGGCACCCATTGGGCCATATAACCAGGCTGTTATTGTTGGCGATAGTATGTTTATTAGCGGTACCATTGCTATGGACCTGCAAAGCAAACAACTTGTAAAAACAACTATTAAGGAAGAAACCAAAATGGTAATGGAATATCTTGGTGCAATTTTAAAGGCCGGTGGCTGTACCTATGATAATGTAGTAAAAAGCACCATTTTTTTAAGTGATATGAATAATTTTGTTCACGTGAATGAGGTTTATGCTTCTTATTTTAAAAATGATTTCCCTGCGCGCGCAACTATTCAGGCAGCCCGACTACCTAAAGATGCAAATGTTGAGATCAGTGTTGAGGCAATTATTTTCTAAGTAAGACCCTTCTATTTTTAACAGTTTATAAAGATCAAAAGGTCTTGAAATTCATTTTCCCTCAGTTTTATAAGTGATATACTAAATAATAGTATTTTGTTAACTATTCTATGAAACCTTTTTAATTTATTTGTCGTAAATTTAAATGCAAGTTGTTCTATCGCCATGAGTGCAAACTCGTGGAGGAAAGTCCGGGCAACATAGAGCGATCCGCCACCTGAAAGGGTGGGTGCAAAAGCCGAAATGTTTTTGTAACAGAAAGTGCCACAGAAAACAAGGTAGCCTGTAACGCAAGTTACCGGTGATAGTGAAAATGTGAGGTAAGAGCTCACAAGCATGATTAGCGATAATTGTGTTGGGTAAACCTCGGGTGTTGAAAGGCCAAATAGGTTGCGGTAATTAAGGCTGCTCGTCTTATTCCCGAAAGGGAAGCCGCAATGGGTAGGTCGCAAAGATAAATGATAGAATATATCGTGGGGTTAAACTCGCGATGAAACAGAACCCGGCTTACAGGCTTGCAATATTATAAGAACTAAACATTGGAGCATGATCAAACGCTTACTTTTCTTCTTATCCATAATCATTTCTTTTACTGCAAAGGGCCAGTGCCCACAGGTATACGATTACTTAGGTAACCTTTCTCCCCACCCTTATTTTATTAGCTGTACCGGATCTTCCTATAATTTAAATTTTCAATCAAACAGCAGCTGGGGCGCATATAGCATTAATTATGGTGATGGAAGTCCTACTGTTAATGGCGCATCGTACACTGCAAATACAATTCTTACACATAATTACGCTACAGTAGTTGATACTTTTGTGGTTACATTAATTATTCCTGCTTTGAACTGTACTTTAACAGGTATTGTTGTAATGGAAAAACCAGTGAACGCATCCATTCAAATTCCTATTGGTGGTGTTACGCAGGCTTGCGCGCCAAAAACATTGTCGTTCACAAATTCAAGTACAGATGTAAGCCCAACAACTAATTTTATATGGAACTTTGGTGACGGTTCTCCTACTGTAGCTTTTACTTATACAAATGGTGGACAAACAATTACACATACCTATTTAAAAAATACAGTCAATTGCCAAACGCAGATCACGCTCCAGGCCATGAATTATTGTAGCTTCGGCAATCCAACAATAGCTAATTTTAATCCAATACAAATTTATGATGTTGATCAAGCTGCTATTACACCTGATAAACTTATAAGATGCTGGCCAGATAACGTTTTTACGTTCACAAACACAACGCAAAGAAATTGTTTAGCGCAGGGTAATACGTTTCAAAGACAAGAATGGTGGAACTTTGGTATGTACTGGCCACCAATAAATCATGATTCTATCATAGACTGGAAACCATGGCCACCAACAACCCCAATAAGTATTGCTTACCCAGCTGTTGGCACCTATTCTGTTATGCTTCGTGATAGTAATTTATGTGGTGTTGATACTGCAATTATTAATGTGCAGATCGTTAATCCACCAACAGCTAGTTTAGTGGCGCCTCCCGGACCACTTTGTCAAAATGCGCCGTTAACATTTACTAACGCCAGCCCAACAGGATTTTCTTATTTATGGGATTTTGGAACCGGAGGTGGTTTTGTAAATTTAGGTAACGGGCCGCAAACGCATGTTTATGCAACACCGGGTACTTATACTGTACAATTAGCTGCATTTATACCTGGTGCGGGCGCAGCTTGTACTTCAACGGTGCAGGTCGTCGTCACTATTTTACCTTCACCCACTGCTAACTTTGTAAATACACCTACAGTTGGGTGTAACGTTTTAAATAATGTTGTCTTTAATGAATCTTCTATCGGAGCTGTTTCATGGAATTGGAACTTTGGTAACTCCAATACAAGTAGTGTTCAGATCCCGCCAAATCAAAACTATCCTGCTCCCGGCACCTATACTGTTTCACTTTCTGTAACAGCTGCAAACGGTTGTGTTAATACCAAAACAGCTTCAATTATTGTACATCCAAATCCTATTGCAAGTTTTACACCAACTTCAACTTGTGTTGGTTCTATAACCAGTTTTTCAAGTACATCAACAGTTACAGGGACTAATGCCATTAACAGTTATACCTGGAATTTTGGTGATACTTCTCCCAATTCAAATATTCAAAACCCTCCACACACATACACAGCTCCGGCAACATATACCGTAAAATTAATTGTATCAACTGCTTTTTGCAAAGACTCTACAACAAACCTTGTTACTGCTAATATTAAGCCAGCCGCCAATTTTGTGTTTACGCCAACAGTTGGTTGTCCGCCATTTCCAGTGTCGTTCACAAATACTTCTGTTAATGGTGTAAATTATATCTGGAATTTTGGTGTAATACCAACAGCTACATCAAATGCGGTAAATGCCAATTTTACTTATAGCAATACTTTGCAGGCAACGGTAAATCATACAGTTAGTTTAATTGCATCAACAGGCTTAGGTTGTAGCGATACGGCAAGGAAAGTTGTTTCTATTTTACCACGGCCCGTTTCTTCGTTCACTGGGAATTTAACGCCCGGTTGTTCTCCCCTTCCTGTAACGTTTACAAATAATTCAATTGGTGCCAGCACTTATTCGTGGACTTTTGGAGACAATACTTCGTCAACAACATTAAATCCTAGTCATACTTATACTAACAATACATTTTTATTAATAACAAATACTATTACCTTGGTTGTTACTAATAGTGTTGGTTGTAGTGATACCTCAAAGCAAACGATTCAGATCTTTCCAAAAACATTTACGTCTTTTACCATGATCCCAGCTAGTGGCTGTACGCCTTTACTGGTTAGTTTTCCATCTGTGCCCGGTGTAATTTCGTATACATGGAGTTATGGTGATGGTTCTCCATCTGTTATAACTTCTACAGCACCGTCTACGCATGTGTTTACAAATACCACAACAGCCACACAAACATTTACAGTACGATTAGTTGCAAGTAACGGTTTCGGCTGTGTCGACTCCAGTTTTGGAAATCCTGTGGTCTTCCCAAAACCTATTCCTGATTTTAACGCTTCGCCTGTTTCAGGCTGTTCACCTTTGGTGGTCAGTTTTTCAAATACAAGTACCGGTAATAATAGTAGCGCCTGGTTGTTCAATAATGGAAACGCATCTATAACCACTAATCCTGTCGAGACCTTTACAAACGTGCCCGGTGGCGGCCCAATTACCTACAGCGTTAAACTGGTTGTTGGTACAGCAAATAATTGTTATGACTCTATAGTGAAGCCTATAAGTTTATTTGCACGACCAAAATCTACATTATTAGTAGATACCCCTGCTTGTTCACCTGCTAACTTAACTTTTACAAATACTTCTTTGGGCGCATCGTCTTACAATTGGAATTTTGGAAATTCTATTACTTCTACTTTAACCAGTCCATCACAAGTGTACACAAATATTTTTCCAACCAACCAGGTTTTTACTGTTACGCTCGTTTCTACTAACAGCAATGGTTGTAAGGATACGTTAAAAGTGCCTATCATTGTTCATCCAACTCCAGTGTTTTTTATATCTGCCTTACCCGATAGTGGTTGTACGCCTTTAAAAGTATTTTTCCCCCCTATTGTTGGGGTGCAGCAATATCAATGGACCTATGGAGATGGAAACACGGCTTCAACCGGAAGCGTAAGTAATACATTTGTAAATGTTTCATCTATAAATAAAACCTTTACAGTACAGTTAATTGCAAAAGATAATTATGGTTGTCCAGACACAACCACCAGGGTCATAAAAGTGTTTCCAAAACCATCCGCTTTCTTTAAGGCAGATCCATTATTGGTTTTTGTTCCTAACCAACCAACACAATGTTACAATCTTTCTACCGGCGCTGTCTCATATCAATGGGATTTTGGAGATGGCGGTACGGCAACAAGTTTTGAACCTTCACATACTTATCTTCTTCCCGGGGAATACCAAATAACTTTAGTGGCTACAAGTAATAAGGGTTGTAGAGATACATTTGATTTATCATCTAAAATTGTTGCTCTGGAAGAAACATTTGTTGAAGTACCAAATGCCTTTACACCTAATATAGGCGGATCTCCGGGCAGTGCATATGATCCTTTAGATAAGAGTAATGATATTTTTCATCCGAATATAAGAGGTACTGAAAAATATGTGTTAAGCATTTATTCGCGTTGGGGTGAGTTGTTATTTGAAACAAAAAATCCTGCTGAAGGCTGGGATGGTTACTATAAAGGAAAGATGTGTACCCAGGATGTGTATATATGGAAAATTACCGCTACGTTTATTGATGGGAAAGCCTTTAATAAAACGGGTGATGTATTACTGTTAAAATAATTGTATGTTGAAGAAGAAGTATATTTTATTTTGTTTTATTTTTTGCACTGCGTTTGTATTTGCTCAAACTAAAGAAAATAAAAAAAAGGTAAAAGAATTATTAAAAGAAGCGCAGTTAAGTTTTGATATTGAAGATCATTTAAGGGCCTGGAATAGTTACAGAAAGGTTTTGATACTTGACCCAAAAAACGAAAAGGCGGGAGTTAATAGTGCGATCTCTTTTTTTAAATTGGATTACAGTTTGGATAGCGCGCAGTTTTTTTTGCAGGCACTTAATTCTTCAACACTAATAGATGCCAAATA